>JBJMVV010000282.1:0-9427 GCA_045810505.1 Massilia sp.
CACGGCGGGCACCACGCCGATCACCTTGTCGGCGTCTTCCAGCACGGGGCCCTGCTCGATGTGGGTTTCAAAGTAGGCGCCGATGGGGTGCTGACCCGGCACCTGTTCGCCCAGGTAGCCGATGCGCGCCAGTTCATCTTTTACGCTCAAACCTTCGGTGTCCCGGGCCGCGTAGGCCGTCTCCAGGCTGAAAGCGCCGCAGAACACGCCCGAGCCCATCATCACCGGCACGAAGCGCGAGCCTTCCTCGTTGGTCCAGAAAGCGACTTCGATCGGCGCTTCGGTCACAATGCCGGCGTCGTTCAGGGTGCGCACCACTTCCAGGCCCGCCAGCACGCCGTAGTTGCCATCGAATTTTCCGCCGGTCGGCTGGGTGTCGATGTGACTGCCCGTCATGACCGGCGCCAGCGCAGGATTGCGTCCCTCGCGACGCATGAAGACGTTGCCGATCTGGTCGACGGTGATGCTCATGCCCGCGTCGCGGCCCCAGCCCACGACCAGGTCGCGGCCCTGGCGGTCCAGGTCTGTGAGCGCCAGGCGCTTGACGCCGCCTTTCGGGGTGGCGCCAATTTGCGCCAGTTCCATCAGCGAGGCCCACAGGCGGCTGCCATTGATACGGATATCGTTCATCTAAAACTCCTTCAGGCGGCAACGTGCAGGGGGGCGGCAAACGGTGGACGGTCGATGTGGCGGCCCGCGCCTTCAACGGCGCGCAGTTCTCCGCGCTCGAACACGACCTTGCCGGCGGCGACCGTCACGGTCGGGATGCCGCGCACGGTGCGTCCTTCGAATACATTGAAGCCGCCCTTAGAAAACTGGGTCTTGGCGGAGATGGTGCGGGTGCCTGCCGGATCCCACACCACCAGGTCGGCGTCGGCGCCCACGGCCACCACGCCTTTGCGGGGATACATATTAAAAATCTGCGCCGCGTTGGTTGAGCTGACGCGGACGAATTCGGACGGGGTCAGGAGGCCACTGTTGACGCCTGCATCCCACACCACGGCCATGCGCTCTTCCACCCCGCCGCAGCCGTTGGGGATGCGGGTGAAGTCATCCTTGCCGGCCGCCTTCTGCTCGGCGCAGAAGGTGCAGTGGTCGGTGGCGGTGGTGTGCAGATTCCCGCCGCGCAGGCCGCGCCACAGGGCCGCCTGGTGGTGCTTGCCGCGAAACGGTGGGCTCATCACGTGGCCACGCGCATATTCCAGGTCCTCGCTTTGATACACGCTGTCGTCGATCACCAGGTGCCCCGCCAGCGCTTCGCCATACACGCGCTGGCCCCTGGCGCGGGCGCGGGTGATAGCGTCGAGCGACTCTTCGCAGGAGACGTGGACGATGTAGACGGGTGTGCCCAGCACGTTGGCAATCGCAATGGCGCGGTTGGCCGCTTCCGCTTCCACTTCGGGCGGGCGAGAAACCGGATGGGCGCGTGGTCCCGTCACGCCGCGCTTCAACAGGTCCTGCTGCAGCTGGTAGACCAGTTCACCGTTTTCCGCATGGACGGTGGGGATGGCGCCCAGTTCCAGCGCGCGGGTAAAGCTTTTGACCAGGGTTTCGTCATCGGCCATGATGGCGTTTTTATACGCCATGAAGTGCTTGAAGCTGTTGACGCCGTGATCGCGCACCAGCGTGCCCATCTCCTTGTGGACCGAATCGGCCCACCAGGTGACTGCGACGTGGAAGGTGTAGTCGCCGGCAGACTTGGCGGCCCAGCCGCGCCAGGTGTGATAGGCCTCGAGCAGCGACTGCTTCGGATCAGGAATGACGAAATCCATGATGGTGGTGGTGCCGCCCGCAAGACCGGCCGCGGTGCCGGTGAAAAAATCGTCGGCCGTGACGGTGCCCATGAAGGGCAGTTGCATGTGGGTGTGGGTGTCGATCCCGCCTGGCATGACGTACTGGCCGCTGGCGTCGATGATGGTGGCGTTGGGCGGCGCTTCCAGGTTTTCGCCCACGGCGACGACCTTGTCGCCGAAGCAGATGACGTCGGCCTTGAAAGCGCGGTCCGCGTTGACGACCGTACCGCCGCGAATGAAGATGCTCATGCTGGGTGCTCCTTGGTTGAACTAGACGCTTGCGGCAACGACAGGGACGCTGCGTCGCCCCATCAACAGGCCGTAGACGAGGGCTGAAATGGCGATGCCGACAAACCAGGCATAGGTGTACAGCAGTTTGAAGCCTTCACCGACGCCCGGGAAGGCGGCGGGAAAGGCGGCATTGAGAAAGCCGGGAATATTCGGCAGCACGCCGAGGATGAAGGCGGCAATCGCCGCCATGTTCCAGCCATTGGCGTACGAGTAGGCGCCGTCCTCGCGGTACAACTGCTCGACGTCCAGGCGCGTTTTACGGACCAGGTAGTAGTCTACGATGAGGATGCCGGCAATCGGCCCGAGCAGGGCCGAGTAGCCGATCAGCCAGGTAAAGATATAGCCCTGGGTCGTCTCAAGTATCTTCCACGGCATCATGACGAGGGCGATGGCGGCGGTGAGATAGCCGCCCGCCTTGTAGGAAATCAGCCGCGGCGCCAGCGCCGAGAAATCGTACGCCGGGCCCACCAGGTTGGCGGCCAGGTTGACGCTGACGGTATCGACCAGCAGCACGATCAGGGCAAGCAGCACGGCGGCGCCGGTCATCCGGCTGGCCAGGTCGACCGGGTCCCAGATCGCCTTGCCATACAAGACCACTGTAGCGGAGGTGACGATCACGGCCAGCGCAGCCAGCAGCCCCATCGGCACAGGCAGGCCCACGCTCTGGCCGATCAGCTGGTCGCGCTGGGTGCGGGCGAAGCGGGTGAAGTCGGGGATGTTCAGCGCAAGGGTGGCCCAGAAGCCCACCATGGCAGTGAGCGATGGCCAGAACACAGACCAGAACTGGCCGGCTTTTTTACCGCCGGCGACAAACTGCGATGGCGCGTCCAGCAAGGGGCCGAAGCCGCCGGCCTTGTTGTAGGCCCAGCCCAGCAGCACGAAGCAGATCAGAATCTTCAGCGGGGCGGTCCAGGTTTCCAGTTTGCGGATGGCGTCCATGCCATGCACGATGTAGTAGAACTGGATGGCCCAGAACAGCAGGAAGCATCCCAGCTGGGCGGCGTTGATGCCCAGACCGCCGATCTTGTCGCCGCCGATTTCATGGCCCATCATGACGCCGATCAGGGTGTAGATCATGCTGCCGCCGAACCAGGTCTGGATGCCGTACCAGCCGCAGGCGACAATCGCCCGCATCAGCGCGGGCAGGCGCGCGCCAGCGGTGCCGAAGGAGGCGCGGGCCAGCACGGCGTAGGGAATGCCGTACTTGGTGCCGGCGTGGCCGATGGCGAGCATGGGCAGCAGGACGATGGCGTTGGCGAGAAAAACCGTCAACACGGCCTGGTAGCCGGACATGCCGTTTTCAATCAGGCTCGCTGACAGTGTGTAGGCGGGGATGCACATGACCATCCCGACCCAGAGGGCGGCGAAGTGGTACCAGCGCCAGGTGCGCTGGGCGGCGGTGGTGGGGGCGAGGTCGGCGTTCCAGAGGTGCTCACTGCGGGTGGAATCTACAGTCACGGTCCGTGCTCCATTTCGCTTCTGTTGCAAAATGGGGACAGGCCCGCAGGGCCAGTCCCCGGTGCTAAATGCGGCTTAGGCGACCCGCCGTGGGTTTCTCTCGTCCTGGGTCCAGTTCAGATAGGGCTTGCCGGTGTCCTGGGGAACCATGGTAATGCAGGATTCGACGGGACAGGTGATTTCGCAGAGGTTGCAGCCGACGCATTCCTGCTCGATCACTTCATAGGTACGCACCTGGGTAACGGCGTCGATCAGCTGGGCGATCGACTGGTGCGAGGTGTCTTCGCAGGCGACGTAGCACTTGCCGCACTTGATGCACTTGTCCTGGTCGATCCGGGCGATGACCTGGTAGTTCATGTCCAGGTATTTCCAGTCCGTCGTGTTGGGCACGGCCTTGCGCGAGAAGTCGGCAATGGTTTTATAGCCTTTTTCATCCATCCAGCGCGACAGGCCGTCCTTCATCTCTTCGACGATACGGAAACCGTGCAGCATGGCGGCCGTGCAGACCTGCACCGAGCCGGCGCCGAGCGCGATGAATTCGGCCGCGTCGCGCCAGTTGCCGATGCCGCCGATGCCGGAGATGGGCAGGTTTGCCGTCTGCGCATCGCGGGCGATTTCCGCGACCATGTTCAGCGCGATTGGTTTGACGGCCGAACCGCAGTAGCCGCCGTGGGTGCTGGCGTTGCCGACAACGGGAAAGGCCACCATGCGGTCCAGATCAAGGTGCGTGATCGAGTTGATGGTGTTGATCAGCGAGACGGCGTCGGCGCCGCCGGCCAGCGCGGCCCTGGCCGGTGCCCGCACGTCGGTGATGTTGGGGGTGAGCTTGACGATCACGGGCAGTTTCGAGTGCTTTTTGCACCAGCGCGTCACCATCTCGACGTATTCAGGCACCTGGCCGACGGCGGCGCCCATGCCCCGCTCCGGCATGCCGTGGGGGCAGCCGAAATTGAGTTCGATGCCATCGGCGCCGGTCGCCTCCACCTTCGGCAGGATCTCGGCCCACAAGGCTTCCTCGCAGGGCAGCATCAGCGAGACGATCATGGCGCGGTCGGGCCAGTCCTTTTTCACCTGGGTGATTTCGCGCAGGTTGATTTCCAGGCTGCGGTCAGTAATCAACTCGATGTTATTGAAGCCGACCACTTCGCGGTTCTTGCCGTAGTGGGCCGAGTAGCGCGAGGAGACGTTGACGGCCGCCGGGTCTTCACCCAGGGTCTTCCACACCACCCCGCCCCACCCTGCTTCAAAGGCGCGCACCACGTTGTAGGCCTTGTCGGTGGGCGGCGCGGAGGCCAGCCAGAAAGGATTGGGCGACTTGATGCCGCAGAAATCGATGCTCAGGTCGGCCATGCTGTGCCCCCAGTGTCTTGGATGTCGTTATGAATGGCGTGGGCCGCCAGTTTGCCATGCTGGACGGCTTGCACCGTCAGGTCCTGTCCGGGCGCGACGCAGTCGCCGCCTGCATACACGCCGGCCAGCACCGTGCGGAACTGGCTGTCGACGACAATCTTGTCCGCGTGTTTTTCCAGCTGGCTGGCCAGCGGATCGGACAGGCCGGCCGGGTCCATGCTCTGACCGATGGCCTTGAAGACGGCGTCGGCCGCGATCTCGATGAAGGCGCCGGTGCCGATCAGGCGGCCGTTGTCGATCCGGGTCTCTTCAAAGCGCATGCCGCGCACGCAGCCGGCGTCGTCGAGCAGCACTTCCAGCGGCGCTGCCCAGGTCTTCATTCGCACGTAGTTGGCCTTGGCGATGTCCTGCTCGTGATGCGTCGCCGTCATCGACTCAAAACCGCGGCGGTAGACCAGGGTGACGTCTTCGGCGCCCAGGCGCTTGATCTGCACGGCCATGTCGATGGCGGTGTTGCCCGCGCCGATGACGATGGCGCGGCGCGGCACCGGCAGTTTGGTCAGATCGTCGCTCTGGCGCAGGGTGGCGATGTAGTCGACGGCGGCGGTGAGGCCCGGTGCGTCTTCGCCGGTCAGGCCCAGGCTGCGGCTGGCGTCCAGGCCCAGGCCGAGGAAGACGGCGTCGTACTGGCCGTGCAGTTCGGCCAGGGTCAGGTTCTCGCCCAGTTTGCGGCCATGGCGCACTTCGATGCCCCCAATCGAGAGCAGGAAATCGACTTCGCGCTGGGCGAAGTCGCCCGGCAGCTTGTACTTGGCGATGCCGTATTCATTCAAGCCGCCGGATTTTTCGCGCGCCTCGAAGATGACGACGTCGTTGCCCAGCATGGCCAGGCGGTGCGCGCAGGACAGGCCCGCCGGACCGGCGCCGACCACGGCGACGACCTTGCCGGTGCTTGCTGCGCGTTGAAACGGGTGGTCCTTGAAGACGGCGTTGTCGAGCGCATGGCGCTGCAAGAGGCCGATCTTGACGGGCTGGCCTTCTTCATCGTGATTGCGCACGCAAGCGTCTTCGCACAGGATTTCGGTGGGGCAGACGCGCGCGCAGGCGCCGCCCAGGATGTTTTGCTTGAGGATGTTGACGGCGGCGCCGGTGAGATTGTGATCGTGGATATTGCGGATGAAACTGGCCACATCGATTTCAGTGGGACAGATGCGGGTGCAAGGTGCGTCGTAACAGTACAGGCAGCGGGCCGCTTCAATGGCGGCCTGGCGCGCTGTCAGGGGCGGCGCGAGGTCGGTGAACTGGGCCTCGAGCCGCGCGCTGTCGGCCAGCGCTGCAGGGGGCAGGTGTTTGAGTGAGTCGATCATGTCCATTTCCGCGTTATCGTATTTATTATGATGAAACCTCGCGGCTGCGCCCCATCTTGGTGCGGCTGCAGCCGGTCCAGCAGTGCTTCCTGCTGCCTGTGCTTACTTCATCTGTGGGAATGCAAATTCCACGCCAGCGCTGGCCGTGTTGGGCCAGCGCTGCATGACGGCCTTGTGGCGCGTGTAAAAGCGCACGCCTTCCGGGCCGTAGGCGTGGTGGTCGCCAAACATGCTGCGCTTCCAGCCGCCAAAGGAGTTGAACGCCATCGGCACCGGCAGGGGCACGTTCACACCCACCATGCCGACCTGGATCTGGCGCACGAATTCGCGCGCGACGCCGCCGTCGCGGGTGTAGATCGCCACGCCGTTGCCGTATTCATTGGCGTTGATCAGTTCAACGGCGTCGGCCACCGTGGGCAGGCGCAGCATGCACAGCACCGGCCCGAAGATCTCCTCTTTATAGATGCTCATGGTCGGCTTGACGTGATCGAACAGCGTGCCGCCGACAAAATAGCCGTTCTCGCGGCCCTTGACCTGGAAATTACGGCCGTCCACCAGCAGGGCCGCGCCCTGCTCCACGCCTTCGCCGATCAGTTTTTCAATGCGTTCCTTGGCCATTTTGGTGACCACCGGCCCCATCTCGGCGCCGTCGGCCATGCCGTCGTTGACTTTCAAGGCGGCTGCCCGTTCGGCCAGCGCCGTGGCCAGTTTATCGCCGGCGTCGCCAATCGCCACCACCACCGAGATGGCCATGCAGCGTTCGCCCGCCGAGCCGTACGCCGCGCCCATCAGCGCGTCCACCGCCATGTCCATGTCGGCGTCGGGCATGACCACCATGTGGTTCTTGGCGCCGCCCAGGGCCTGCACCCGCTTGCCGGCGGCGCTGCCGCGCGCGTAGATGTATTCGGCAATCGGGGTCGAGCCGACAAAGCTGATGGCCTGCACGGCGGGGTTGTCGAGCAGCGCATCGACCGCCGTCTTGTCGCCCTGGACGACGTTGAAGACGCCGTCAGGCAGACCGGCCTCCTTGAGCAGTTTCGCGTGCAGCAGCGAAGGCGATGGATCGCGCTCGGAAGGCTTGAGGACAAAGGTATTGCCGCAGGCCAGAGCGACGGGGAACATCCACATCGGCACCATCACGGGAAAATTGAAGGGGGTAATGCCGGCGACGACGCCGAGCGGCTGGCGCATGGCCCAGGCATCGATGCCGCGCGCGATCTGCTCGGTGAATTCGCCCTTTAGCAGCTGCGGGATGCCGACGGCGAATTCCACCACCTCGATGCCGCGTGCGACTTCGCCCTGGGCGTCCGAAAAGGTCTTGCCGTGTTCGCGCGTGATCATGGCCGCGAAATCGTCGGTGTGCTGTTGGCACAGCTGCAGGTATTTGAAGAGGATGCGGGCGCGCGCCAGCGGGGGCGTGTTCGACCAGGCGGGAAAGGCTGCTTCGGCGGCAGCCACGGCCTGGTCGACTTCTTCGCTGGAAGCCAGCGCCACTTTCGCACACGGCTCGCCCAGCGCGGGATTGAAGACATCGGCGTAGCGGCCGGTGGCGGTATCGACTTCGGCGCCGCCGATGAAGTGGGGGATGGTATAGGTCATGGGGTTATTCATAGCTTTAGTCCAGGTGTTTGAGTACGGTGGCAAGCTTGCCGAACAATTCGTCGATGTGCTGTTTTTCCAGCACGAGTGGGGGCGACAGCGCGATGATATCGCCCGTCACGCGGATCAGGATACCGTCCGCGAAGGCCTGCTTGAAGGCGGCAAAGGCGCGCGCGCCCGGTTTGCCTGCAATCGGGGCCAGCTCGATGCCGGCGATCAGGCCAATGGTGCGGATATCGATCACGTGCGGCAGCCCTTTCAATGAGTGCACCGCATCGGCCCAGTAAGCCTGCATCGAGGCCGCATGACCGAGGATATCCTGGTCGCGGAAGGTCTCCAGGGTCGCCAGCGCTGCGGCGCAGGCCACCGGGTGGCCTGAATAGGTATAGCCGTGAAACAGCTCGATGCCGGCCGGTGCGTTCATGAACGCTTCGTGGATGTGCGCCTTGCTGAATACGGCGCCCATCGGGATCACGCCGTTGGTAAGGCCCTTGGCAGTGGTCATCAGGTCCGGCTCGACGTCGAAGTAATCCACCCCGAACGGCGTTGTGAGGCGTCCGAAGCCGGTGATAACTTCATCGAAAATGAGCAGGATGCCGTGCTTGGTGCACAACTCGCGCAGGCGCTTCAGGTAGCCCTTGGGCGGAATCAGCACCCCGGTCGATCCGGCCACCGGTTCGACGATGACGGCGGCGATGTTTGAGGCGTCGTGCAGGGCGACGATGCGCTCGAGTTCATCGGCCAGGTTGACGCCGTGTTCCGGCTCGCCCCGCGAATAGGCATTCAGTTCCAGGTTGTGGGTGTGGGGCAGATGATCGACGCCGGGCAGCAACGGGCCGAAGCTTTTGCGGTTGCCGCCGATGCCGCCCACCGACAGGCCGCCGAAACCGACGCCGTGGTAGCCGCGCTCGCGGCCGATCAGGCGGGTTCGCTGGCCTTCGCCGCGGGCGCGGTGGTAAGCCAGCGCCATTTTCAGGGCCGTGTCGACGGCTTCCGAGCCGCTGTTCGTGTAGAAGACGTGGCCGAATTTATGGCCGGTGTATTCCATCAGCTGCTCGGCCAGGTCAAACGCGGCCGGGTGCCCCATTTGAAAAGTGGGGGCGAAATCGAGCTGGCCGATCATCTCGCGCACGGCGGCGACGATTTTCGGCTGGTTGTGCCCGCAAGGCACGCACCACAGGCCGGCGGTGCCGTCGAGCACGCAGTTGCCGTCGACATCCTTGTAGTACATGCCGTCGGCGGAGACGAGCAGGCGGGGGTGGGCCTTGAAGTCGCGGTTGTTGGTGAACGGCATCCAGAAAGCGGACATCGAGGCGGGGCGTTCCAGGTTCATGCGCACTCCATTCTTGGGTCTTGCGAAAATTTTGACAGCGAAAAAGATTATTTACCAGTTGGCAAAATGATGATGCAATAATAGTCAGCAGCAGGTCGGCGGCACAGGTACACGGCCCGCAAAAAGCGCCAACCGTACAGGTCGTTTAGCCGATACACTTTGGCGCAGCGCAACAAAGTTAGCATTGATGGAGACATGATGGCGAAATCGCTGGCGATCACACAGGATGCCGGGGC
>JBJMVV010000283.1:0-10499 GCA_045810505.1 Massilia sp.
GACGGCGTCAGGCTCGCGCCATTCCACAGGTCGATATGGTCGCCGCTGGGCGCCGTTTCGCCGGCGCGGCGCCAGTAATTGGCAAAATATATGATGCCGGTCTTGCCGGCCACCTTGTCTTGCCAGTCGCCGCCGGTGGCCCGCAGCACCGGTGCGGCGCCCGCGCAAAAAGCCTGCTTGTCCAGCCAGGCGGCAAGTTCAGCAGCGCGCAGGGCGCCTTTCTTCCCATCGAGCATGGTGTAGGCACCCGCGTAGCCCCGCATGTCCACCCCGGCCCCGTGCAGCGCCGCGCTCACTTTCAGCGAGCATTGGTCGGGATATTTCAAGTCCCCCTTGCGGGCGACGATCACGCCGCGCTCGACAACGTCCTCCGCCCAATGCTCGCTTGATGGGTGGCCGGAGGGATAGCCGGCCCACAGGTCGGCAAAGCGGGGCGGCACCGCGCAGACGGCTGGCGCCGTTTTGAGCACCTTGGACAGGGCGGGGGCGCTGGCCTGCTTCGCGGCGGCGGTATCCTTGCTTTCACCCGGCTGCCTGGCCTGGTTGTTGTGTTCTGGCTGATTGTCGTGCATGGCGGCTCCTCGATGACTGGCGTGGCTAAGGCAGAAAATCCAGCCTTTCGAAGGTAGGCCAACGGCGCGGGTTCGCATTGAGTAGCAGCAAGCATGTCGCTGTGGGCGCAATCGGCGGCACTAGGGGATTTCCTCTAGCCGCGCTTGCGAGGCAGCGCATACAATTGCCGTCATGACAAAACCTCTCCTGCATTTCACGCACGGCAACAGCTTTCCCGCCGGGGTCTACAGCCGCTATCTCGACGGCTTGCGCGAGCGCTATGAGGTGCGGGTGAGCGAGATGGTCGGCCATGACCCCGCCTATCCCGTCAGCGACGGCTGGCCCGGGCTGGTCGATGAATTGCGCGCGACCCTGGCCGGTTACGGCCAGCCCGCCATCCTGCTGGGCCACTCCCTTGGCGGCATGCTCAGCCTCATGGCCGCACGCCGCGATCCGGCATTGGCCCGCTGCGTGGTGATGCTCGATTCGCCCGTGGTGGCCGGCTGGCGCGCCTGGCTGCTGCGCCACGCCAAGGCGAGTGGCCTGGCCGACCGCTTTTCGCCAGCGCGTGCCTCGCAGAAGCGCCGCGTCGTATGGCCCGACGCCGCCAGCGCCCACGCCCATTTTGCCGCCAAGGATATTTTTGCCGCCTGGGCGCCGGGCGTGCTGGACGATTACATCGCGCATGGTCTCAAGCCCCACGCCGACGGGGTTCAACTGCGCTTTGACCGCGAGGTGGAAACGGCGATTTACCGGGCCCTTCCCGACCATCTGTCGAGCCTGGTCAAGCCGCCGTTTCCCGTCCCGATCGGGTTTATCGGCGGGACCGAATCGCTTGAACTGCGCCAGGCTGGCCTGGCGGCGACACGCAAACTGGTGGGCTCGCACTACCTTTCCATCGAAGGCGGCCATCTGTTTCCGATGGAGTCGCCAGACCAGGCGGCACGCTTGAGCTTGCAGATGATTGATATGCTGCTGCCGGAAGCAAGTGGGCACGGCACGACGAGGCCAGGGCAGGCGCCTTCACAGCGTACCGAGCCCAGGCAAACACAAATTGGCTGAGCGGCGATGAATTCGCGTAAAATTCTGCCTCGACACGCAAGGTCAGGCAGGCGCAGCAGCGCGGCCGTCCCGTTCCCGCCACTTCAACCGAAAGCCCAGCAATGACTATCAAAAGCGACAAATGGATACGCCGCATGGCGCAGGAAACGGGCATGATCGAGCCCTTCGAGCCAGGCCAGGTGCGCGCCGACGCCCACGGCGCCAAGATGATTTCGTATGGCACGTCCTCGTATGGCTATGACATCCGCTGCGCCGATGAGTTCAAGGTTTTCACCAACATCAACAGCACCATCGTCGATCCGAAAAACTTCGATTCGAATTCCTTTGTCGATATCAAGAGTGACGTCTGCATCATCCCGCCCAATTCCTTCGCGCTGGCCCGCACCATCGAGTACTTCCGCATTCCCCGCAACGTGCTGACGATTTGCCTAGGTAAGTCGACCTATGCCCGTTGCGGCATCATCGTCAACGTGACCCCGTTCGAGCCGGAATGGGAAGGCTATGTCACGCTGGAGTTTTCCAACACGACCCCCTTGCCCGCCAAGATCTACGCCGGTGAAGGCTGCGCCCAGGTGCTGTTTTTCGAAAGCGATGAAGTCTGCGAAACCTCGTACAAGGACCGCGGCGGCAAGTACCAGGGTCAGCATGGCGTGACCCTGCCAAAGGCGTAAGCGACGCCGCGCCGCTTCCAGGGCGTCTGCGGACGCCTTTTTTTATTGGCGCATTCACCGCTAGCTGTGGAAGAGCGCCGAACCAATTAAGACTGCCGAGGTCAAACCTGCTCGTCCCCCATCAGGAGAGCAGCGTGGCGCCAGACCGACAGCTTCATTATCAGCACGCAGTTCTCCAGCACATCCGACAGCCATACCGGCGCCTGTTTCGCCAGTTGATTAATTTAAGTAATCCGGCCAGGCTGGCGGTGTGCGTCTTCGTGTCGGCACTGGTCAATGGCGAGCCGGTCACCGCAGTGATCAACCAGTTTGCCCGCGAGCGCGCCGCTTGCCCCAACTGCGAGGGAAAGCGGCTGTATCGGCATGGCTTTGCCAACGATCTGCAGCGTTACCGCTGCCGCTCATGCGGCGTGACTTTCAATGGTTTGACCGGCACGCCATTGGCGAGATTGCGACTGAAACACCGCTGGCTGACGTATTTCGATTGCCTGCGTGATCCCGCCTGCACCGTGCACAGTGCGGCCCGCCAAACCGGCGTGCATCCCAACACGAGTTTCAGGTGGCGCCACCGGTTTCTCGACTGGACCAAGTTTGATCGGCCCACAACCCTGGAAGGCGTAGCGGAAGCGGACGAAACCTTTCTGCTCGAATCCGAGAAAGGCAGCCGGCAATTGCAAAGGCCGCCGCGCAGGCATGGTGGCCATGCGCGCAAACGGGGCATTTCCAAGGAACTGGTCAATATCGTGGTGGCGCGAGATCGTGGGGGCAAAACCATCGATTTCATTGCGGGACGAGGCGCATTGAAACCGAAGGCGCTCCATTCTCACCTGCTGCCAAAACTGGCGCCCGATGTGATACTCATGAGCGATGCCAATAGCGCCTATAAAACCTTTGCAAAACAGGCCCATATTCACCACGAAGCCGTCAACTCGAGCCAGGGCAGGCGCCGGCGCGGAAGCGTCCACATACAAAACGTCAATGCCTACCACAGCCGTTTTAAAGACTGGCTGGCGCATTTCAACGGCGTCGCCACCCGCTACCTGGAGAATTATCTTGGTTGGCGCTGGGCAATCGACTTGCGGCGCATCGATGGCGCTGAGCGCTTCCTGCGAGCGGCGCTGGGGTTTTCCACCAGCTAGCGGTGAAAGCGCCACTAATTAACGCAGGCACTGGTATCAGTGCAAGCGCCTGATTAGCGCGACGACCAGGCGATCCCGCCCGCAATCAGCAGAAACGCCCCCGCATGGTACAGGTGGGGCGCTTCGCCGAGCACGGCCAGTGACATCACGGCCGCGAACAGGGGTGTGAGGTTGCTGAAGAAGGCGGCGATGGTGGGGCCTGCGCGGGCCACGCCGGTGCCCCAGCAGCGGTAAGCGATCACGGCGGGGCCGATGGCGACGAAGGCGAGCACGGCGGCGAGCTGCCAGCCGGGTACGATCTGGCGGGGCGCGCTGCTCCATTCGATGGCGGCAAGGGCGACCGACCAAACTGCACCGTAGATGACCTGGGCCAGCAGGAATGCGGCCCAGTCGGCGCGGATGGCCGGGTTTTCGCGCGACAGCGCCGTATGTCCGGCCGGCACGCCACCGAAGGGCGCCACCAGCAGCCAGCTGTAGAAGGACCAGGAGATGGTTGCCAGCACCATGTAGAGGTCGCCCACCACCAGGTGCAGGCTGGCCAACTGTTGCCAGTCGCCCCGCGCCAGCACCAGCACCACGCCGACAATCGAGAGCAGGGCGCCCACCACCTGGCGCTGGCGCACGGCGGCGCGGAAAAACACGGCGCCGACTATCATCATCCACACGGGCATGCCGGCCGCGACCAGGGTGACGTTGATCGGGGTGGACGATTGCAGGGCCAGGTATTGCAGGGAATTGTAGAGGCCGACGCCAAACAGGCCCAGCAGGCTGTAGCGGCGCCAGTCGCGCAGCAGGCCGCTACCGGGGCGCAACAGCGCGCGGCCAAGCGGCAGCAGGATCAGCATCGCCAGGGTCCAGCGCAGCAGATTCAACGTCATCGGCGGCACAGCGCCCCGCACCAGGCGGCCGGCAATGGCGTTGCCCGCCCACATCAAGGGCGCCACCGTCAGCATGAGCACGGTGGAAGCGGTGAGCTTGCGCGTCACGTGGATTGACCAGCCTTGATACGCATCAGCGGCGTGGCGGTGTCAGCACGCTCGGCAGCGCTTTCGGCAAGGTGGCCGGATAGTCGCGGCTGAAATGCAGGCCGCGGCTTTCGCGCCGGGTGAGGGCGCTTTTCACGATCAATTCGGCCACGTCGACGAGGTTGCGCAGTTCCAGCAAATCATGGGTGATGCGGAAATTGCGGTAGTACTCGTCGATTTCTTCCTTGAGCAGGGCAATACGGTGCTGGGCCCGCTCCAGGCGCTTGGTGGTGCGCACGATGCCCACGTAATTCCACATGAAGCGGCGCAGTTCATCCCAGTTGTGCGAAATCACGACTTCCTCGTCCGCATTGGTGACCCGGCTCTCGTCCCATTGGGGCAGGGCAGGTACGTGCAGAGGACCCTGTTCCGCAATAAAACGGGCGCAGGCGCGGCCGATGACCAGGCATTCGAGCAGCGAGTTGCTGGCAAGGCGGTTGGCGCCGTGCAAGCCCGTGCATGCCGTTTCGCCCACCGCGTACAGACCCTGCAGGTCGGTGCGGCCGGCCAGATCGGTGACCACGCCGCCGCAGGTGAAGTGGACGGCCGGAACCACGGGGATCGGTTGCTTGGTGATATCGATGCCGTATTCGAGGCAGCGCGCATAAATGGTCGGGAAATGCTCCATCAGGAATTCCGGACTCTTGTGGCTGATGTCGAGGTTGACGTAATCGATACCGCGTTTCTTCATCTCGAAGTCGATCGCGCGGGCGACCACGTCGCGCGGCGCCAGTTCGCCCCGCTCATCGTGCGCCGGCATGAAGCGGGTCCCGCCGGCGGCGCCTGCTTCCGGCGGCAGCAGCAGCAAACCGCCTTCGCCGCGGATCGCTTCCGTGATCAGGAAGGACTTGGCGTAAGGGTGGTAAAGGCAGGTCGGATGGAACTGGATGAATTCCATATTCGACACGCGGCAACCGGCGCGCCAGGCCATGGCGATGCCGTCGCCCGTGGCGGTGTCGGGATTGGTCGTGTAAAGATAGGTCTTGCCGGCGCCGCCAGTGCAGAGCACGGTATGCTCGGCTTCGAAAGTCAGGACCTGGCCGGTTTTTTCATCCTGCACGTAAAGACCCAAGCAGCGCGGCGCGGTGGGCGCGGGCATGGCGGCGTTGGCGGGCGGGGGTGCGAGCTTGTCGGAACTGATGACGTCAATGGCGCAGTGCTGCTCGAACAGGGTGATGTTGGGGTGGGCACGCACCTTTTGCTCCAGCGTCACCTGCACGGCGTGGCCGGTGGCGTCGGCGGCGTGGATGATGCGGCGCTGGCTGTGTCCGCCTTCGCGAGTCAGGTGGAAACCCATTTCGGCGCTAGCATCGCGGGTAAACGGGACGCCCTGTTCAATCAGCCACTCGATGGCTTCGCGTCCGTGCTCGACGATGTAACGGGTGGCCGCCTCGTCGCACAAGCCGCCGCCGGCCACCAGGGTGTCGCTGACGTGCTCTTCCACGCTGTCCCCCGAATCGAGCACGGCGGCGATGCCGCCCTGGGCCCAGTTGCTGGCGCCGTCCAGCAGGGCGCGCTTGGAAATGATGGCAACAGTACGGGTTTGCGCCAGGTGCAGGGCGACCGACAGGCCGGCCAGGCCGCTGCCGACAATAGCGACGTCAAATTTCATGGTTGAGCAGTGATGTGTACGGGAGGCATCACTATAGACGATTTGGCAGGGCCGTGCCGCGCCCGGCCGTGCCGCGGCCGCTCAGCAGCGGTTGCCGCGGCAACCGCACGGTCGTTCGCCCGCGGTGACCGCCCTGGCGCATGCTTTCGGCGTGCTGCTCGCTACCAGGACACGAGCCAGTCTGCGCAAGCGCCGCTCAGGCCATTGCGGTCGACTTCGCTGGCGGCGCGCGCATCGGCATCGGTGGCAGCTGCAACGGGCAGGGTGATGATGCGTACCCGGTCACCCGCCCCGGCGCGCATGACCAGGCTGGTGAGCCTGGCCAGCTCGGCGCGCCGCTTGAGTTGATCGACATCAACGCGCTCCTCCTGGTTGTCTGGTTCGCCAGGATCGCCGCCGTCGAGCAGGCGCGACGGGACGGCATCGCCCGCCACTACCAGCACGGGGCCGGGGAAACCGCACAACTGCTCCGCCAGCAGGGCCAGGGTGGCTTCACGCCCGCGCACTCCCGTGCGGACCGGTGCGGGAGTGCGCCGCCAGCTCAGAGCGGCAGCGTCGGCGGACGACACCAGCGTCAACGCCGGCGCCCCTGCTGGTTTGCCGGCCGGTGTGCCGCGCCGGGACAGGGCGCTGCCGGTTTTATCGGCGATGACGGCGTCCAGTTGCGGCGCGCGCCTGGCGTTGCCGCGCCGCCATGGGGTCAGCAGCAGCAGGCCGCGCACCCGCGCATCTGCGGCGGCGCAGGCGCGCGCCGTGGCGATCGCGACGCTACCGCCGGGCGCCAGCAGCACCACCTCCTGCAGCGCGGGCACCTGATCGCAGAATTCTTGCAGGGCGGCGCGCACGTCGCTGTCATTGTTGTCACAGCCTTCGCTGTCACCGACGCCGCGCCTGTCGAAGCGCATCACGGCAATCCCGCGCCGGGCCAGGGAACGCGCCAGCATGGCGAACTGGCGCTGCGCGCCCAGGCGCGAGTAGGGATGGCCAGCTGCCACCAGCACCCCGCGCGGCAGGGGACGCTCGGGCAGGTCGATAATGCCGACCATGCTGCTGCCAAGGCAATTGATGCGCACGGCGCGCTGGTCGCATTTCATGGGGCATCTCCAGTAAACGCAGCGGCGGTCGCAGCCAGCAGGGAGGGACACTCGGGCCGGGCCGGATCGGACCAGAAGGGCAGCGGCTCGACGGCGTGGTAATGCAGCACCACGTTCGCCCCATCCCAGCGGGTGGCAAGGCGACGCGGCATGGCGCTGCTGCTGAACCAGTGCACGGTGCAGGGCCGCAACTCGAGCCGTACTGCATCGCAGGGTTCAATCGAGCGGGCCATGCCCAGGTCGAGCTCAAAGCCGGCCACGTCGATGCGCCCGCGCGCGGCGAGTTCGGCCCGCATGCGGCGGATACCGGCCCGCGCCGCCCGGCCGCTGTCGCCGTTGGCGATGTCGCGCGCACTGATGGCGATCTGCTGGCGCAGGAACTGGTTGATGCAGGTGCGTCCACTAATAAGAGGCTGCCACAGGATCAGGCCATCGACGCTGCGCCGCGCCGCCATGTCCATTGCCATTAGCGCACCGAGCCGCACCCCCCACAACCAGAGCGGGCCATCCTGGCGCTGCACCAGCCAGTCCGCTGCAACGGCCAGGTCGGCCTGCCAGCGCTCCCAGCGTCCGTCGGCAAATTCGCCGCAGCTGTCGCCGCAGCCGAACAGGTCGATCTGCAGCACGGCGTAGCCGGCCGCTGCAAAAGAGCGCGCCTGCTGCGCCGCGATGCGCCGGCACAAATTGACCTCTTCCGCAAAAGGGTGGACATACAGGATGGCCCCGCGCGGCGCGACTGCAGGATTGGGCGCGTAGTAGAGGCAGAAGCGGGTGCCGGGTTCAACGTCGTAGAAAAACGGCTCCACGCGCGGCACGAAGTGGAAGGGGGCGTTCATTGATTTCTCCTGTGCGGCGCCAACGCAGCGCGGGTAAGGTTGGGCGCGGCCGGCGGGCGATGTTTATACCCTGACAGAACAATTAGACACCCAGCCCGCATAGCTGACTTGACAGCGCTCAATCAACCGTAGCGTCGACCAATGTTGTGTAGCGTCAACATTAACAGCGCGGTTTTTTAGAATCATGGACGGGGCGCCGCGATCGGTCAGACGGCGCGAGCGTGGGAGTGCAGTGCTCGCAGCCGTCAGGCCGGGCCTTGACGCTGACCATCAAGGCCCTGGCCGAGGCAGTGATTTTGGCCGCGCGACATGTCCCGAGGTCAGGCAACCAGGAGAGCTTCATGCGTATCGGCATACTGACTTATCCCATGCTGTTCCAGTGCGACAGCAGCCTGCGGGCCCAGGTGAGGGCGATCCTGGCAGCCTTCAGCACCATGCGGACCAGCCCGCTATACGGCCAGATCGATGCCGTGCGGGTCGATCCACAGCGGGAGTGCCTCGATGAGTATGATTTGATCCACGTCATCGGCGCCGCCAATGGTAACCACACCGTGGTCGAAATGGCGGCTGCCTGCGGCTTGCCGGTGGTCCTGACCCCCTTGATCGCCGCTGGCTGGCGGCGCGCCGAGGGGGCCCGGGCCCGCCTGGCCGACCATGTGCTGGGACGTCTGCTCAAGCGCGACATGCAGTCGAGCTACGCGCAACAGCGCCGCGCGCTCGACCTGGCAACGATCGTGGTAAGCCAGTCCGGCGCCGAACGGCGCGCCACCGCCGCCGCCTTCCTGACCGAGCCGGCCAAACTGCGCGTGGTGGCACAGGGTGTCGACCAGGCATATTTCGACGCTGAGCCCGCCTTGTTCCGCCAGCGCTGCGGCTTCAAGGGCGAGTTCGCCCTGATGGCCGGGCCCGTGTCACCGCGCAATCGCCAGCTTGAAGTGGCGCACACCATGCATGAGATGGCGCTGCCTCTGCTGGTGACGGGCCCGGCTGCCCGGCGCGACGCGGCCTACGTGCAGCAATTGCGGGCAGTCCCCGGCGTGCTTGTGCTCGGTGATCTGTCCGACCAGCCGCGCCTGCGCGCGAGTGTCTTTGCCGCGGCCAACATGCTCGTGCTGCCACCGGTCACAGAAGCCTGCAGTGAAACGACCCTGGGTGGCCTGCAGGCCCTCGCCGCCGGTACGGCCGTACTTGCCGATCGCGCAGCGGCCCCGGCATATGCCTTGCCCGAGAGCGAGACCGGCGTCAGGCTGCTGCCCTGGTACGACAGCCGGCGCCGCAAGGCTGCCATTGTCGGCCTGCTCGACAACCCTCCGCTCCGCGATCGCATCCGCGGCCTCGTCCGCGACCACGTCTGGGGCCAGATCGCAGCCCGCCTGCTGCACTGCTACGCCGACGCGATTACCCTGCAAGGCAGCAACAGCAGCGTTTCTGCGCACGCCGCCGGGCCGCGCAAGCTCCCGGTTCGCGCCATGCGCCAGGTGCAAGGGACCGAACCCCCTCATCCACCTTGAGCGCCGCGCATCCAGGCATGATGTCGGCCCGTCCAGACGCTCTTATATCAACGCCGGCGCCGGCCCGCCAGCAGTTTTTCGTAGAGCGGCACATATTTGCCCGTGCACACCTCCCAGCTTCGGTGATAGTCAATGAACCAGCGCGCGCTCGTGCGCATTTGTGATCGGCTGGCGCCCGCTATCAGCACCTGGATGGCATCGGACAGTGCGGCGGGATCGCCTGGTGTGAACAGCACACCGTCGCGCCCATGGTCGATCACTGCACGATGGGCGGGCGTGTCAGCAGCGGCAATGATGCAGCCACGCGCCATCGCTTCAAGCAACTGCCGGGGCGGCGCCGCGGCGCTGTTGCGGGCCGCCTGAGGAAACACGACGATGTCCGCCAAGCCGTGCAGCGCTGCATGCGCCGAGAGGCACTGTCCAACCGCTTGCGTACGCGGAAGCTCCCCGCCGGCGGGCGCTCGTGCGTCGTTGAACTCAGCGGCCGGCTTCGCGTCCACGCCAGCGGCGACGGCTGCGCACTGATGCATTTGGTCTGCTACCACAATTGAAATGCTTTCTTCCAGACCATATTGCGCACCCAGCGCTCGGACCATGCTTTCCTGCCCCCCACTACAGGCAACTGCCAGATGCAGGCGAGATCCCGTGTGCTGGAGCATGGTCATTGCCACGAGCAAGACCTGCAGCCCAGCCACGCTGCGAGCGCTGCCGCCGCTTTCGTCGGCGCACACGGGCGCATAGCCGAGCACGAGCGGTCTCGGCGGAGGGCCGGCGCGGCTGCGTCGCCGCTCTGGCAAATGCGCTGCCAGCAGCGGGCGCCGGCCCGTACGCCTTTCCCAGCCGGCGCCGCCATCGAAGTTGGCGCCCCATTCGAAGCGGGAACGCAGGTTCGGCGAATAACAATCCGGATCGAGTCCATCCGGCACCAGGGTGATCCGGCCGCCTGCGACGCCGGCTGCCATCAGCCGCGCGCACATGCCCTCGCTGTTGGTGACCA
>JBJMVV010000284.1:0-7355 GCA_045810505.1 Massilia sp.
AACGGGAGAAGGGCCGGGCGCCGGCTTCAACATGAACATCCCGTTAGCGGCCGGGAGCACGCCCGCCGCCTGGTTCGCCGCGCTCGAGACCGCCTGTTATAAACTGGCCGCGTTCGGCGCCGATGCGCTGGTGGTCTCGCTCGGCGTCGACACGTTTATTGGCGATCCGCTGTCGCATTTTTCCCTCGCCAGCGGCGATTTTTTACGGGTGGGCGAGCGCATCGCCGCCCTCAATCTGCCCACCGTTTTTGTCATGGAAGGCGGCTACGCCGTCGCCGAAATCGGCATCAATGTCGTCAACGTTCTCGAAGGGTTTGAAACCGCAGCATGAGTCAATCAGCACCAGCGATCGAATGGCAATGGGCCAGTTTCAATGAGTTATCGAACCACGATGTCTACGCCATGATGGCGGCTCGCCTGCATGTGTTCGTGCTCGAGCAGCAGTGCCTGTGGAATGATTTCGACGGCCTTGACCAGGGCGCCCACCACCTGCTGGGCTGGCAGATGGTCGACGGCAAGCGCGTACTGGCCGCCTACCTGCGCGTGCTGGCGCCGGGCGCCAAATACGCGGAGGCGTCGATCGGGCGCGTGCTCACCACGGAAACGGCCCGCGGCGGCGGCGCTGGCCGCGCCCTGGTCGCGGAAGGTCTAAAAGGGATGGCGCGGCTGCATCCGGGCGCGCCCATCAAGATTGGCGCGCAGCGCTACCTGGAACGCTTCTATGCCGGCTTCGGTTTTAAGACCATCAGCGCGCCCTACGACGAAGACGGCATCGAACACGTCGATATGTTGCTGACAATGCTTTGATAGTTGTTGCACGGTAGAAAAACATTGCCCATAATCTAGTTTTTCTATCAACCTGGAGCGCGCATGCGCCGACGCGATACGCCCTCCACCTACGGCGCCATGTCCCGCCTCAACCACTGGGTGGGCGCGCTGCTGGTTCTGGCCATGCTCGGCATCGGACTGGTGTTTCCCGACCTGCCGCCCGGCGCCGAAAAAGTCTTCCTGCGCACCTTGCACGTGGCGCTCGGCACCATCCTCTTGCCCTTGCTGCTGTGGCGCCTGGTCTGGCGCATGCGCCCCAGCGCCCTGCGTCCGCTGGCCCAGGCCCGCGCGCTGGGCGCGCTGGCGCGCCTGGTGCATGGCCTGCTGCTGCTGGGCCTGGTCGGGATGCTGGTGACGGGCGTGCTGACCCAATGGTTTGGCGGGCGTCCCATCGGCGTTTTTGAGCTGGTGCGTTTTACCAGTCCGCTGGCGCCGTCGGAACTGTGGCAGGAACGCATGGAGCAATTGCACGGCATCATCGCCTGGACGATGATCGGCCTGGTGGCGCTGCATTTGCTGGGGGTGATCAAGCACAGCCTGATCGATGGCGGCGCCCTGTGGGGCCGCATGGCGGGACGCGCGCGCCGCTGAGGGCCGGCGCGTCCGCGTGAACCGCTGTTACTTCGCTGCCGTCAGGGTCATGTCGAACAGCAGGCCCGAATTGGGCGGCACCGCGCCGTAGCCGGTCGCGCCGTAGGCCAGGTTGGCGGGAATGGCCAGTTGGCGGTGTCCGCCCACTTTCATGCCGAGGATGCCCTGCTCCACGCCTGGAATCAGGCTGCCGGCGCCCACCGTGAAGGTCAGGGGCAGCGCACCGGGATCGACGACTTTACCTTTGGACTCGGTGGCGCCGACCTTGTAGAGGTAGGCCGCGTAGGTGACGGTGACGCTCATGCCATTGGCGACGGTGACGCCGCTGCCTTGCGTGACATCGGTGATGACCAGGGTGGAAGGATTGTCGACGGTAACGGCGGTATTGCCATTGTCGCCACTGCTGCCACCGCCGCACGCGGTCAAGCTAAGGGCGCCGACAAAGGCGGCGATCAGGGGGAGCTTCAATTTCATTGCACATCCTCAAGTTGGGGAAAAAAACCGACCCGAGTGTAGCAGAGGCAAGCGTGCTTGAAAGCGCGCCAGGCCCGCGGCAATGTCGCTAATTTGTATCGAAGCCCTGCCTGTGGCGGCTCTAGATCTCCACCTGGGTGCCCAGCTCGATGACCCGGTTGGGCGGGATCTGGTAGTAGTCCGCCGCGCCGCGGGCATTGCGCGACATGGTGACATACAGGTGCTCGCGCCACGGCGCCATGCCGCCGCCCGGCGCCGATATCACGGTCTGACGGGCAATGAAAAACGAGGTTTCCATCATCTCGAAACGCAGCCCATGGTGTTCGCACTCGGTCAGCACTTTCGGAATGTCCGGCTCATCCTTGAAACCATATTCCACGTTAAGCTGGAAACAGTTGTGGCCCAGGTCGATCACCTTGGCCTGTTCCGGAACGGGAATGTAGGGCACTTCACGCATGTGGACGGTCAGGAACACGACGCGCTCGTGCAGCACCTTGTTGTGCGACAGGTTGTGCAGCAGGGCGTGGGGTACGCCATCGCTTTCGCCGCGCAGGAAAATCGCCGTGCCATAGACGCGGTCGGGGGGCGCCACGAACAGGGAAGCGAGGAAATCTTCCAGCGGAATGGCGTGCTTCTGCAGGTTTTCAAACACCAGCTCGCGGCCCCGTTTCCAGGTCACCATCACGGTAAACAGCACTGCGCCCAGCAGCAGGGGGAACCAGCCGCCGTGCAGCAGTTTCAGGGTGCTGGCCGAGAACAGCATGATGTCCATGATGAGAAAAAAGCCGGTGGCGCCAAAGCATACCCACAGGGGCAGGTGCCAGCGGTAGCGGGTCAGGAAGAAGGTCAATACGGTCGTGCACAGCATGGTGGCGGTGACGGCAATGCCGTAAGCGCCGGCAAGCTTGTCGGAGGAGCCAAAACCAACCACGGCGCCCAGCACCACCAGCAATTGCAGCCAGTTCACGGCGGGAATATAAATCTGGCCGATCTCGCTCTCGGACGTGTGCAGCACGCGCATGCGCGGCAACAGGCCCAGGGCAATGGCCTGCTTGGTCATCGAGAAGGTGCCGGAAATGGTCGCCTGCGAGGCAATCACGGCGGCCATGGTCGACAGCACCACCAGTGGATACACGCTCCAGGCGCCCAGTTGCTGGAAGAAAGGGTTGGCGATGGCGGCAGGATTGACGATCAACAGCGCGCCCTGGCCCAGGTAGTTCAGCGCCAGCGCGGGAAACACCACCAGGAACCAGGCGGCGCGGATGGGTTTCTTGCCGAAGTGGCCCATGTCCGCATACAGCGCCTCGGCCCCCGTGAACGCCAGCACGACGGCGCCGAGCGCGACGAAGGCAATGAATTTATTTTCCAGCATGAACAAAAAGGCGTTGAGGGGATTCAAGGCCGCCAGGATCTGGGGCGCCTTGACGATATTGATGATGCCCATGGCGGCCAGCGCCACGAACCAGACCACCATGATGGGGCCGAAAAATTTGCCGATGCCGGCGGTGCCGTGCTTTTGCGCCCAGTACAGGGCGACCAGCACGATGATGGTCAGCGGCACCACGTATTGGGCAAGACCGGGCGCGGCTGTTTCCAGGCCCTCGATGGCGCCCAGCACGGAAATGGCGGGGGTGATGACACTGTCGCCATAAAACATGGTCGCGCCAAACACACCGAGCAGCAGCAGCGGCGTGAACCATTTCGAACCGCGCGTGACCGAGCTTAAAGTGAGGGCCATCAAGGCCATGATGCCGCCCTCGCCGCGGTTGTCGGCGCGCAGCATCAGGGTGACGTATTTCAAGGCAACGATCATCGTCAGTCCCCAGAAGATCAGGGACAGCACGCCGAGCAAATTAAAGGTGTTCAGAGCGAGCCCGTGTTCCGGGTCGAAGATGGTTTTGAGGGTGTAGAGGGGGCTGGTACCGATATCGCCGTAAACAATGCCAACAGCCGCCAGCGTCATTGCCGCCAGGCTGGCTTTTTTGTGTTCCGAACTCAAGGTTGCACCATATTTTTGTTTTGGTGCATCGCACAATATGCCCCCATGGTGAAAATAGCAAGCGGATTTCGATTCACAACAGTCTCTCTCAAAGGCAGCATGGTTTTTCAGTGATGCAACACAAAAGGGCGCTATCGTACACCTGCCCGCAAGGCCCGGCGAGCGATGCTTGCAGTTTCATCATGTAGTCTGCCTGAACCGGGCCTGAGCGGTCGCGCGCCACAGGGCGGCAAGTTGTCAACAAGGTGTCCACAGACTTTCGCCGCCTTATAAACAGGCTTATCCACAAAAAAACTGCATCAATTATGCAAAATCGCGCATAAATTGCTTTGTCCACCGCTTTTGCACAGTGTAATCCCATGCTTATACATGGGTTGTGCAGGCCCCGTTCACAAGCTTATGCACAGACTTTTCCACAGCTGAATGTGTCGAACTAAAACGCTGGGATGGCAATTCGACGATAATGTCGGCTCGGCAAATTTCTGATCGTCCCCATGCGCACCGGCATCATCTACGCCACCCTGGCCTTTCTCTGCTGGGGCCTGTTCCCCCTGTATTTTCACGCCCTCGACGACGTGCCGGCCGGCCAGATCCTGGCCCATCGCGTGCTGTGGTCGCTCCTGTTCCTGCTGCTCGTGCTGACCGTGCGGCGCCAGTGGAAATGGATCCCGGAGATCATGCGCCGCCCGAAAGTGGTGGCCTTCTTTGCCGCCAGCGCCCTGCTGCTGAGTGTGAACTGGCTGATCTATATCTGGTCCGTCAACCATGGCCACGTGATTGACGCCAGCCTCGGCTATTTTATTAACCCGCTGGTCAATGTCATGCTGGGCTACCTGGTGCTGGGCGAACGCCTGCGCCGCCTGCAATGGGCGGCCATTGCCGTGGCTGCCGCTGGCGTGCTGTGGCTGACCTGGCAAGCCGGCAGCGTCCCCTGGATCGCGCTGGCGCTGGCCGCCACCTTTGGCGGCTACGGCCTGCTGCGGAAAACCGCCTCGCTGGGCGCACTCGAGGGCCTGGCCTTTGAAACCATGCTGCTGTTTCCGCTGGCGGTGGCCTACGTGGTCTGGCTGACGATGCACGGCGCCAACGTTTTTATCACCACGCCGTCCGGCAGCACGCGCTGGCTGCTGGTCGCCGCCGGCCCCATCACAGCGATTCCCCTGCTCATGTTTGCCGCGGGCGCGCGCCGCATTCCCATGGCCGTGCTGGGCATGCTGCAGTACATCGGCCCCACCATCCAGTTCCTGCTGGGCGTGTGGCTGTTCCACGAAGTGTTTACCGTCGACAGCCTGGTCGGATTTTCCCTGATCTGGGGCGCCCTGGCCCTGTATGCGGCGGAAGGCCTGTGGCGCGCGCGCAGCGCCTGAGCATTACGCCGGCGCTGCCTGCCACGCCAGTGCGGGCGCGCTGCGCGGGCGTGTGGTCACGACCGCGGCGGGCAGTTTAAAAATACTGACCGACTTGACCATTGCCGCCGCCTCTCCCTGCAGGTTGGCGGCCGCCGCTGCGGACTCTTCGACCAGCGCCGCATTTTGCTGCGTCACCTGGTCCATGTCGACCACGGCCAGATTGATCTGGTCGATGCCGGCGCTTTGTTCCGCGCTGGCGGCGGCAATCTCGCCGACAATCGCGGCCACTTGCCTGACCGAATCGATCACCTGCGCCATGGAGGCGCTGGCCGAATCGACCTGGGCGCTGCCATCGTCGACCGTGCTGACCGAGGTGTCGATGAGTTGCTTGATTTCCTTGGCGGCCGCGGCCGAGCGCTGGGCCAGGCTGCGCACCTCGGTGGCGACCACCGCAAAGCCGCGGCCCTGCTCGCCCGCGCGGGCCGCTTCCACCGCCGCGTTCAAGGCCAGGATATTGGTTTGAAAAGCGATGCCATCGATCACACCGATAATGTCCGCCATCTGGTAGCTGCTGCTCTTGATGCGCCCCATGGTGTCGACCATGCGCGCCACGGCAGCGCCGCTGGCGGCAGCCTCGCCGCTGGCGCGCAGCACCAGTTCGCCTGCGCTGCGGGCGTTATCTGCATTGTGGCGTACCGTGGCCGTCAATTCTTCCATCGACGAGGCCGTCTCTTCCAGGCTGGCGGCCTGCTGCTCCGTGCGGGACGACAGATCGAGACTGCCGGCCGCCACTTCGCTTGATGCCGTGCCGATCAGGTCGGCGCTGGCGCGCACCTCGCGCACCGTGCCCGTCAAGGCCAGGCGCATCGCTTCCAGTGCCGCCAGCAGGCGCCCCAGTTCATTGCGGGAGTCGACCGTGATGGCAGCGGCCAGGTTGCCCGCGGCGATTTCGCCGGCGGCATGCATGGCGCGGGCCAGCGGGCCGCTGATGCTGCGGATCAGCCAGGCGCCCATCGCCACGCCGAGCAGCAGCGCCAATAAGGTGCCGAGCGCCGAGATGTTGCGGAACCATTGATAGCGCTGATGGGCGGCTTCGTATTCCTGCTTGCCGACGTTGAGCTGGATGGCGATCAGTTCCTGCATGGGCACGCGGGCAGCCCGGTACAGCTTGTCGAGCGGGCCGTGCAGGCGTACCGTCGCAGTGGGCAAGTCGCCCGCGCGCAATGCGGCCATCAGCGGTTTCACGCCCTGTTCGATAAAGTCCTGCCGCAGCGCGTGAAAGCGGTCGGCCTGGAGGCGCTCGGCCGCCGTCATGGCGGTGGCCTTGTACTGCGCCCACACCCCATCGGCCTCGGCGATATCCTTGTCCAGGCCGGCCATCTTGTCCGCCACCGCGGCGGGATCGTCGCTGATGGCCTTGGCCAGCACCAGCTGGTGACGGTTGAGCAGGCGCACCGTGCGGTCCAGCTGGCCCATCGCCACCAGGCGGTCCTTGTACACCGTTTCCATGGCCGCGTTCACCTGGCTCAGGCTGAACAGGGCGCCGGTCCCCAGCGCGATCATGGCGAGCAGCAGGGCGGCAATCACCGCGACCAGCCTGGCTTTAATGGTAATGTTGTTGAGCATGGCAATCCCCAGTAGGTTTTTTGTACAGAAACTGTAGGGGATCCAGTGCGCCCGGTAACTTGTACCTTGGTACAGGTGGGCGGTTTTACGACAGCGCTTGCAGCACCAGTTCCAGCAGAGCATTTGCCGTAAACGGTTTATACAGAAAGCCCGTGCAGCCCATGTCAAGGGCCAGCTCGCGCGCGCCCACGTGCTCGCCGCCGGTGACGAAAATGATGGGCGTCGCATCGCCCTGCGTGCGTAGCAGGCGCTGCAGGCAGAGGCCGGACATGCCGCCCAGGTCGATATCGAGCACCAGGCAGGCTGGCTGCCCGGTTTCCCGCGCCAGAAACGCTTCCGCCGACGCAAAGCTGTCGACCGTGAATCCTTGCGCGCGCAAGAGGCGCGCCGTGGCCCGGTTCAGCGAAGGATCGTCCTCGACCAGGGCAATGGCCGGACCGGGGCGCACGCCGTCGTGATTGTGCATGGGGGCTGTCCATCCATGGTTG
>JBJMVV010000285.1:0-12756 GCA_045810505.1 Massilia sp.
CCCCTTTTTGACTTTGTCTGGATTCACCCATCGCGAAAAATTTCGTTAGATCGAAAAGGGGGACGCATTCGCATGCGAATGCCCTGACGGCGCCAGTCCCCGGTGCTGCTTACTGCAGCGGTTTGTCTGTACGATACACCGGATACAGGTTAAACCGCTCATCCCACGAGCCGTGGCGTTTGGCGAAAAACTCCAGGCGGGCGTGGGCGTTCTTGGCAAAGGCGGGATCGGTCTCGACCATGGTCTTGAACTGCGCCGCCAGCGCCGGATCAGCCGCCATTTGCGCACGGGCGATGTCTTCGGCGACGTACTCTTCCATGTACTCCTTGCGCTCGTAGGCATTATTGAACGTGCCCCAGGCCAGAAGGGAGTCCGGCGCCTGCGGTTCCAGCATCGCCATCACCAGCCGCGCTTTGGGCTGGCCGACCGGCACGAACAGGGCGCCGGCGCCGACAGGACGGGCTTCCTGCTTCCATGCGCCCGTCACCGTCAATCTTTGGTGCGATTCGAACGGCGCGGCCGTGAAGGCGACCTTGTCGGCCCTGAACGTCTCAAGCGATGCCTGGGCTTGCGGCGCCTTGATCACCTGGTAGCTGATGCCATGTTGATTCAACTTGGCGGCGACGATGGCGGCATAGGCGGCCGGGACCACGTAGCCGGCGCCGGGGGCCTTGATGGTCAAATCGGGCAGCACTTCGTCGCGCAGGGGCACGTGCCAGATCTGCGGCTTGGTCTCGTCGTAATGTGTCATCAGGATGCCGGACACCTCAGACGGTGTGCGGGTGTAGGCGTAGCCCTTGAAATCGATCATGTGCGATTTCTCGGTGGTCTTCCAGCTGAGCGGCACGGGATTGCCGGCAATCCTGGTCGCGCGGGCATCGGCTTCTGCCGCGGCACGCTGCCAGGCGGCGCCGTTGGCCGCCACCTGGTCGAGCACGGAGATGACGGCGTTATGGGTGATGCGTACGCGGGTCGGATAATCCTTCCAGGAATGCGTTTCCACCAGCATGGCCATGCGGTTGCGCAGCTGAAAATAACCGGTCGAGAAGCGGGGATCGGACACGCCATCGGCAAAGCCCGACGCCGGATTGTCGGTGTCGACAAAGGACATGTAGAAAGAGTGCGGCTGCGAGCCCTGCCTGGTGATGTCTTCGAGGACGTTGGAACGCAGCGCCAGGCCGGCCTTGCGGAATTCTGGATCGCCCGAGTAGACCGGCTCGACCTGGATCGAGACGTCGTGTTCGAATTTGGCGCCGTCCGTGACGTGCAGGTCGACATACACCAGCGGATCCCAGGCGTTCACCAGCGTCAGCATGGCCTGCATTTCCGGCGCGTCGGCCTTGACGTAATCGCGGTTCAAATTGAAATTTTGCGCCGTCGTGCGCCAGCCCATCTCAACCGGACCGCGCTGGTTCGGGCGGTTGTTGGGCGTGAAACGCTCATGGCCGTCGACGTTAAACACCGGCACAAAAATCAGCACCTGCTTGTCGAGCGCGCCCTTGGCCAGCTTGTTGTCGAGAATTTCGCGCAGAGCCTGGAATCCCGCGTCCTTGCCATCGATCTCGCCGGCGTGGATGCCGCCCTGGATCAAGGTCACGGGAAGATTTTTCTGCCGCGCCTGTTTGGGCGTCATCGCGCCCGTGTTGGTCACGATCAGCGCCTTCATGGGACGGCCTTCCGGCGTGGTGCCGAAGTCAATACATTTGACCTGCTTCGGATAGGCCTGCTGGAAAGTGCCGCACAGGCGGATGACTTCGTCGTAGCGGCCTGTCTTGATGAAGCCCGAGCGCTCCGATACGGTGCTCAGGTCGGGCGCCGCGTGCGCCAAAGAAAACGCGGCGGAGAGGGCTAGCAGCAAGGTGGAACGAATCATCAACAGCACTCCGGCAGGGAAATTTAACGAACGGAAATTATAGTCGCCTTCCGCACGACCGCGTGCGAACACGCAGCTGCTTGTCTGATGGTGATTGCAAAGTGCGCCGACCGGCCTAGTATGAGTAGGAGAGAGAGTAGGCGGCGCCGCCGGCGTTGTTGTGCATTCTTTCGCCTGGGAGAGAACAATGGACAGCAATCAAAACAAGCAATTGGTCATGCGTGGCTACGAGTTATTTCAGCAGGGCGATATCAAGGGCGTGCTTGCGCGTTGCAGCGACGATGTGGAAATCATCAGCACCGAAAACGAGCACGTCCCGTTTACAGGCAGCTATAAAGGCCTGTATGAGGCAGCCGACTATTTTTCCACGCTCGGGGGCAGCATGGACGCGCTGCACTTCCTGCCCAAGGAATTTGTCGCCGAGGGCGACAAGGTGGTGGTGACGGGAGAGGCGCGCTGGCATGTGAAGTCCACCGGCGCGGATTTCCACACGCCATGGGTGCATATCTTCACGATCAGCGGCGACAAGATTGCGCGTCTGGAGCAGTACAGCGATTCGGCGACGGCGGTGGCGGCGTTCATGATGCCGGCATTGAGTGAGGCGGAGTTGGCTGCCTTGCGGCATTGAGCGGCGACGGGGACTGGCCCTGCGGGCCTGTCCCCATTTCTAAATCCGAGTCATAGTCCAATGCGGACAGGAGGCCAAACATCGCAAAAATTACCACTGCGCATTGTTGATGGTGACTCTGTGCTGAAAATGGGGACAGGCCCGCAGGGCCAGTCCCCGGTACTGCTTACGCCGCGTGGGTGACGGCGGGGGCGACACCAAACGAAGCGAGCAACGCAGCTTCCTTCGACTTTGCGGCGCGCAGGTGGCGTTCCTTGACGTGGCCGTAGCCGCGGATATCTTCCGGGATACTGGCGATGGCCACCGCCTGCGACAGGTTCTCGGCCGTCAGTTTCGGCAGCAGGCTCGCCACGGTCTGGCGGTATTCGCCGATCAGCGCGCGTTCCATGCGGCGTTCTGCGGTGTAGCCGAAGATGTCGAGCGGGCCGCCGCGCAGGCCCTTCATTTTCGCCATCAGGCCAAACGCCTTCATCATCCAGGGACCGAATTCCTGCTTGATCAGGTGGCCGGACTTGTCGTGCTTGGCGAACAGCGGCGGCGCGAGGTGGAATTTCATCGTGATGTCGCCTTCGAACATGGCGGCAACTTTCGCCTTGAAGCTGCCATCGGTGTACAGGCGCGCGACTTCGTACTCGTCCTTGTAGGCCATCAGCTTATAGAAGTAGCGGGCGACGGCTTCGGTCAGGCGGGTGCCGGCGTCAAGCTTGGCCTCAGTTGCGCGCACCTGGTCGACAAAACTCTTGTACTGCTCGGCATACTTGACGTCCTGGTAGGCCGTCAGCAATTCAACGCGGCGTTTCACCAGATCGTCGAGCGACTGCGTGCGCTTGAACTCGATGACCTGGGCCGGCGTCGTCATTTTGACGAGCGATGGCAGATCGTGCGCAGCGGTGCGGCCCCAGGCAAAGGCCGCCTTGTTGAATGGCACCGAGACGCCGTTCAGTTCGATGGCTTTCAGGATTGCCGCTTCGGTCAAAGGCACGTGGCCTTTTTGCCAGGCAAAGCCCAGCATGAACATATTGGTGGCGATCGAGTCGCCCATCAGCGAGGTCGCGATCTTGCCGGCGTCGACGAAATCGACGTGGTCGCTGCCGCAGGCCTTGACGATTTCACTCTGCGCGCCGGCGCCGGGGAATTGCCAGTCCGGATTTTTGACAAAGGCCGCCGTCGACGAACCGGTCGAGTTGATGGCGGCAAAGGTGCGTCCCTCTCCCATGCGCGACAGGGCGTCGCGGCTGGCGGTGACGATCAGGTCGCAGCCGATGACGAGGTTGGCGCTGCCGGTGCCGACGCGGGTCGAATGCAGATCCGCTTGCTTGTCGGCCAGGCGCACGTGCGACATCACGGGGCCGCCCTTCTGGGCCAGGCCGCTCATGTCGAGCACGATGGCGCCCTTGCCTTCCACGTGGGCAGCCATGGCCAGGATCTGGCCGACGGTGACGACACCGGTACCGCCGATACCCGTGATCAGGATACCGTAGGGCTCGGCCGTCGATTTCAGCACTGGCATCGGCAGGCTTGGGGGCGCAGCGTCAGCGCTCGCCGCAGCAGCCTTCTTCGGCTTCTTCAGCGAACCGCCTTCGACGGTCACAAAACTTGGGCAGAAACCGGTGACGCAGGAAAAATCCTTGTTGCAGGAGGACTGGTTGATCTGGCGCTTGCGGCCCAGTTCAGTTTCCAGGGGCTCCACCGAGAGGCAATTCGATTGCACGGAGCAATCGCCGCAGCCTTCGCAGACGGCTTCATTGATGACGGCGCGCTTGGCGGGGTCGGGGTACTCGCCCTTCTTCCGGCGGCGGCGCTTTTCCGACGCACAGGTCTGGTCATAAATCATGGCCGACACGCCCGGGCAATCGCGCAGTTCGCGCTGCACGTCCATCAGTTCGCTGCGATGGCGCACGGTCACGCCTTCGGCCCACTTGTAGTCGTCGGGATATTTTTCAGGCTCGTCCGTCACGACGATGATCGGGCCCACGCCTTCAGCGGCGATCTGGCGGCTGATCATGCCGGGATCAAGCGGACCATCAAATTCCTGGCCGCCCGTCATGGCGACGGCGTCATTGAACAGGATTTTGTAGGTGATGTTGACCTTGGCCGACACCGCCGCGCGGATGGCGAGAATGCCCGAGTGGAAATAGGTGCCGTCGCCAAGGTTGGTGAACACGTGTTTCTCGTTGGTGAACGGCGCCTGACCCACCCAGGTGACGCCTTCTGCGCCCATGTGCGTAAAAGTCGAGGTTTCGCGGTCCATCCACAGCACCATGTAGTGGCAGCCGATACCGGCCAGGGCGCGCGAGCCTTCCGGCACTTTCGTCGACGAGTTGTGCGGGCAGCCCGAGCAGAAATACGGGGTGCGGTCAGTTTCCGGGTTCGGCTTGGCGCTGACGTTTTTCAGCACCAGTTCTTTCGCTTCCAGGAAGGCAATGCGTTCCTTGACGCGCTGCTCGACGGGGTGGCCGGCGCAGTAGTGCGAGATCCGGCTGGCAATGGCGCGGGCAATCATGGCCGGGTTCAGCTCGTAGGTGGCCGGCAGCAGCCAGTCGCCGTGACCCGAATTGTTGCGCACCCCCTTGTCGTGCCACTCACCCGTGTCGTCGAACTTGCCCACCACGCGAGGACGTTTGCCGTCCGGCAGGTTGTACAGCTCTTCCTTCAGGGCGTATTCGAGGATCTGGCGCTTTTCTTCCACCACCAGGATTTCATCGAGGCCTTCGGCGAAATCGCGCACGCCGTCCGCTTCGAGCGGCCAGGTCATGCCGATCTTGTACAGGCGAATGCCGATGTCGGCAGCGGCCTGCTCATCGATACCGAGATCGGCCAGCGCCTGGCGGGTGTCCAGGTAGGATTTGCCGGCCGTGATGATGCCGATTTTCGGTTTCGGGCTGTCCCAGATGATCTTGTTGAGTTTATTGACGCGGGCGTATTCCAGCGCCGCATACCACTTGTAGTTGTTCATCCGGACTTCCTGGTCCAGGATGGCATCTGGCCAGCGGATGTTCAAGCCGCCCGGCGGCATGTCGAAGGTGGTCGGCACGATGGTCTGCACGCGGTCCGGATCGAAGTCGACCACGGCGCCCGACTCGATGATGTCGGTGACGCATTTCATGGCCACCCACAAGCCCGTGTAGCGGCTCATGGCCCAGGCATGCAGACCGTAATCGAGATATTCCTGCACGGAAGACGGATACAGGACGGGGATGCCGCAAGCCGTCAGGATGTGATCGGACTGGTGCGCGGTCGATGACGATTTGGCGGCATGGTCGTCACCAGCCAGCACCACGACGCCGCCGAACTTCGACGAGCCCGCATTATTGGCATGTTTAAACACATCGCCGCAACGGTCGACGCCGGGGCCCTTGCCGTACCACATGGCAAACACGCCGTCGTACTTGGCATCCTTGAACAGATTGGTCTGCTGCGTGCCCCACACGGCCGTGGCCGCCAGGTCTTCGTTCAGGCCCGGCTGGAAATGCACATTGTGCGCATCCAGGTGTTTTTTCGCCTTCATCGAGGTCATGTCGATGGAGGTGACGGGCGAACCGCGGTAACCGGTGATGTAGCCGGCCGTGTTCAGGCCGGCTTTGGCGTCACGCTCCTGCTGCATCATGGGCAGGCGCACCAGCGCCTGGGTGCCCGTCATGAAAGCGCGGCCGCGCTCAAGCGTCCACTTGTCGTTGAGGGAAATTTCCTGCGACGGCTGTGGATCAAGCTGGCTGCGGTCGATGGGTGCGTTCATGAGGGTTTGTCTCCGTGGTTCTATTTTTATAGCGTGCTTTACGCTTTGGTCGTGTCTTCGAGGACACCGCGGCGGATCTGATCGAGCTCGATCGACTCGAACAGGGCGCGGAAGTTCCCCTCGCCAAAACCCTGGTCGCCTTTTCTCTGGATGATCTCGAAGAAGATCGGGCCGATGACGTTCTGGCTGAAAATCTGCAGCAGCAGTTCGCGCTCGGTTTCATTGCTCTGGCCATCGATCAGGATGCGCAGGCGGCGCAGTTCTTCCAGGTTTTCGCCATGGCTGGGCAGGCGGCGGTTGACCAGTTCATAGTAGGTCTCGATGGTGTCCTGGAAGGCAATGCCCTGGTCGCGCATGTGCTGGATCGAGTGATAGATGTCGTCGGTGCCCAGCGCGATGTGCTGGATGCCTTCGCCGTGGTACTGGTCGAGGTATTCGGCGATCTGCGACTTGTCGTCGGACGATTCGTTGATGGGGATGCGAATCTTGCCGCAAGGCGAAGTCATCGCCTTCGATTTCAGGCCCGTGTGCTTGCCGGCGATGTCGAAATAACGGATTTCGCGGAAGTTGAACAGGCTTTCATAAAAGTCCGCCAGTTCCTTCATGCGGCCACGGTGCACATTGTTGGTGAGGTGGTCGATATAGGTCAGGCCGTTGCCGACCGGATTGGCGTCCGCGCCGGGAATGGCAACGAAGTCGACGTCATAAATGCTGATGTCGCCGATGCTGCCGGCTGGCGCATCGGCGTTCTTGCCGCGCCAGCGGTCGACGAAATACAGCAGCGAATCGCCCACGCCCTTGATGGCGGGGATGTTCAATTCCATCGGGCCATTCTTGTTGTCAAAACCCCAGGCGCCCAGTTCGAGCGCGCGGCGGTAGGCAAAGGCGGCATCTTTTACACGTATGGCGATGGCGCAGACGGACGGGCCGTGCTGGCGCGCAAAACGCTGCGCAAACGAATCCGGCTCGGCGTTGATGATGAAGTTGATGTCGCCCTGGCGATACAGGGTCACGTCCTTGTGGCGGTGACGCGCGATGGCGGTAAAACCCATCTGCTCGAACAGTGCGCCCATGGCTTTCGGATCGGGGGCTGCGTACTCGACGAATTCAAATCCATCGGTGCCCATGGGGTTGTCCCAGGTCTGAAATTTCATGCAGGTCTCCTCGATTTTGTAGCGCACAGTATAGTCCCGCAGCTCCGGCATTAAATTTCAATCAATGCCCGACAAATGCCTCGTCGCGCTATAAAATTGCGTGAAGTTGAGACTTGTGGAGAAAATATGTCAAAAATCGAGCTGGATAAAACAGATCGCAAAATCCTCGGCATCCTGCAGCAGGACGGCCGCGCCTCCAACCAGGACGTGGCCGACGCCGTCAGCCTGTCGCCCTCGCCGTGCCTGCGCCGCATCAAGCGGCTGGAAGAAGCGGGCGTGATCCGGCAATACGTTGCCCTGCTGGACCCGACCCAGATTGGCCTGGGCCTCTTGGCCTACGTCAACGTGCGGCTGGAAAAACACAAGGACGGCGCCATCGCCGCCGGCGCCCGCCGCGGCTCCGGTTCCCCCCACGCCGATTTCGCCGAATCGGTGGAAGGCTGGCCGGAAGTGGTCGCCTGCTATGCCATGACGGGAGAGATGGATTATTTGTTGCGCGTCCACGTCGAAGACATGGAACACTTTTCGCGCTTCATGATGAAGACCTTGCTGATTCACCCGTCGGTGGCGGATGTGAAGTCGAGTTTTGCGTTGCAGCGGATTAAGGACACCACGGCGCTGCCGCTGGTGTAAGGGGTCTGACCCCTTCGCTATCGCTCGAACAGTTTCGCAGCCGCGCGGTTGGTGGCCTTAAAGGTGTAATCAATCGTCGCAAACTGCTCTTCCAGCGCCTCCTGCATCACCGTGCCGGGACTAGGCGGCGGCAGGCGCAGGTAGGCATCGGCCTCGCCATACTCGCGGTGAATCTCCATGCCGGCTTTCTTGGCGATGTGCATCATGGTCTGGTTGGACGAGAGGCACTGCATATACAAGGTGTCGACATCGGCGTTGCGGCAGTGGATGGCGGCGCGCTGGAACAGGCGGGAGCCGATGCCCTGGCCGCGAGCGCTGGCGAGGACCGAGACGCCGAACTCGGCGACTTTTTCCTTGGCGGTGACCTTGTCGGCGCCCGTCAACTGGTCCTTGGGGGCAAAGGCCAGGTGGCCCACCGCGACCAGTTTGAAGACCTGGTTGTAGACGCCGTAAATGGTGTCGCGATTGAAATCCATCTTGTCGACATAGGCGATGATCTGCTCGTCGGGGAGAATGGTGCCGAAGCGCAGCAGGCGGTCGTCCGGGTCAAGGGAGAGGAAATGCTTGCGGACACGGTAGCGGTCGCGTTCTTCCAGCTGCTTGACGCGCACGGTGGGACGGTCGCTGCGGGTCGTCAGCTGCTCGAACCACCCCCACAAGGGCTTGTCAAAAATCCGCCGGATCATTACCGCCTCCACTTTTGTGCACTGCACCAAAGTTATATTGTACCGGAATCGCCGCCCGCGATCCTATCGTGCGGCCCGTTCGAGCGCAGCGGCGGCCAGCAGGAGCTGATCGTTGGTGGCGGTCCACTGGGCGCGTTCGCTGAAGGTCCAACCTGACTTGCCGGCCTGCTTGGTGGCGTACATGGCGGCGTCGGCGTCGGCCAGCAAGGCGCCCACGCCCCGCTCGACCCCGGCCTGGCCGTGGGCGCTGCTGATGCCGATGCTGGCCGAGATGGCCACCGGTTTGCCGCCGGCCTGGTCGATGGAGCGGATGGCGTCCAGGGTCAGTTGGGCGATGCGCTCGGCCGCTTCGCGCGAATTCACCTGTTCGAGCATGATGACAAACTCGTCGCCGCCGAGGCGCGCCAGCACGTCTTCCTTGCGCAACTTCGCCTGCACGCGGCGGGCAACTTCCTGCAGCACCAGGTCGCCGGTGCCGTGGCCGTGGGTGTCGTTGACGGCCTTGAAACCGTCCAGGTCGAAAAACATGACGACGATGCTGTCGTCGCGGCGGCCGGCGCGGATCAGGGCGTGCTCGAGCAAGCCGGTCAGATGGCTGTAGTTGACCAGGCCCGTCAGGCCGTCGTGGTGGGCCAGGTGCTCCAGCTTGGCGGACTGGGTTTCCAGTTCGGCGGTGCGCTGGGCCACCCGTATTTCCAGGGTTTCATTGACGGACTGCAGGCGGCGGTTGGCGACGTCGAGCAGGCGAAACGCCCGCTGCAGGCGGCGCGCGGCGGCGATCAGGAGCAGCATCAAGACGCCCGAATAAGCGAACAGGCCAGTGCGGTAGCGCTCCTTGTGGATCAGCACTTCGTCGAACTCGCGATCGAACTGGCGGCTCAGGCGATCGACCGCCGCCGTCGTCGCCGTGTTGGCAATCGCCGTTTCCAGGCCGTTTTCCAGCGGGCGGTAGCGCAGCACCACGCGCACCTGGGCTATGAGGGTGTCGATCCGTTCGCCGATGGCCGGAGAAAACGCCGACTTTTGCACCAGCACCGTGCCCAGTTCGTTTTCAATGCGGCTGGCAAGTTTGGCGTCCGGCGCCAGGTTGTAGCGGGCCACATCCGACAGCAGGGCGTTGAGGGCGCCATCCAGCGCCAGGATGGCGCGCGAGGGAGCCAGCGCGCCTTCGATGCCGGTCAACTCGGTTTTCAGTTCGGTAATGGCGGGCGGCAAGGCCGCGAGGGACTCGCGCAGCAGGGCGTTGCCGCCCTTGAATTCGCCGACCAACCGTTCTTTTTCGGTGATTGCGGATTGCAGGCCGATGTAGGCTTCGCGGGTCGCGGCGCCATGAGTCATGGCCAGGGCCTCACCCAGCTTGCGTTCGATTTGATGCATGCGCGGCAAGGGCGTGTCGAGCGCCTGGGCGCCCGTGTCCAGCCCGATCCGGGCCCGCAGCAGGTTGGCATTCCATTCGGCGTCGAGCTTTTCCAGTTCCCGCAGGTCCAGCATCACCCGGTTCTGCGCGCCCAGATCGACCGCGGTGGTGCGGTTGAACAGGAATACCAGCAGCAGCGCCAGCACTAGCAGCAGGCCAACGAAGGCAATCCGGCGGCGCGGGCTCAAGGGCAGCTCCGGGGACGTGGCGGCGGAGTGGAAAGGGACGTCATGGCGGCAGTTTTACGTTTATAGATCAAAAGTTCACAATATCAGCCAAAATAAATTGCCGCATGGATACTTACGTCTGCTTACGTCTGCTTACAAGTGCGCGCCACGCCCGTGCCAACACGGAAATGGCGCCCGGCGTCCTGTAGTCTAGTCTATTCCCTTTGCATATGCGCGGTGCCATTATGGTATTTTTGTAAAAGTTGCAGCCGCACCTTTTCGACGGCGGCCACCCGGGCTGCATGCACCGCCTCCTTGATGCGGGCTGGTTGTTCCGCCCATTTTGCTGCGACGGCGCCGGCATCCACCGCGCGCGCGACGTTCAGCACCTCCAATAGATAGGGCGCCTGGGGATACGGCCGGCTGTGAAAGCGCGCCACATCGGCGGGATCGGCGCCCCGCCCCCGGAAATCGCACTCGGCCGCGCGCAGCATCTGGGCGAAGCGTTCCGGTTTGCGCAAGCCGTCGCAACGCTCGAACAAAGTGACCATGGTGTTGGAACGCAATTCCATGGCGCGGGTGATGTTGCCGTGTTCACGCGCCGTCAACAGCGCCAGGTCGCGGCAATCGTTGGGCACTTTCAGACGCCGGCAGACTTCTCCGATCAGCTTGCCTCCCATGCCTTCGTGGCCGTGGTGGGCCGGCCAGGTGGCCGATGGCGTGGCGCCCTTGCCCAGGTCATGCATGAGCGCGGCGAAACGCACCGGCAATGCGGCATTGCTTGCCGCCGCATAATCGATCACCAGCATCATGTGGGCGCCCGTGTCCACTTCCGGGTGGTGCAGGGGCGGTTGCGGGACGCCCCATAAGGCATCCAGTTCCGGCATGATGCGCGCCAGCGCGCCGCAGTCCCTGAGCACCGCCAGCATGCGCGAAGGGGTCGCCTCCATCAGGCCGCGCGCCACTTCCTGCCACACCCGTTCCGGCACCAGGGCGTCCACCTCGCCCGCCTCAACCATCGCGCGCATCAGGGCCATGGTTTCAGGCGCGACCGTGAAATCGGCGAAGCGGGCAGCAAAACGGGCCAGACGCAGGATCCGCACGGGATCTTCCGCAAACGCGGGAGAGACGTGACGGAATATTCTGGCGGCCAGGTCGGCCCGGCCATTGAAAGGATCAACCAGGCTGCCGTCATCGGCGCGGGCGATGGCGTTGATGGTCAGGTCGCGCCGCACCAGGTCCTGTTCCAGAGTGACTTCGGGCGCCGTGTGAAACACGAAGCCGTGGTAGCCGGGCGCGGTCTTGCGCTCGGTACGGGCCAGCGCATATTCTTCCTGCGTTTCAGGATGAAGAAAGACGGGGAAATCCTTGCCGACCGGGCGGAAGCCGGCGGCCACCATCTGCTCGGGCGTGGCCCCCACCACCACCCAGTCGCGATCGGCGACGGGGCGTCCCAGCAAGGCGTCGCGCACGGCGCCGCCAACGACATAACTTTGCATGACCTTGTTCGCGGCGCCTCAGTCAGGCAGCTCGGCCTCGTGAAAATCGGCCGTGTCCGTTTCGGCCAGCGCCTCGCTCACCCAGCGCGCCACTGCCGGGTGATTCTGCACCCGCTCGCAGTAGGCTTGCAGGGCCGGGGCCAGCGACACGCCGTAGGTTTTGAAGCGCATGACGACAGGCGCATAAAACGCGTCGGCAATGGAAAAATCGCCGAACAGGAAATCGTGGTGGCCGAAGCGGGCCAGGCACTCTTCCCAGATTTCGCAGACGCGGCCGATGTCGCCCTGGGCGTCGGCAGTACGGCCGCGGCCCGGCAGATGGGCCTTGATGTTCATCGACATGGCGCTGCGCAGGCCCGTAAAGCCCGAATGCATTTCCGCCGTGACGGAGCGGGCCATGGCGCGCGCGGCCACATCGCTGGGCCACATGTGCAGGTCGGGAAACTGCTCGGCGACATATTCGCAGATGGCGAGGCTGTCCCAGATCGTCATGTCGCCCGCGACCAGGACGGGCACGCGGCCGGCGCCGGAATATTCGGCAATGCGCGAGGCCGTCTCGGGCTTGTCGAGCAGGATGCGCACTTCATTGAACACGACGCCGAAAGCCGTCAGCGCCACCCAGGGGCGCATCGACCAGGACGAATAATTCTTGTTGCCGATGACAAGGGTCAGTCCGGGCAGCTTGGCGCGGTCGAGGGTTTGCGACAGGGAGGGATCGAGTTCGGTGGTTTGCATGGTCTACGAATAGTTGAACGGGGGGAGGTGAAAACGGTCAGCGGCGCTCAACGTCCAGCGCGGGCGCGGTAATCATCGAAGCGGTCATGCGGCGACAGATACGATGGCGCCACCGCCTCCAGCGCCGTGAGCTTGATGCCGAGGGTCGCTGCGGTCAGCGCCTGGATGGCCGGGTCGATCACGCTGTCGTGCTGCATGGAGTCGAGATTGTCGCGGCTCATCAGGGGC
>JBJMVV010000286.1:0-6307 GCA_045810505.1 Massilia sp.
ATGGAAGGCTTCCGCGTCGTCACGATGGATTACGCAGCCGAGCACGGCGACATCTTCGTCACCTGCACCGGCAACTATCACATCCTGACCGAACAGCACATGCTGGCCATGAAAGACCAGGCCATCGTCTGCAATATCGGCCACTTCGACAACGAGATCGATGTCGCCTCGCTCAAGAAATATGAGTGGGAAAACATCAAGCCCCAGGTCGACCACATCATCTTCCCGTCGGGCAAGCGCATCATCCTGCTGGCCGAAGGCCGCCTGGTGAACCTCGGTTGCGGCACGGGCCACCCGTCCTACGTGATGAGCTCTTCGTTTGCCAACCAGACGATCGCCCAGATCGAACTGTTCGCCAACATCGACAAGTACCCGGTCGGCGTGTATGTGCTGCCGAAGCACCTGGACGAAAAAGTGGCGCGCCTGCAGCTGAAAAAGCTCAACGCCCAGCTGACCGAACTGACCGATGAGCAAGCCGCTTACATCACGGTCAAGAAGGAAGGTCCGTACAAGCCGGACACCTACCGCTATTAATTAGTGTGCAGCACAGCCCGGGCGCTTCCAGCGACCCGGGTTTTTTTTCACAATAAAAAATTCGAGGAATCCATGCGCCTGATTCTCACCTGGATTATCAATGCCATCGCCCTGATGGCCCTGCCTTACCTGATGCATTCGGTCAGCGTGACCAACATCGGCGCCGCCCTCATTGCCGCGCTGGTCCTGGGCCTGGTCAACACCCTGATCCGCCCGGTCCTTGTCATCCTCACCTTGCCGGTGACCCTGGTGTCGCTCGGCCTGTTTATCCTGGTGATCAACGCCGTGCTGTTCTGGGGCGTCGCGCAGCTGGTCGACGGCTTCCACGTGGCAGGCTTCTTCTCCGCCTTCCTTGCTGCCATCCTGTACAGCATCATTTCCTGGGCCTTGTCGGCCTTGCTGCTGAAAAAAGATTAATCACGAAGATGGACACCAATAATTTCAGTATCGAGTTTTACCCGCCCAAGACGCCCGAAGGCGCCGACAAACTGCGCGTGGCGCGCGCCAAACTGGCCGTGCTGGGCCCGAAATATTTCTCGGTCACTTTTGGCGCCGGCGGCAGCACCCAGCAGGGCACGCTGGACACGGTGCGCGACATCCTCGCAGAAGGCCACGTCGCCGCGCCCCATCTGTCCTGCGTGGGCGGCTCGCGCGCATCGATCCGCGACGTGCTCGGCCAGTTCAAGAGCCATGGCATCAAGCGCCTGGTGGCGCTGCGCGGCGACTTGCCCAGCGGCTACGGCGGCGGCGGCGAACTGCGCTACGCCAGCGAGTTGGTCGAATTCATCCGCGCCGAAACCGGCGACTGGTTTCATATCGAAGTGGCCGCCTACCCGGAAATGCACCCGCAAGCCCGCTCGCCCCAGGACGACCTGCACAACTTCGCCAACAAGATCAAGGCGGGCGCCAACGCCGCCATCACCCAGTATTTTTATAATCCCGACGCCTACTTCCGTTTTGTGGACGAAGCCGCCAAACTGGGCGTGGACGTGCCCATCGTGCCCGGCGTCATGCCAATCACGAATTACTCCCAGCTCATGCGCTTCTCCGACATGTGCGGCGCAGAAATCCCCCGCTGGGTGCGTCTCAAGCTGGCCAGCTTCGGCGACGACAGCGCCTCGATCAAGGCGTTTGGCCTCGATGTCGTCAGCGGCCTGTGCGAACGCCTGCTCGCCGGCGGCGCCCCCGGCCTGCATTTTTACAGCATGAACCAGGCCGGACCGACCACGGAATTGTGGCAGCGCCTGGCGGCAAAATAAGGCGATCGAGGCGAAGGCCCTTGCGGCGGTTTCACCTCGAGTCTTTCTGAGTGCATGGCTTCATGCTTGCGCTTCTCCCTCCCGGTTTCGTCCGACGTTCACATCGCGCCTTGCGTGTGCCCGCCTATCCCGTGCCTGGTTCCGGCCGTATTCATCGCCGCAGCCCCAGCCCCAGCAACTGTCACCGCCGGTCCCGCTCGGGCCTCCGCAAACCAGTTGCTGACGTGAGCCGCTACATCGGCTGTGTCGATGGCGGCAATGCAGGGGCAGGTTTGCGGCGCGCGCTTGCTCCGCCGCTCGCCCTGGCAAGGTACATGGCTGTGCAGCACCGCCGTGTGCTCTCCCAGCGGTCGCCATCGGTGCACGTCGGCCGGGCGCGACTGGTACAGGCCCAGGGTGCGCACACCCAGCGCCGCCGCCAGGTGCACCGGGCCGGAACTGCCGCCGATCAGGCCGTCGCTGGCGGCGACAAAACACATGAAGTCACGCAGGCTCAGCTTGCCGACCAGGTCGGTGACATTGGGCGCGGCGTCCAGGCTGCGCAGTAGCGGCTGCAATTGCTCGCGGTCGGCGGCGACACCGCAAATGGACCAGTGGTAGCCGCTGCCCAGGCGCTCGAGCAGGGACACATAGGCTTGCCAGGGCCAGCAGTGCGAAGCGGCCGTGACGGAAGCCGCACTAAGCACAATGCTGCGGCGGCCCCTGGCCAGTTGCCGGGGCAGCAGGCTGGCTGATGCATGCGCGCCCCAGTCAGGCGGATGCAGGCGGCCGTCGGCGGCGATGGTGTCGTGATCCGGCACGCTCACGCCAAACGGCGCCAGCAATTGCAGGTCGAGTTCGCGCTTGTTCAAGCACCGCGCCGCCCGGGCGATAGACACCAGATGGGTGCAGCGCACCCAGTTGTAGAGACGGTACATGGAGCCGATCCGGACCGGCACGCGGGCCCGGTGCGCCGCCGCTGCCAGCAGCGGCCAACTGTTGACTTGCACAAAGGCTTGCAGATCGAGCGACGCCAGCAGGGCGGGCAGGGTGGCGCCGTTGGTGGGAATGGCAAGCACCTCGTCGACGGCGGGACAGCAGCGCGCCACCTCGGCCGTGCCGGCGCTGGTGAGGAACACGACCGTGCAGCCAGGGTCGCGCCGTTTCAGGGCGGCGGCCATCGGCAGGCTGATGATCAGGTCACCCAGGTGGGAAGGCTTGGCCAGCATCACGCGGCCAAACGGCGGCGCAAGGGCGACGGCGCCTTGCACGTGATCGGTGGAACCCTGAACTGCTGCGCCCGACATGTCCGCTCCTGCCCGCGACAGTGCGGGTTTCAGCTTCGACCGGGCCGCTGGTGCAGCGTTCCGGCTTCACGCGGGTCGTTTGCGCTGGCGCAGATGAGGGAACGTTTGTGCGGCGGACCTGTCTCAGGGCGCGAAAATGCCGTTCTCCGTCAAAATCAGATCGAGCGGAATGTCATGCGGCATGCTGTCAAAGCGGGCGTGCTGGCAGGCGTAGGCAATGCCCACCGTGGCCGGGCGCGGCGCCTGCGCCAGGGTGCGGTCATAAAAGCCGCCGCCGTAGCCGAGGCGAAAGAGTGCGTCATCGAAGCCCAGGCAGGGCACCAGCAGGGCAGGGGGCCGCCCGGCCATGCGCAGGTCCAGCGGCACCGCAATCCCCATCGCATCCTTGTGCATGGCTTCGCCCGGCACCCACTCGGCAAAGCCCAGCGGCGCGTCGCGCGCCAGCACCACCGGCAGCAGCAGCCTGACCCCATCGGCGGCCAGGCGCGCATACGCATCTGACAAGTCCACTTCGCCGCGCAGGGGCCAGTACACCCCCAGCGCCGGGTGGCGCTGCTGCGCCTGCCAGGCCAGCAGGCGGGCGCCGATGGCCGCGTCGTGCCGGGTCTTGAGCTCAGCGGCGATGGCGGCGCGGCGCTGCGACAATTCCTTCCGTAAAGCCGCGCGCGTTGACTGCGTCTCGCTTGGCAGCGGTGCTGGCAAGTCAGCCGGAGCGCGTGGTATTCTTGAAGTGCCGGTCATGGTTTGAATCCGCAGGTCTCAGAGAGTAGGAAATTGATGTTTTTGCCGAAATTAGTCGCTCTTATTGTACTGTCCGGCGCCGCACTGACGGCGACGGCGCGCCAGGTTCCGCCGGCTGCAGCAACGGCAGAGCCCGCGGAGAGCGTGCAGTCGAGCGTGCAACCGAGCGTGCAACCGAGCGTGCAGCCGAGCGAACCGGCCCAGGCCGCCAGTGCGGCGCCCGCAGCGATTTACCGCCCGGTCACGCCCGAGGCCCCGGCATCCCCCCAGTCACCAGCGCCAGCCACCTTCTCGGCCCAGCCGGCGCCCCGCGTCAGTCTCCAGTATCCGGCACCGCCATCCGGCCATCCTGCGCCGTCATTGCCGCCAGCGCCAGTGCCGGTCGCTCGCTACGCCACGCCAGCCGCCACGCCAGCCGCCACGCCAATGCCCGCGCCAGCCGCCACGCAGCCAGCTTCGCCCGTCCCGCCAGTCGGCGCAATCGTGCCAGCCAGTCCCGCTGCCGCCGCAGCGCTGACGGCCAGCCGCGCCGATGACGACACTTTTCTGCTGCTGCGCGAAGCCTCGCGCCAGGACGCCGCATCGGCCGCCGAGGCGTACGCGGCGCGCCTGCCCAACTACGTCATCCCCTCGTATGTCGATTATTATCGGCTCAAACCGCGCCTGCGCGACGTGTCGCCCGACGATGTGCGCGCCTTCCTGGAGCGCTGGAAGGGCAGCGCCATCGCCGACCGCATGCGCAACGACTGGCTGCTCGAACTGGGGCGCACGCGCGACTGGGCCAATTTCGACCAGCAACTGCCCCTGTTCGTGCTCAACGACGACACCCAGGTCAAGTGTTATGCCCTGGTCTCGCGCGCGCTCAAAGGCGAACGCGTGGCGGCCGATGCGCGCGCACTGCTGATCAATCCGCCCGGCTACGGCGAAGCCTGCGCCCTGCTGATCGCCACCCTGGCCCAGGCCGGCCAGTTCGACCGCAATGACCTGCTGACCCAGTTACGCCTGGCGGGCGAAACCCACGCCACCGGTCCCGCCAAGCGCACCGCCGCCTTGCTGGGCGGCTCTGAAACTTTGACGGCGCAGGCGGTCGACCTGCCCGCGCTGGCGATGGCGCGCGGTGTCGGCAGCAGCAGCATCGAACACGAAATCTACCTGGTCGCGGTCGGCCGCATGGCCCGCACGACCTTGCGCATCGCCACGGTCGCACTGGACAAGAACGCCCCCAAACTGAGCAGCCAGGAAATGGCAACCGGCTGGGCCAGCATTGCCCTGGCGGCCTCGATGACCCTGGCGCCGGAAGCCTATGACTACTGGCGCCGCGCTGCCGGCGCGCCTCTCTCGCTCGATCAGTTGCAATGGAAGACCCGCATCGCGCTGCGCCAGGGCGACTGGAAAATGGTGCGCCAGACCATTGACGCCATGCCGGCCCAGTTGCGCGCCGATCCCACCTGGGTGTATTGGCAGGGACGCGCGCTGCAGGCCGAGTCGCCCGCCAACCGCGAGCAGGCCCGCGCCCTGTTCACCCGCATTGCCGACATCAACAGTTTTTATGGTCAGCTGGCGATGGAAGAGCTGGGCCTGCCCCTGTCGATTCCGCCCACCGGCGCGCCGCTGGCCGCCAGTGAAATCGCGCCCATGTCCGCCAATCCGGGCTTGCGCCGGGCCCTGAAATTTTTCAGCCTGCGCCTGCGCTTCGAGGGCACCCGCGAATGGAACTGGGAACTGCGCAAAATGAGCGAGCGCGAACTGATCGCAGCGGCCGAGTTCGCCCGCCAGAACGAGATTCTCGACCGCATGGTCAACACCTCGGAGCGCACCCGCACCGAGTTCGACTACACCCAGCGCTTCCCCTCGCCCCACAACGACATCCTGCAGCCGACCGCGCAAAGCCTGGGCCTGGACCGCGCCTGGGTGTACGGCCTGATCCGTCAGGAGTCGCGCTTCATCACCGATGCCCGCTCCGGCGTGGGTGCGTCCGGCCTGATGCAGGTGATGCCATCAACTGGCGAATATGTCGCAAAGAAAATCGGCCTGACCGATTTCGTGCACACGATGTTGAACGATCTGCGCACCAACATCCTGGTCGGCGCAAATTACATGAACATGGTGCTGGCCAATTCCGACGGTTCGCAACCCCTCGCCAGCGCTGCCTACAACGCCGGCCCTGGCCGCGCCCGCATCTGGCGCGCCACCCTGAACGGTCCCATGGAAGGGGCCATTTTCGCCGAGTCGATTCCCTATCCTGAAACCCGCACCTACGTCAAAAATGTGCTGGCCAACGCCACCAACTACGCCGCCCTGTTCGAGCGCAAACCGCAATCACTGAAGGCGCGGCTGGGCGTGGTGGCGCCGTCTGGGCCGCGCGCCAACCAACTGCCATGACCTTCAACAGCTGCGGCGCAACGATGAACCAGCATTCCGAACACGCAAGGTAAAACAAGAGCACTTCCCGACGGCCCGTACTGATGGGCCTTCGCAGCGACAAGC
>JBJMVV010000287.1:0-9852 GCA_045810505.1 Massilia sp.
CCGGATAGCAATCGTCGCGCGCGCCCATCAGTTTAAGGTAGACCGCCAGCCGCACCGGCATCGAGCAGCCGGCCAGCGCCCGCGCCGCCCAGCTGGCGCCATCCTGCGCCTGGCGCGCCATCTGGAGATAGCTGGGGGGCAGTGAAACCTGGACCGCCGCCGCGGCCTCCGCCACGCGGAACTCTTCCGTATCATCGGGCGCGGGCGGCTCTTCCGATGGCGGTGACGCTTCGATGTTGGGCGGCGCCAGCACCACGTCGCTGTCTGCATGATCGGTCACGGCGGCGGCGTCGAGGACATTGGTCAGGTCATCCAGCCATTCGGCCGCATCCTGCGCGTCCTGCTGCCAGGCGTTGTCGCGGTTGGCCGACAGTTCCTCGTAGTCGCCGATCTCGCGCAGCATGGCGGCAATCTTCTCCGGACTGGTTTTCAGGCTGGCGAAGCGCTTCGAGCGGGTGTGCAGGGGGCCGGGCGAGCCCGTGAATTGTTCGCGCGAGGCGCTCCAGGCCAGCACCCATTCGGCCTTGCAGGCGCCGATCGACTTCATCTGGCGGACTTCAATGGGCGCGGCGACGGCGTCGACGCTGCGCCCCAGGATCGCGCCGACCTGCGCGGGCGCCTGGCGCCAGTCCTCGAACACGCGGGCGATGTCGGCATGGGCAGTGTCGAGCATGCGGTAGGCGTAGATGCGGTTGGCGCTGCAGGGTCGCCCGCAGGCGGCCATGTAATTGTCCGCATCGACCTTGTCGCGCAGGACCGCATACATATCGTTGAATTTCTTGCGCAGGATGGCGTCACCACCTGGCTGCTGCCAGAATGCGCCGAGGCGCGCCGCTTCCCCGGCGATGGCGGCGGCGCAGGCCTGCCAGTCGGCCGGCCTGGCCTGCAACTCGAACAACAGGCCCAACGCCAGTTCCTGCACGCTCTCGCCATAGCTGTTGCCGTCGGCGCGCGAGGCCCGGGCGCCGGCGCGCAGCAGCACGGCCATCCGTTCGACATACTCACCAAGCGTATCGGCGTCGGCGCTGCCGGCCGCCAGTTGCACGCTCAGGGCGTGCGCGTCGTGGGCGCAGGCCTGCAGCGAACACTGTCCCAGCAGTTTTCGCACATGTTCCCAGCCGTGTTCCTGGTACCGGGTGCCCGGCAGGCGCATTGGCGTCCTCGCATTGTCATTCGGTCACCGCCGAAGTGGCGGCAGCAAAATGATGCCACAGTTCGCCAGCGGCCCAGCCGCCTGTCAGGCGCCTAATTACCCTTCTGTTCCGCGCCAGTGGCGACGCTGGCGAATACCCGGTGCGGAGCAGCCAAGGGCAGCATGGCCGGAGCAGCACCCGCCCGCGCCGCCTGGGCCAGCACGGCGGCGATGATCGGGGCCGCGTGCTCGCCGCCGCTGCCGGATGAATGGCTGACAAAAGCGGCCAGCGCCAGCCGGTGGGTCTGACCCGGCAGGCTGCCCGGCTGCAGGTAGCCCGTGAACCAGACCGTGGCTTGCTCGCCGCTGCCGGTGGGTGCGGTACCGGTCTTGCCGGACAGGCCCTGGCGCACCCTGGCCAGTTCAGGCGCGCGGAAGGCGCCAGCCGCCGTGCCGACGTCGACCACGCCCTTCATGCCGGCGCGGATGCGGTCCAGCCGCACGCCCACCGGCGTGACCGCGCCAGCAACGGCGGCGCGCGCGTCGAGTTGCAGCAGCAGCCGCGGCGACACCAAGCTGCCCTGGCCGACGGCGGCCGCCGCCAGCGCCATTTGCAGCGGCGTCACCTGCATGCGCAGGCCAATGGCCATCTGGCGCAGTTCATGGCGGGTGTGGACGGGATCGATGCGGGAGGCGCTCGCCTGCAGCGCGTCCCAGGCGCCCCAGCGGTAGTCGGGCGGCAGCAGGCCGCCGTCGAGGCGCAGCGCCGTACCAAAGCCCAGCTTTCTGGCCATGCCGACAATCGGGCGCACTTCGTCGAGCGCCCCTGCTTCGAGCGGCTGCAGGTCGGGCACCCCGCCCTCGGCGCGGCCGAACAGGCTCTGGTCACTCAATTCGCCCGACCAGGCAAACCAGGTATTCAAACTGTAGGTCAGGGCCTGGGCCAGTCCCAGGCGGCCGTCGACGGCGCGCCGGTCCAGTCCCTGCTCCTTGTAATTGGTGATGTGCGCCAGGCGCGTGGCGACCGGGTAGACGGCCGAATCGGTGCGGAACGCAAAACCCTTGTGCTGCGCCATGCGGTTGATGGCGCCCAGCGGCAGCCCGCCCAGCAGGGCGTCGAGTTCGGCATCGCTGCGGGCGGCCTGCTCCAGTCCCAGCGCGCTGATCACCTTGAAGGTCGAGCCGGGACTGGCGTGGGCGCCGCCGTCGTGCTGGAAGGCGGGCAGGCGCAGGGGGCTGCGGGCCGGATCGCTGCGGTCGAAATTGCGCACCTCCAGCCAGTTGGCCGCGCTGATGGCGGCGCCCCCGGCGCCAGCGGCGGCCAGGATGTCGCCCGTTTCGGCGTCGAGAATCACCAACCCCGCGTGCCGCCCGCTGGGGGGCGCCTGGCCGCCATGACAGGTTTGCCCATCCCAGCTGCCGTGACGCATGCCGATGCAGTCGATCGCCCGCTGGCTTGCCAACTGCAGCGGTAGATCCAGCGTCAGGCGCGCCTTGTGCACGCCCTGCCCGCCGGCCGGCAGGCGCGCCAGCATGCCCGCCACGCTGGCAGCGTGGTCGGCGCGGATGCCCAGCAGGGGCGCCAGGCCCGCCGCGCTGGCGGCGGCGCTGGGCGCGCCGTCCTGCCACAGGGGTGCGCCGTTGCGGTCTTCCAGCACGACGGCAGGCGCGGGGCCGGCGACAGTCGCTGCGCTTTTCATGCCCGGCGCCGGCGCCCCCAGCGGCAGCCAGTCGAGCTGCCCGGCCGCCAGCCGCAGATGGCGGTATTGCTGGTCGCCCGGCATGGCCAGCACCGCCATGTCGAGCGGCGCCACCGTCAGCGCGACACTGCGCGCGCCGGGCGCCACATCGAGCACCAGCGACTGGGCCGCATCAGGCGAGGGACAGGCGCGGCCATCGCAGACGCCCTGGCGCTGGCGCAGCACGGCGCCTTCGACACTCAGGGCGCGGCCGATCAGCATCAGGCGCAGGCTCTGGCCGGCGCGCGCCGGCTGCGGCAGTTGCAGGGTCAGGCGGGTGAGTCCGGGCGCAGCATCGCCGCCAGCCCAGGCGGCAATCCGGTTCCAGCCCTGCCAGCCTTCGCCCACGGCCGCGAACAGGCGCGCCGCCGAGGGGGGCAAGGCCGTGCTGACGCTGGCGCGCGCCTGGCCGATGCTGGCCTGCCAGCGGTTCTCCTCCGACGCGCTGCCTGCCGGCACGCGCCATGCCAGCAGGCGCTGCTCGCCGTTGAAGATGCGCAGCTGTTCGCGTACATACGCGCCGTCGGCCATCCGGTAAGCGTGCTTGAGCAACTTGACGGCGCCGTCGTTGAGCACCACCTGGTCCCAGGCCGCCAGCTGGCCGGCGCGGGCGCCATCCTGCGCGGCGCGCCAGGCGGCCAGGTCGCGCGGCGCCAGCTCGGCCATGCCATCGCCATTGAGCCGCAGCAGGCCCCGCTGGCGCAGCTTTTCAAACAGGGTCTGGTCTTCCAGGCCGGGGGCGGGGCCGGCAGGCACACGGTATTCGCCGGCCGCCAGGGTCGCGCTGACGATGTCGCCATGTGGGGGGATGGCGGCAACCAGCGCGCGCGCCCCGCTTTCGCCCTTGCCTGTCGCCTCGCCCGGGCGCAGCACCTGCAGGCTCAGCTGACCCGCACGGCAGCCGGTATCGCCACCAGCGCGCCGGGCGACATGCAGCATGGCGTCGGGCCGCCACAGCAGCCAGCCCTCGCGTCCCACAGCCGCCTCGCCAACCGCGGCGCTGGGCGAATTGCCCAGGTCTCCGATCCAGCGCGTCGTCGCGGCGCCACCTTCCCAGCGCAGCCGCAGCGGTGCGTCGGCCAGTCCCGGCGCGCCGCTCAACACGATCTTCGGCATATCGGCGCCCTGCGGCCCGGCCAGGGCGACCGCACGGACGCCCCCTTGCACGCCTGTGCCGGCCCAACGGGCCAGGTCGGCGCTGCCGTAGCCGATCCGAAGGGGCGTCATTTTTGCGTCGGCGCCGGCGGTGGCGGGCATTTGACCGCACAAATCGAGCCGCAACTGCGGCGCCGCACGCAGTCCCGGCGCCACCAGCACGGTCGCGCCGGCCACGCTCTCGACGCGCACTGCGCCACCGGCCGGCACGCTCAGGGTGGCGCCCGGCAGCACGGTCTCGAACTGGGGCAGCATGCGCGCCAGTCCCGTCGCCGCCGGGGTATCGACCGCCCGCGCCAGTTGCGCGGCGTGGCGGGCAATCACCAGCCCCCCGCAAGCGGCCGCCAGCAGACCCACGACGGCGATCCAGAACGGCGGCGCAGCAAGCCTCTGGCGCAGGTGGTCGAGCAAGGGCGCCGCCGCAAACTGCGGGCGCCATCCGCCCCGCGACTGGCGCGGCGTATGCATGCCTTTGCCGATATTGCGGCGGCGCCGCCAGGCCACGCGCCGCTCTGCCACAGCCTGTAACAAGGATCGTATCGCGCCTGCCATGGTGTCCGCCCTGGTTGATGTCCGGAGCCCGACGCTCCTGCAAGGCTTAGCGGGGGGCGCTCGAAAAGCCGCGGCGGGGAGGAGGACGAAGCGCTTCATTTCGTCGCCCGTTTTTGCACCCTGTCGCGCCTTTTCCGCCGCTTGTCGCATGCCGCTGGCGGGGCCTGGCCGACCGGCCTACAGTGCATCCATCGCCACAGCGCTGGCGCCTCACCTTGAAAGGAAACGCCATGAACATCCTGCACAATGTCGAAGCTGTATTCGCCCTGGCCGCCGGCATGGCGGTGGGCGCCGGCGTCATGCTGCCGATGGGGTCAAGCCAGCCCCTGACCTCGCCCGTGCAGGCCATCGGCGTCGCCACGCCAGGCAAGATGGCCGTCGTGCTGGTGCCGGCGCGGCGCTTGACTGCGGTCGAGAAAATGCGCTCGCTGGAGAATGAGCGTGCGCTGGCCCGGGCCGCCGCCGCTGCGCGCAGTTAGGACGTTTCGCATGCAGCTGTTTCAGTTGTAAGCAACTGAATCAAATCTCCGAAACGGGCGAAGCCGTTGTTATATTGAGGGCGTCGTTACACCACCGGAGACACAACATGAAACGCACTCTCAGCATCGCCGCCCTTCTTGCCGTTAGCGCCAGCGCCTGGATGCCGCTGCCTTCGATGGCCCAGTCGAACGTCAGCCTGGTCATCAACACCGCGCCGCCCGCCCCCCGTTTCGAGAGCGTGCCCGCGCCCCGCAACGGCTACGTCTGGGCGCCCGGCTACTGGAACTGGGACGGCCATCGCCACGTCTGGCTGGCCGGCCACTGGGAATCGGCCCGCAGCGGCTACCAGTACCGCGGCGGCGAATGGGTCCGTGACGGCGGCGGTTACCGCCTGCAGTCGGGCGGCTGGTATCCGGCCGCGGTAGCCACCACCCAGGTCCGCTACGATGATGTGCGCGTCGCCCCGCCGCCGCCACGGTTCGAACGCGCGCCAGGCTTCCGTGAAGGCTATGTCTGGCAGCCCGGCTACTGGGACTGGCGCGGCAACCGCTATGAATGGGTCAGCGGCATCTGGATTGCCGACCGTCCCGGCTACGTGTATTCGCGTCCCCAGTGGGTGCAGCGCGACGGCCGCTGGTTCTTCGATCAGCCCCGCTGGGCCGCACGCAATGGCCGCGACCGCGATCATGACGGCGTGCCGGACCGCTTCGAGCATGGCCGCGACCGCGACCATGACGGCGTGCCCGACCGCTTCGAACATGGCCGCGACCGTGACCGCGACGGCATTCCCGACCGATTCGAACAGGGCCGCCGCGATCAGGACCGTGACGGCGTCCCCAACCGCCGCGACTACGACCGCGATGGCGACGGCGTGCCGAACAACCGTGACGCACGGCCGGATAATCCACGCCGCAACTGATCCTGCCTGACAAGTCAGTGGCATCAACAAGGGAGCAAGGGTCCGCACGGTCCCTTGCTCTTTTTTTTGGGCCCGGCGATGCTGTATCCTTCGCCCATGGATCTTCATACTCTCGCCTACAAGGCCGAACGCAGCGCCAGCCTGCGCCTTGCCGCGCAGCGCGGCTGCAGTCTTGATGAGGCTTTGCGCCAGACCCTGGCCGATGCCGCCGGCGGCGCGGCCCGCCTGCCGGCCCTGCTGGCGCAACGCCGCGCCGACCAGGAGGCTGTCAAGGCCAGGGCACAGGCGCGCCTTGAGCGCCAGGCCGCCCAGCAGGCGCGCCGCAGCGCCCTGCAACTGGGTGCGCCGACCCCGTGGCGCGGCTGGTTCGATGGCTCGGCCTGGCCCAACCCCGGCCGCTGCGGCATCGGCGCCGTGCTCACGGGACCCGGCGGCGAGCGCATCGAACTTGCCCGTGCGGCCGGCCACGGCAACAGCAGCGAGGCCGAATACCTCGCCCTGATCGCGCTGCTGGAGACGGCTGTGGCGCATGGCGCGACCGTTTTGAGCATCTACGGCGACAGCAAGGTGGTGATCGACGACGTGTGCGCCACCAGTCCCGCGCCCGCGCTGACGCTGGCGCCCCTGCGCGAGCGCGCGCAGGCCCTGCTGGCCCAACTGCCCGGCGCCGTGCTGCGCTGGATTCCCCGCCACCGCAACGTTGAAGCCGACGCACTGTCCCAGCAGGCGCGCACGATGACGGCTGGCGACCATGTCTGAACTCGCACATGAGCTCGCCTCCTGGCAGCCGATCCTGATCCGGCTCGCCGGCGCCGGCGACGGCGCGGACGGCGCCCACGACATCGATCACCTGCACCGGGTCTGGGCCAATGCCAGCGCCCTGATGTCAGCCGAACCTTCAGCGGCCGATCCCCTCACGGTGATGGCGGCCTGCTACCTGCACGACCTGGTCAATGTGCCCAAGAACGATCCCCGCCGCCCAGAGGCATCGCGCCTCTCCGCCCGTTATGCCCTCGAGGTACTGAGCGCGGCCGGATTCCCGCCGGCGCTGCTGGACGGAGTGGCGCACGCCATCGAAGCGCACAGCTTTTCCGCCGCCCTGCCCGCCCGCACCGCGGCAGCGCGCATCGTGCAGGACGCCGACCGGCTCGATGCACTCGGCGCGGTCGGCCTGGCGCGCCTGTTCTACACGGCCGGGCGCATGGGCAGCAGCCTGGCGCATGGCGGCGATCCGCTGGGCCGCGCCCGTGCGCTGGACGATCGCCGCTACGCGCTTGATCACGTCGTCGTCAAACTGGCCACCCTGCCGGCGCTGATGCAGACGCAAGCCGGCCGTGTGATGGGCCAGCAGCGGCTGCAGCGCCTGCTGGAGTTTCGCGAAGCATTCGCCGCAGAATGGGGTGCGCCAGATTGAAAGCCATCCAATGACCGGCACCATGAGTTCCACCGTGGTCGGCGTGGTGCTGTGCGGCGCCCTGCTGCACGCCAGCTGGAATGCGCTGCTCAAGTCACGCAGCGACACCTTTTTGGTGACCATGCTGGTGGCCACCAGCGCCGGCGTGATTTCCGCGCTGGCGCTGCCATTCCTGCCGGCGCCCGACGCCGCCAGCTGGCCCTACCTGGCCGCATCGACCGTCGTGCAACTGGCCTACTGGTCGCTGCTTGTGGCGGCCTACCGCAACAGCGACATGAGCCAGGCCTATCCCCTCATGCGGGGCAGTGCACCGCTGCTGGTGGCGCTGGTGAGCGGGCCCCTGATCGGCGAGACCCTGCACCCGGCCCAGTGGCTGGCGGTGGCCTGCATTTGCGGCGGCATCCTGGGTCTGTACCTGAACGGCCGCACAGTGCGCGCGGGCCAGCCGGGTCAAAACGGCGGGCCGCGCGCCACCATGTTCGCCCTGCTCAACGCCTGCATGATCGCCGCTTTTACCTTGATCGACGGCGCCGGCGTGCGCCAGTCGCACTCGCCCGTGGCCTACACCATGTGGGTGTTCCTGCTGACGGGGATCGGCCTGGGCGCCCGCACCGCCTTCACCCGCCCCGGCCAGCTCTGGCCCTATGCGCGCGCCCATCCCTTCATTGCACTGGCCGGCGGCGTGGCCAATCTCGGCTCCTACGGCCTGGCTTTGTGGGCGATGACCCGCGCGCCCGTGGCGGCGGTGGCGGCGCTACGCGAAAGCTCGATCCTGTTTGCCGTGGCGATTGCCGCTCTGGTGCTGCGCGAGCCGGTCAGCCGTGGGCGCCTGGCCGCGGTCGCGCTGGTGGCCTGCGGCGCGGTGGCGATGCGGCTTGCATAGCCCCTGTGGAAGTGCAGTCGTCCAGTACTATCCCGGCGCCCCTCACCCCGCTATAATTGCCCTTTACCCAAGTACAAAGGCTGACAATCGTGTCCGACCGTCTCAAGGTTCTGCCGCAGTATCTGCTGCCCAAGCAGGCGCTCACCAGCTTTGCCGGCCGCGTCGCCGGCGCGCGCGGTGGCGTTTGGACGACCAATCTGATCAAGTGGTTCGTGACCAAGTATGGCGTCGACATGAACGAGGCGGTCAATCCGGACATCGCCAGCTACACCAGCTTCAATGAGTTTTTCACGCGCCCTTTGCGCGACGGCGTGCGCCCGCTGGCCGACGCCGATTTCGTCTGCCCCGTCGACGGCGCCATCAGCCAGATCGGCGCGATCGACGACCACCAGATCTTCCAGGCCAAGGGTCACCGCTTCACCACCACCGAACTGGTGGGCGGCGACGCCCGCCTGGCGGCCCACTTCCAGCACGGCAGCTTCGCCAACCTGTATCTGAGCCCGAAGGATTACCACCGCCTGCACATGCCCTGCGACGGCCGCCTGACCCGCATGATCTATGTGCCAGGCGCGCTGTTCTCGGTCAACCCGACCACGGCGCGCGGCATCCCCGGCCTGTTCGCCCGCAACGAGCGGGTCGTCTGCGTGTTCGACTCCAAAGAGCACGGCGAATTTGTCCTGACTTTGGTGGGCGCCACCATCGTCGGCAGCATGGAGACCGTGTGGCATGGCGTCGTCAATCCCACCCGCCCGGGCAGGATCTGCGAATGGACCTATGAAGAGCGCGACATCGTGCTGAAACAAGGCGAGGAGTTCGGGCGCTTCCTGCTTGGCTCGACCATCGTCATGCTGTTCAAGGCGAACACCATCGCCTTCAATCCCGCCTGGGGACCGGAGCGTCCGATTCGCCTCGGCGAAGCAATGGGGCAGCGGCCCGGCTGACCAGGCAGGCTAGCGCTCGCGCTGCAGCAGGTCGGCGCGGGCCTCTTCACAGTTTTTCGACGTCAGCATGTCGATAAAGGCGCGCGTCTTGGCCGGCATCAGGCGCCGGCCTGGGAACACCGCCCACCCCGTGACGATCGGCAGCGTCCATTCGGGCAGCACCCGCACCAATTCACCCTGCTTCAGAAAAGGCGCCGCAAACAGGTCGGAACTGGCAGCGATGCCCGCGCCCGCACAGGCGATGCGGGCCAGCAGATCGGGCGAATTGGCGGTCAGCCGGGCCGGCAGTTCGCGCGACCACTGCACCTTGCCGCGCGTGAGCGTCCACGGCTGGGCGCCGCCACTGCGGCTCAGCAGACACAAGAGGTCATGCTTGTCCAGGTCGTCCGGGCACTCCGGCAGGCCCCGTCCGGCCAGGTAGGCCGGCGAGGCGTACAGGCCGATATTTTCAAACGCGATGCGGCGCGCGGCCAGGCTGGCGTCGTCGGGCAGATCGCCCATGCGGATGGCCACATCAAAATTTTCCGCCACCAGGTCGACCCGGCGCGGCGACAGGTCCAGTTCGAGCGTGATGGCGGGATAGACCGCCATGAAATGGGCCAGCATCCCCGACAGCCCCAGGTTGGCAAAATCGTTC
>JBJMVV010000288.1:0-4863 GCA_045810505.1 Massilia sp.
AAACAAATACCCAAAAATACGCTAATAAAAAAAAATCATCAAATAATGGCTGAACTTAAGAATTACACCCTCAACTTCGGTCCCCAGCACCCGGCCGCCCACGGCGTGCTGCGCCTGGTGCTGGAGCTGGACGGCGAGGTCATCCAGCGTGCCGACCCGCACATTGGCCTGCTGCACCGCGCCACTGAAAAGCTGGCGGAAACGCGCACCTATCTGCAATCGGTGCCCTATATGGACCGTCTCGACTATGTGTCGATGATGGCCAACGAGCACGCCTACGTGCTGGCCATTGAAAAGCTGCTGGGCATCCAGGCTCCGATCCGCGCGCAGTACATCCGCGTGATGTTCGACGAAATCACGCGCCTCTTGAACCACCTGATGTGGCTGGGCGCGCACGCGCTCGACGTTGGCGCGATGGGTCCATTCCTGTATGCTTTCCGCGACCGCGAAGACCTCTTCGACGTCTATGAAGCTGTTTCGGGCGCACGTATGCATGCTGCATATTATCGTCCGGGCGGCGTCTACCGCGACCTGCCTGACGCGATGCCAAAACACAAGGCGTCGATCATCCGCAGCGCCAAGGCGATCGATGCCTTGAACGAAGCGCGCCAGGGTTCGCTGCTGGACTTCATCGACGATTTCTCCAAGCGTTTCGTCACCTATGTCGACGAATACGAGACCCTGCTGACCGACAACCGTATCTGGAAACAGCGTACCGTCGGCGTGGGCGTGGTCTCGCCCGAGGCGGCGCTGGCGATGGGCTTTACCGGCGCCATGCTGCGCGGTTCGGGCATCGAGTGGGATCTGCGCAAGAAGCAGCCTTACGCCGTGTACGACAAGATGGAATTTGACGTGCCGGTCGGCACCAATGGCGATTGCTACGACCGCTACCTGGTGCGCGTGGAAGAGATGCGCCAGTCGAACCGCATCATCCAGCAAGCCTCGAAGTGGCTGCGCGCCAATCCGGGCCCGGTGATGATCGACAACCACAAGATTGCCCCGCCTTCGCGCGTGGACATGAAGACGAACATGGAATCTCTGATTCACCACTTCAAGCTGTTCACCGAAGGCATGCACGTGCCGGCAGGCGAGGCCTATGCCGCGGTGGAGCATCCGAAGGGCGAATTCGGCATCTACATCGTCTCCGACGGCGCCAACAAGCCTTACCGCCTGAAGATCCGCGCCCCGGACTACGCCCACCTGCAAAGTCTCGACGAGATGGCGCGCGGTCACATGATCGCCGACGCCGTCACCATCATCGGCACGCAGGACATCGTCTTTGGCAGTATCGACCGCTAAACAAGAATCGCAGAATCGACAGGCAGGACACGAAAATGTTGTTAACTGAGCACTCAATCAAGAAAATCGACCGCGAGGTCGCCAAGTATCCACCGGACCACAAGGAATCGGCGGTGATGGCGGCCCTGGCGATCGCCCAGGACCAGCACGGCTGGTTGCCCCCCGAGTTGATGGCCGAAGTGGCCGACTACCTGGGCATGCCGGCCATCGCGGTGCAAGAGGTCGCCACGTTCTACAACATGTACAACGTAAAGCCTGTCGGCAAGATCAAGATTTCGGTCTGCACCAACCTGCCGTGCGCCTTGTCGGGCGGTGAATCGGCCGGCCAGTACCTGCAGAAGAAGCTGGGCATCGGCTACCGCGAAACCACCGCTGACGGCCAGTTCACCCTGGTCGAAGGCGAATGCATGGGCGCCTGCGGCGACGCACCTGTCATGCTGGTCAATAACAAACGCATGTGCAGCTGGATGTCGCATGAAAAGATCGACGCGCTGCTTGAGGAATTGAAGAAATGACCTCCCTCCATAATCGTCACATCAAACCGCTGATCCTGGCTGGCCTGGACGGCAAGAACTGGCACCTGGCCGACTACGTCGCCCGCGGCGGCTACACGGCCCTGCGCCGTATCCTGGAAGAGAAGATCACCCCTGAACAGGTGATCGCCGAGCTGAAAACCTCGTCCCTGCGTGGCCGCGGCGGCGCCGGCTTTCCAACCGGCCTGAAGTGGAGCTTCATGCCCCGTCAGTACCCCGGCCAGAAATACCTCGTCTGCAACACCGACGAAGGCGAGCCAGGCACGTTCAAGGACCGCGACATCATTCGCTACAACCCCCATTCCCTGATCGAGGGCATGGCCATCGGCGCTTACGCCATGGGCATCACGGTGGGCTATAACTACATCCACGGCGAGATCTTCGCGGAATACGATCGTTTCGAAGAAGCCCTTGAAGAAGCGCGCGCCGCTGGCATGTTGGGCGATAAAATCATGGGCAGCGAGTTCTCGTTCCAGTTGCACGCATTCCACGGCTACGGCGCTTACATCTGCGGCGAAGAAACGGCGCTGCTCGAATCGTTAGAGGGCAAGAAAGGCCAGCCACGCTTCAAGCCGCCTTTCCCTGCATCGTTCGGCCTGTACGGCAAGCCCACCACCATCAACAACACCGAGACCTTCGCGGCTGTCCCGTTCATCATGAACATGGGCGGCGAAGCCTATGCGGCGATGGGTAAGCCCAACAACGGCGGCTCGAAGATCTTCTCGATCTCCGGCGACGTCGAGCGTCCAGGCAACTACGAAGTCCCGCTCGGTACGCCATTTGCGACCCTGATGGAACTGGCTGGCGGCATGCGCGGCGGCAAAAAGATCAAGGCCGTGATTCCTGGTGGTTCGTCTGCGCCGGTTGTGCGCGGCGACATCATGATGGACACGGATCTGGACTACGACTCGATCGCCAAGGCCGGCTCCATGCTCGGTTCCGGCGCCGTGATCGTGATGGACGAGACGCGCTGCATGGTCAAGAGCCTGATGCGCCTGTCGTACTTCTATTACGAAGAATCGTGTGGCCAGTGCACCCCTTGCCGCGAAGGCACGGGCTGGATGTATCGCATGGTCCACAGGATCGAAAACGGCCAGGGCCGTGCTGACGATCTGGACATGCTCAACTCCATCGCTGACAACATCCAGGGCAGGACCATCTGTGCCCTCGGTGATGCAGCGGCGATGCCAGTACGGGCGTTCGTGAAGAACTTCCGCGAAGAATTTGAATACCACATCGAGCACAAGCATTGCCTCGTGCCCGCTTATATCTAAGGCCAGAGAAACGTCATGGTTGAAATTGAAATTGACGGTAAGAAGGTAGAAGTCCCACCGGGTTCGATGGTGATGGACGCTGCCAACAAGCTGGGAACCTACATTCCGCACTTCTGCTATCACAAGAAATTGTCGATCGCAGCCAACTGCCGCATGTGCCTGGTCGAAGTGGAAAAGGCGCCCAAGCCTTTGCCTGCTTGCGCCACGCCTGTGTCGGCCGGCATGATCGTGCGCTCGCACAGCGAAAAGGCTGTGCAGGCGCAGAAGTCCGTGATGGAATTCCTCCTGATTAACCACCCGCTCGATTGCCCTATCTGCGATCAGGGCGGCGAATGCCAGTTGCAGGATCTTGCTGTCGGTTACGGCAAGTCGAATTCCCGCTATGACGAGGAAAAGCGCGTGGTGCCGCCGAAAGACGCCGGCCCGCTGATCTCGATGGCGGAGATGACCCGTTGCATCCACTGCACCCGTTGCGTGCGCTTTGGCCAGGAAGTGGCCGGCGTGATGGAACTGGGCATGCTGGGCCGCGGCGAACACGCCGAGATCACTTCCTTCGTCGGCAAGACCGTCGATTCGGAAGTGTCGGGCAATATGATCGACCTGTGCCCGGTTGGCGCCTTGACCAGCAAGCCGTTCCGCTACAGCGCCCGTACCTGGGAACTGTCGCGCCGCAAATCGGTCTCGCCGCACGACTCGCTGGGCTCGAACCTGATCGTCCAGGTCAAGGGCGGCAAGGTCATGCGCGTGCTGCCGCTGGAAAACGAAGCCATCAACGAATGCTGGCTGTCGGACAAGGACCGCTTTTCATACGAAGCGCTGGACACCGACGAGCGTCTGACCTCGCCCATGATCAAGCAGGGCGGCCACTGGCAAGCCACTGACTGGCAGACGGCGCTGGAATACATCGCCCACGGCCTGCGCAACATCAAGCACGAGCACGGCGCCGACAGCATTGCCGCCGTCGCCACCGGCCACTCGACCCTGGAAGAACTGCACCTGCTGCAAAAAGCGGTGCGCGGTTTCGGTTCCGAGAACGTCGACTTCCGCCTGCGCCAGAGCGATTTCGCGCTTGACGGCAAAGTCACGCCATGGCTGGGCATGCCGATCGCCGACCTGTCGACGGTCAAACGTGCACTCGTCATCGGTTCTTTCCTGCGCAAGGACCATCCGCTGGTCGCCACGCGCCTGCGCGCCGCAGTAAAAGCTGGCGCCAAGCTGTCGGTGATCCACGGTTCGGACGATGCGCTGTTGATCCCGACCGCGAACAAGATCGTGGCTGCGCCAAGCGACTGGCTCGCTGCCTTGTCTGGCGTGGTTGCTGCTGTCGCCAAAGCAAAAGGCGTTGCTGCACCTGCCGGCTTTGAAAAAGTTGAAAGCAACGATAATTTTGATGCCGTTGCTGCCAGCATCGCCGCCGCCAACGCCGACACCCCAGCGGTCATCCTGCTGGGCAACGCCGCCCTGTACCACCCACAGGCTTCGCAGATTCACGCTGCGGCCGAATGGCTGGCAACGGCGACCGGCGCCAAGCTCGGTTACCTGGTGGATTCGGCCAACGCCGTCGGCGGTCATATCGCCGGCGCGACCTCGAAGAACGCCGCCTCGCTGTTCTCGTCGCCCAAGAAAGCTTACGTGCTGCTGCACGCCGAGCCTGAACTGGACGCCGCCAACCCGCAGGAAGCAGTCGCTGCCCTGAACGGCGCCGAGATGGTGGTCGCCATGAGCGCCTTCCGTCACGGCCTGGACTACGCCGATGT
>JBJMVV010000289.1:0-18145 GCA_045810505.1 Massilia sp.
GTTGCAAAGGCGCAGTTCGGGTCTGGGCTGGCGACGCTGCTGGCAACTATCAAAAACTGGGTGATAAATATGTCGTCCATTCTAATCCCGACAGTCACCTGATTTATTATATGGATGCAGGATCGGACCAGCCCAATTGGGTAGAAATTCATTCGTATGTGTTTTTGGAGATCGATTCGGACAAAGCCGTCATCCGGTGGACCCGGGCCGTCAACAATCGCGCACTTAATAAATCGGATAAAGGCCGATATTTTTTCACCGAAGGCAGTAGCGAGTTGCGGCGTGTGTCCAAGGAGTGTGATGGACGTTTAGTTCCCTGAGCGAAAAAATAGCGTGGCAATGCGACCAGACTCCGCCAAGAAAAACCTGGTACATCGTCCAGCGACAGCAATGAGCATGGAACCTGGCGAGACTTTCACGAAAATGGTCAGCTTGCAGCTAAAGGATGTTTCGAGGCCGGCAGCGAGACACTACCGTGGCGATATTGGGATACGAACGGGATGTTGCAATAGGTCGTCAAGGCTCGCAAAAGGTCGAAAGCGGTTTGCCAAGGTCAGACTGCCCCCTGGTCAAAAACAGTAGCGAGACAAATCAGCAGCAAGCCGCAAGCAAAAAGCCCTGCTTTCCCTGGTTCACACATGCCTCACTTACCAGTCAAATATAAAACGATGAGACACCCGATTGCTTTCAGTATTATCGCGACTGCCATCACGCTGTACGCCGGTTTTGCCATGGCCGAGCCGGCGTCAGGCGGGACGCTATCCTGTGGACTTGGCTTGCCGCCCGGCGCCCCTGGTTTCGCTGCGGCCCAGGCGCAGCAAGCGCTTGAGGTGAAAAAAAACGGCTATCTGAAAGTGTGCGATGCTAACCTGGAGCGCTACCGCATCACTTTTCGCCCATTCGCCACGACAATACCAAGTCTGGCGTTCAAGCCAGTCGATCTCTCCGGCACGCCATTCGCGCACTTTCGTTTCCTGGGTGGCCGGAGCGAGGTCGTCAACAACCAACGTTCCCGGCTGTATCGCGGCTTTCGTACGCCAGAGGGACATACCGTGACACTGTTGGAACATGACATGTCGGCCGATGGCAGCAGCATCTGGCGGGACCCAGGCGATGAGCCCGAGCGCATCAATGGCTTGCCGGCGCGGCTGGGCGTGTTCCAGGCTTCTGCAGGCAAGGCAATCTCGCACCTGTCGTGGGTCGAGCGCCGGCGCGCCTACGAACTCTGGATTGACGCTAATGTGGCCGGCACCCCGCTGCGTGAGCGCTTGTTCGCGCTGGCGGCGTCGCTGCCGCCGTCGGTGCCGGCATGTCCCAGGGAGGTGCCGCCCAAGCCGGCGCGGCTGGGGGCGAACGGCTTTCCCGCGCACGAACCAATGTCGCTTACGCTGACCCAGGCCGAGTTCGATGCCATGTTCGACAAGGGCAAGCGCCCGTGTAAATGAAAAGCCTTGGGCAGGTGTCAGATCGGGCAGCGCTGACAAAACCGGAAGGCCAGCGTGGCGCATCCACTCTCAAGACATCAGCATCGTCCGCCACGCCATCTTTGGCAGGGCGCGGCAGGGGCAATGCGCTTTCCATTGACGGCAGCCTTGCGGCCATGCCGCCGCACCAGAGGTCGAGCGCAACGGCGTCGATCCCCAGCAGTCCGGCCCAGCGCCACGCGGGATAGGTGGCCGCCGCCAGCGCCACCAGCAGAAGCAGACGCGGCCACCAGCGCCGCCAGATCGTGTTCCGCTTTCTGTGCACGCCGGCGCCGGGTAGCGCCATGCGGCGGCGGCGCGCGCCTTCCGCGCACAGGCGATCGACGTCCCCGGCGAGTGCGCTGTCGTGTGGCGGCTGGGCTGGCGCCCGGTCGTTGGCGATGTGCACAGTTTGCGCCTCTACCCTGTTCTGCTCGATCCGCGTCATGGCGCCGCCGCTCCCCTGCCTGGGCGCCCTTGCCCGCTGCGCAGCAAGGCCCAGCCCACCGCCAGCATCACCGTCCCCCACAACAAAAATCCGCCATCCCACAGCCAGCGCTGGCGCACATCGACCAGCTCGTTGACGTGGTGGACCCCGAGCGAAAGATGATCGATGACGCCCTCCACCAGGTTGAAGATGCCCCAGCCCAGCAGGGCGCTGCCGGCCAGCGGGCGAATCGACCAGAGATGTTGTCCCGCGCGGGCCGCCAGGAAAAACCGGTACACGGCGATGACCAGCACGACGTAGGCGGCGCTGTGGAAAATGCCATCCCACAGCGTGTTCAGGCGCAGGTTGGGCAGATTGTCGGGCGGGTACCAGCTTGAGACCATGTGGTGCCACTGCAGCAACTGGTGAAACACGATGCCGTCGAAAAATGCGCCAAAGCCCAGACCGAACAGGATGCCGGCGCTGCTGGGGAAAACGGCATCCTCCGACGCTGGCGCCGGCGCCTGCCCGTGCTGCCGCTGCTCTCGTTGCCGCGCACCGATGCGCATGATTGCCTCCTCGCCGGTATAAAGGAACAAGCGGATTGCACAGTGCCGAACCGCGCGCCGCTCCGACATTGTCGAGCAAGCGCCACGTGCAGGTTTGCGCGCACGCAGCTACGCTCACGCCACGCACGGGTTGACTTATGCTGTAAGCTTTGTTGTACCAGCGGGGCCAGGATATTCGACACGCCAACCGTGCTTGCACGCCAGGATCGAGGAGGCAGAATGGGGTTTTACGCAGGCTTCGACGCTGCGGTTTTTCCTGGTGTCGACACCATGGCATGGCTGAAAGCCCATTCAAACCTCAGCTGGTGCGGCTACTATCTTGCGCCCGCACCCAATCTGGCCCCACAGGCGGGATCATGGCGCGGCCAGCGCGCGGCAATTGCCGCCAGCTGGGGCCTGGCGCCCATTTACGTGGGGCAGCAACTGCCCCGCCGCGGCGTGCCTGGCGACACCACCCCAGGGTTTTCAGCTATCCTCACCGCCGCGCAGGGCCGCATCGATGGCGAGGCAGCGGTGGCGCTCGCCTTGCGCGATGGCTTCGTCCGCGGCAGCTATCTGTATGTCGACTGGGAAGATGGCAGCGCGCTCACGCAGGCATGCCGCAACTACCTGGGCGCCTGGCTGAGCGCCGTGAGTGCGCGCGGCTTTGGACCCGGCGCCTATTGTTCGCACCTGCTGGCGGACCAGTTCGCGCGGCTGCTACTGGCGGTGCGTCCGCGCCGGCCCGGCCGCCTGTGGTGTTTCAAGGTCAGCAGCACGGTCCTGCATGAACTGGCCACCCCGCTGACCCGCCTGCCCGCCAATGACCCGGCCGGCAGCGGTTATGCTGACGCCGTCATGTGGCAATACGAGCAAAACGCCTGGTTCGATCGGCCGATCAGCGGCCAGCGTATCGTTGCTGATTTCAACAGCGCGACCATGGCCGACCCGGGCCGACCGGCCACACCGGCGCAGCCTGCCGGACCGGCTGAGGAAGCCGCCAGTGTCTAAGGTGTGGTCGTATCAGGCGCCGGCGCGCGATACGGCGCGTACGCCGGCCAGCTTAGCGCCACCGGCCTGACATCCAGACGCAGCCGGTAGACCGAGTAGGCCTCGGAGCTGGCCGAGGCATAGCCCGTGCTGGCGCCGGTGCGGCTGAAACGGAATTCAAATCCCGGCGCGCCGCCCTGCCCGCCCGGCCCGCCCGGCCCGCCGAATGCCAGTCCGACCGCCGCCGGCTGGTCGCTGTCGATCAGGCGCGACATCAGGTCGACCACGGTGGTGTTGCCGAGAATGTCGGCGGCGTAGATGGGCCCCCGGTATTCCGGCGCGGCCGGGTCGACCTTGCCCTTGATTTTGTCGCCAGACGGCGCCAGAACGCCGCTGGCGAGATTGACCCGGTCGCCATGGTCGAGGTAGCTGATGCTTGCATTGCTGACGTTAAATCCAGCGATGGCGCCATCGACTGTGGCGTCCGCCAGTTCCAGCATCAGCACGCCCTTGTACCCGATTACTTCGCTGTCCCGCCCAGGGCCGACCACCAGCGCGGTGTTTTCGTCGATGCCGATGCCGCGCTTGTAACCTTTCTTGAGCATCAGGGGCAGCATGCGGGCAAAGCGGCCCCGCACCAACAAATGCTGGTCGACAAAGACATCCTCGCCAATAAACCCCAGTCCCGGCGCCATTTCCGCGCCGTCCCTCACGCCGCGCTGCAGCACCGCCAGCACGGGCGGCGCGTCGTCGAACATGGTCGCGCTCATGATGGCGGCGCCTGCACTGCTGCCGGCGATCACGCCGCCGCCCCGGTACAGCTTCCAGATGGCGTCGAGCACGGCCGAATTGCTGCCGTCGGGATTGCGCAGGGTCGCGACGATGCGGGCCTGGTCCCCGCCGGCAAAATACACCCCGCCAGCGCCCGCCACCGCCGCCTCCATCGCGCTGTCGTTGGCGGATTTCCGCACGTCGGCAGGCAGGCGGGGCGACAGCGGCAGCACGAAGGCCTGCGCGCCATAACTGTTCAGATAGCGCACCAGGCTGGCGCCCGAGGACACGGGATTGCCCGCGGCGGCAGGAATCACGGCAATGCGAGCGCCCTTGCCGCCGGCCAGTTGCACGATGCGCTCCCACACGACCGCATTGTCGGCGCGCAGGGCGCCGCCGACGATGACGAGATGGCCGTCCGCACACGCCACGCTGGCAGCGAGCAGCATGCCGGCGCCCAGCACAAGTTTGACGAGCCGCGCGCCGATCAGTTCAGCAAACAGGGTGAATGGTGAAGCAATATGCAGCATCAGCTTTTCCTTTGGCGGACAAAAACGGGTGAACCGCAGTGTAATCGATGGGCCGGCATGGACGTCACGCCTTCTCCGCCGCGCCCGCCTGCATGGCCGCCAGTTCCGCTTCCGAAAAGCCGGCGCGGCGGCGCGCCTCCAGGTTGAACGGGCCGCGCAGCACGGGCGCCGCGTATTGCAGCGCCAGGGCCCGATAGGTGGGGATGGGCGCCAGGCCACGCGCCGCGCACAGGTAACTGTACCAGCGGTTGCCGATCTCCACATGCCCCACTTCATCACGCAGGATGATGTCGAGAATCGCCGCCGCGGCCATGTCGCCCGCCTGCGCCAGCTTGGCGCGCAGCGGCGGAATGGCGTCCAGCCCGCGCGCCTCCAGGGTGCGCGGCACCAGCGCCATGCGCGCCATGACATCGTCGCAAGTCTTGGCGACCATTTCCCACAGGCTGTCGTGGGCCGGAAAGTCGCCATAGCCGTGGCCCAGCACGGCCAGATGCCCGGCCAGCAGGCTGTAGTGGCCAGCCTCTTCCGCGGCCACCCGCAGCCAGTCCGCGTAGTACTGCACCGGCATGCCCGCAAAACGCGCCAGCGCGTCGAGCGCCAGGTTCATGGCGTTGAATTCGATGTGGGCCAGCGCGTGCACCAGCATGGCGCGCCCCTCCAGCGTGACCATCGAGCGCCGCCCCACCAGCCGCGGCGCCACCAGTTCGGGGCGCACGGGCCGCCCCGGAATGGCGGCGGCCAGCGCGCCGTCCATGGCAAGATCGGCAAGCGGGTCGACCGTCGCGGTCCCGGCGGCCCAGCGCGCCGCCAGCGCCGCCACGGCGCTGGTCTTGGCAAGGGGATCAGTGTCGAGCAAACAGCGCAGCGCGCCGGCGCGCAACTCGATGGCCTCGGCCATGCGCTCTCCTGGTAAAAAGTCATCGAAAAACAGGCAGCGGCAGCGCTGCATCGCCGCCGAGGCCGCAGTGTAGCGCATACGGCGCCGGGCGGAAAATTTGGTCTGCAACAGAGGCAACGCAATGCGCCCGCGCGCCGATCCGCATCGCGGCGATTACGTGCGAACCCGGCGGAACTTCAGCAGCCCGCCGCCGGTCTTATTTACGCAGAATCGATTTGCGGGCCATCGGCGGCGCGACCGACCAGTCGCAGCACATCGGCGATCTGGATGGGTTTGACGAGGTGCTCGTCAAAGCGGGCGGCGCGCGTCATGAAGCGGTCCTGCTCGCGGCCAAGACCGGTGAGGGCGATCAGGCGCAGGCCGCGGCCCGGCGCGGTTCCCCGCAGGGTCAGCGCAACCTGGATGCCGCTGATGTCGGGCAGGCCCAGGTCGAGGAACACCAGGTCCAGGGCGCCGTCCCCGACCAGGCGCAAGGCCTCGCGTCCGGTGTGGGCGGTCTGGGTGTGATGGCCCAGCGCGCCCAGCAGGCTCGCCAGGGTCTGAGCGCCGTCGATGTTGTCGTCGACGACGAGAATGCGCAGGGCCCTGGCGGCGGCGGCGGGCGGCTGGGCCTGGTCAGCGGACAGGCGAAACTGCTGGTACGAAGCGGACGAAGCCGCCGGTTCGTCTTGTGCGGGCGCGTTCGCGGGCGCAGTTCCAGTTGCAGGCGCAGACCCGGTTGCAGGCGCAGGCCCGGTTGCAGGCGCAGGCGCGGGCGCCTGCTCGGACGCGGGCGGCTGCGCCAGCGGCAGCCGCACGGTAAAGCAGGCGCCCTTGCCCAGGCCCTCGCTGGCGACGACCACCTCACCGCCATGCAGGCGCACGAGCTGGCGCACCAGCGACAGGCCGATGCCCAGGCCCCCTTGCGACTGGGTGCCGGTGGGATGGACCTGCACGAACATGTCGAAGATATCGATCATCGACGATTCCGTCAGGCCGGCGCCGTCGTCGCTGACCTCGACGACGAGCTGTTCGCCGTCGCGCCTGGCGCTCAGGGCAATGTTGCCGTGGGCGGCAGTGTATTTGCTGGCGTTGGTGAGCAGGTTCGAGAACACCTGGGTCAGCCGGACGGCATCGCCTTCGAGCCAGACCGTCGAGTCCAGCAGATCGACGCGCAACTGCTGCTGCTTGGCGTCAAACAGCGGCCGCACATTTTCCAGCGCATGCGCCAGCACGCCGTCGAGTTCCAGCAAGGCCCGCTCGATCACCATCTTGCCCGAACTGATGCGGCCGATTTCCATCAGGTCGTCCACCAGCGCGGCAAGCTGCCCCACCTGGCGCTCGATCACTTCGCGGGCGCGCTGCCAGGTCTCGGCCTTGTCCGTCAGTTTCATCAGCTGCACCGCGGACGAGATGGGCGCCAGCGGGCCGCGCAGTTCGTGCGCCAGGGTGGCCAGGTATTCGTTCTTGCGCAGGTCGGCCTTTTCCAGGATCTTGCCATCGTCTCGCAACCGCCGCGTCACCCGCTCACGCTCGGTATGGTCGGTGGCGATCGTCAGCACCGACTCGACGGCGCCGTCGCCATCAAAGGCCGGAATCGCCCGCGTGATGAAAAAGCGCTCGCGTCCCGCGTGGTCGATGTACTGGTAATCGAATTCGCGCACCCGGCCGCTTTCAATCACGTCTTCCAGCACCGCCCGCCAGCGCGCCGCCAGCACGCTGTCCATGTCCAGTTGTTCGTGCGTCTTGCCGAGAAAAAACGATGGCGGCTGGCCCGTCAACTGCTCGATCCGGGGACTGACGAAAATGCGCCGGCGCTGGCGGTCGAAGCGGCTGATGAGGTCAGGCAGATTGGCCGCCACCGTCGCCAGTTCCCACTCGCGTTCGGTGCGCGCCTTGAGCGCCTCGGCCGTCTCGGTGATATCGATCACCGCCCCGTACATCCGCAGCGCCGCACCGTCGGCACCGTAAGCTGCGCGTCCGCTGCCGCGTACATGGCGCACCGCGCCGTCCGGCATGCAGATGCGGAACTCATGCACATAATCGCGCCCCTCGGCCACCGCGGCGTCCATCACCGCCCTGACCGCGGCGCGGTCTTCCGGATGGATGCGGTCCCAGAACATGGGATGGGTCACTTCGATTCCCTCGGGATAAGCAAAGATGGCGTAATGGTGCGCCGACCAGGAAGTCTTGTCGGCCACCATATCCCAGGAAAACATCCCGATGCCCGCAGAGTCGGTCACGTGTTCGAAGGTCTCGAGCCGCTCGATCATCCGCACCCGGCGCTCGCCGCTGGCGCGCGCATCTGTGCTGCGCCCGTCCGCGTGCCCTTCCGGCAGGACAGATACGTCGCCCGGCGTCGCAGCGGCCAGTTTCGGCGCCTGCGCCGCCAGTTCTCCAGCCGCTGCGGGGGCGTCAGCGGCCGCAGCGCCGCAGCGGCCGCCGCGCACCGTGCGCCCCTTGCTGCGCCAGGCGGCAAGACTGAGGACGGCGCCCAGGCAGGCAGCCGTCAAGGTCACAATGTCCAGTCCTTCCATACCGCCGTCCCGCCCTCAACTCGTGCAAAAGGACGATGATGACACATTGTTTCGCCAAAAGCGTTGCCTGGTTAACATTTGATTGTAAATGTCTGCGCGGCTGCACTGCGCCGCCGGCGCTCAGGCCTGCCACACCCCATATCCCGCCTCACGCAGCGAAACCGCCAGTTCCACTTCCATTTCGCTGGCGCCCCGGTAAGGCATCGGATTGTAGACGGCATACAAATCGGGCAGCAGGCGCAGGCCGTATTGCATGGCAAACTTGTTGGCCTGGATGCCAGCCTTGTGCTTGTCGAAGCGCAGGTCGGGCGACAGTCCCGTCATCCCCACGTACACGCACGGCCGCCCCGTCACATAGTCCGGATTGGCGCGCCGAAAGCGCGGCTCGAACAGCACTTCGTTCGACAGTTCAATCACATACACATTGTGGTGGTAACGCCGTCCCATGCCCTGATCCATTTTTCTGGCCGCGGCCGACCGCAACCGCCGGCGCCGGCGGAATTGTACAGGCCGGCCCGGCGCGAATGCGCTGCGCGCGGCGCCAGCACTAGCCGAATCCGCGCCCCGCATATTGAGCAAGGTATAAAGGCGCCACCGGGGCAAGCGGAACTTTCTGCGCCCCGCGCTGCCTCACTGAAGTCCACCACCGCCCTCCGGAAGCCCAACATCATGCCCAAGTCCACCATCGCCGGCCATCCCCTCCACCCCATCCTGATCGCCGCCCCCTCGGCCCTGCTGCCGTTTGCCGCGGTGCTCGATCTGATGCATCGCGCCAGCGGCGACCAGCGCTACAACCAGGCTGCGTACTTCAGCCTTGTGGGCGGCCTGATGGGTGGCGCCGCCGCGGCAACGGCGGGCATCATGGACTATCTGACCATCGCCTCCGGCACCGAAGTCAAGCGCACGGCCAATACCCATGCGGTGCTCAACAGCGCCGTCATGGGCATCACCGCGGCCAACGTGCTGTTAAGGCGCGGGCAGCCGCAGCACCGGCGCAGTTCGCTCATGCTGTCGAGCGTTGCCGCGCTGGGTGTGATCGTATCAGGCTGGTTCGGCGGCAAGATGGTGTACGAACAGGGGATGCGCGTCCAGGGCGTCAGCCCGGTGGCCGGCGCGCCCGATGCCGCCCTGCCCGGCAGCGCTGCCATGCAGGCGGCGCTGCAGGCGGCCGAGCGGGCGGCGCCGTCGGGCGGCCCCCAGTCACGCCTCCACTAGCGACCGGGCCTGCCGTGTGGCTGTTCGCGCAGTTGTGGCGCCTCATGCACTACCTTGCCACCCACTACCGTTTGCAGCACCTTGACGTTGGCGATGTCCTCATCGGAAATCGTGAAAAAGTCGCGGTCGAGCACGATCATGTCGGCCAGTTTGCCCACCTCCAGCGAGCCGGTGCTGGTTTCCTGGCGCAGGGTGTAGGCGGCGTTGATGGTGGCGGCGCGCAATACCGCCGCACGCGACATGCCAGGCTGGGCAGTCAGGCGGCCGGCGTACTCGGGGTAGTCACGGGCAAATTCCGGCGCCGCCGTGCGCGTCACGCCCACCTTCAGCGCCAGCCAGATGTCGAGCGGGTCCACCGGCCAGTCGCTGCCGTAAGCGACGCGCGCACCGGCCTCGGCCAGCACGGCCTGCGGCTCCACCGTGGCGTAGCGCACCGGGCCGAGGTAGTCGCGCAGCGCGCCCACCGTATCGGCCGCCGGCTTGGCCCACTGGAACGAGAGCACGGGCGTGACGTCCAGTTGGGCAAAGCGGGGATAGTCGGCAGGGTCGACGATTTCATCGTGCGCCAGCACGGGCCGCAGCGTCGCGCCCGCGGGACTGGCGCGCAACGCGGCGATGGCGTCGAGGGCGTCGCGCACGGCGCGGTCGCCATCGACGTGCAGGTGGGGATCGATCCGCGCCGCCGCCAGCGCTTGCAGGGTGGCGTCCAGTGCCGAGCGCGAGAAGTAGGTCGCCGGCCCTTTGCTCGGGCCGGGCTGCCAGTCGGGCTGCCCGGCCGTGCCCCGGTTGACCAGGTAGGGCGCCAGCATGGCCCCGGTGAAGGCCGGCGCGGCAATCACGCCGTCCATGAAAAGCTTGGCGTGACGGAGCTGCATCGACGGCGCCACCCGCGTTGCACCCTGATCGAACTTGCGCTGTTGTTTGAGCAGGTCGGCGACCGCGCTGGCAGGGGTGACAGGGGTGACAGGGGTGACAGGCGTGGCGCCCTTGTCGAGATCGATCAGCACGGCAAAATGCGCGCGCGCCGTCAGCTTGCCCCGCTGCTGCAGGGTGCGGAACGCCGTCATGGTTTCAGGGTCGGTGTAGGCGTCGAGAAAGCTGGTGATGCCTTGCGCCCGCATGACCGCCAGCGCCGCCGTCGAAGCGGCCATGTTCTGCGCCACCGTCAGGGGCGGCAGCAGGTTCATCGCCATGTCCTGGGCGGCGTCTTCCAGCAAACCGGTGGCCCGGCCCTGACCGTCACGCACGATCTTGCCGCCGGCGGGGTCGGGCGTGCCCGCGCGGATCCCGGCCACTGCAATGCCTTTGCTGTTGAGCAGGGAGGAATGGCCGAAGGACGAGCGCACGATGATCGGGCGGCGCGTCTTCAGGCTGTCCAGGGTCGCGGCAGTGGTATCGCTTCCGTCTGGCAGCATCCCTTGCTGAAACCAGTTGACGACCACCAGCCAGCGATCCGGGCTGGCCCCGGCATCGCGGTCGAGGCAGGCCTGGATGCGCGCCTGGAACTGGGCAACGCTCAAGGAGGCGTAGTCGAGGCTGCAGTTGAGCAGGCGGCTGCCGCCTGACTGGGGATGCATGTGCGCGTCGATCAGGCCAGGCATCAGCATGCGCCCGTGCAGATCAATCACCCGGGTGCGGCGGCCGACCTGCGCCTGCACGCCTTGATTGTCGCCCACGTAGACGATCCTCCCGGCGCGCACCGCCAGCGCCTGCTGGACGTGATCGGCTGGATCAACCGTGTACACCGAGCCGTTGCGATAGACCAGGTCGGCCGCCGCGGGCGCGGGCGCTGCCGTTGCCGCTGCCGCGCAGGCTGGCTGTACCACGGCCAGCGCCAATGGCAGTGCCAGTCCTGCCAACAATAATGTAATCGCCTGCCTGCGCATCCGTCCCTCTCCCATGTTGAAAGCCGCCCTCCTGCACGGCGCCATCATACCGTGCGGCGCCGCCGCGTGGCACGGGCACGGCACCCCGCGCGACTTTTCAAGGGCGAATCTCCACTGGGCGCCAGCGCCCCCGATGCGATTTTGGCGCTTGACGCAGTGCCGACCGCATGGCCCCGCCGCGCGTGCTGCGGCGCTGGCCGCGAAATCGCCTCCTTTGGCCGAATCAGGCCCATCAGTCTGATAGCGCCCCGGCCCGGGCGCGGCCATACTGATTTCAGCGGCCGCCCTGCCCCACGCGCGGCGCATTTCATTCAAGCTGAAGGATTCCCCCATGAGCCAGACCATTGCCAGCATTATCATTCCAGACAGCCAGATGGCGCGCGAAGCGACCGAACTGGTACGCGACACCGCGTCTGATCTGCTGTTCCACCATTCGCGCCGGGTGTTCCTGTTCGGCGCCCTCAGCGGCCAGCGCAAACAGCTGGCGTTTGATCCTGAACTGCTCTACATCGGCGCCATGTTCCACGACCTGGGATTGACGGCGAAGTACAGCAGCCCGACCGAGCGCTTTGAGGTCGACAGCGCCAACACGGCGCGCGATTTCCTGCGCCGCCACGGCATCGGCGAGAGCGACGTTGACCTGGTGTGGGACGCAATCGCCCTGCACACCACGCCAGGCATACCCCAGCACAAGAAGCCTGTGGTCGCCCTGCTCACCGCGGGCGTGGAAATGGATGTGCTGGGCCTGGCGTTCGATGAATTTTCCGCCGAACAGCGCGCACTCGTCGTGGCCGCCCATCCCCGCACGGAAAATTTTAAGGAAGACATCATCGAGGCCTTTGCCAACGGCATGGCGCACAAACCCCTGTCGACCTTCGGCACCGTCAACGCCGATGTGCTGGCCCTGAAACGGCCCGGATACCGCCGTCTCAATTTCTGCAGCATCATCCTGGGCTCATCCTGGGAGGACGGCGGCCCGCGCGCCTGCTGCAGCAATCCCGGCCACCAGCACTGAGGGCACGCTCGGGCATGTCAGAATGCCCGACAGCCCAATGCGGATCATTCCAGCCATCCACCATGACCAAGACCGTTTCCCTGCTTGTTTTTCCCGGCGTGCAGTCGCTCGACGTCAGCGGCCCGCTCGACGTGTTTGCCGAGGCAAACCGCTTCCTGCCGCCGGAGCAGCATTACCGGCTGGAAGTGGTGGGCGTGGAGCGGGGCCTGCTAGCCTGCTCGAACGGCCTGCTGATCCAGGCGCACCGCCATTTCAGCGAGCTGACCGGCAGCGTTGACCTGCTGCTCGTTGCGGGCGGGACGGTGCTGCTGCAGCAGCCCTTTTCGGCCCAATTGCACGAATGGCTGCGCGCGGCGGCGGCGCAGGCGGGCCTGTTCGGCTCGATCTGCAACGGCGCCCTGCTGCTGGCCCGGGCCGGTCTGCTGGACGGGCGCACCGTGACCACCCACTGGAACGATGCCGCCCTGCTGAGCGAACTGTGCCCGACGGCGCAGGTCGAGGCGGATCGCCTGTTTGTGCACGACGGCAAGCTGGTCACCTCGGCTGGCGTGACGGCGGGCATCGACCTGTGCCTGTACCTGGTGGCGCGCGACCACGGCCCCGATCTGGCGCTCGACGTGGCCCGGCGCCTGGTGGTGTTCACCCAGCGCGGGGGCGGGCAATCGCAGTTCAGCCCTTTTCTCACGCCCTATGTCGAAGCGGGTTCGCCCGTGGCGCAGGTGCAGCAGTATGTGCTGCGCCACCTGGCCGACGACCTGTCGATTGCCGTGCTGGCCGAGGTTGCCAACATGAGTGTGCGCAATTTCGCCCGCACCTTCGCCCGCGACGCCAAGGCCACGCCGGCCGACTTCGTCGAAAGCGCCCGCCTCGATGCGGCCCGCACCATGCTCGAAAACAGCAATATCCCGCTCAAGACGGTCGCCTGGCATTGCGGCCTGCGCGACGCCCATCAACTGCTCAAGGTGTTCCGGCGCCGCCTGGGCGTCTCGCCCCAGCAATACCGCCAGCACTTCGGCGCGGCCGGCTGACACGGCCGTCCCACTTCAGAAGCTGCTTCAATCTTCCAGAGAAAACATCATGTCCATTTCCAGATTTCAAACCCGGCCGCGTCCCTGGTCCGCCCAGCTTGCTGCAAAGTTGTCCAGCCTGGCCTGGTTCATCCTCTCGACCCTGCTGATGCTCGAGTTGCGCGAAGCGCTCGACGCCGCCACCGAAGGCGACCGCGCCGACGCGGCATACAAACGGGGGCTGTAAGGACAACCCGATTGGCTATACTGTTGCAAAATTTTTGCAAGGAGCATGGCATGACCGAGAGCAGCACCCACGCGCAATCCCTGTCAGGCCTGCGCATTGTCGAATACAGCGACGATCTTGCCGGTCACTTCCACGACATCAACGCCGAGTGGATCAGCGCCATGTTCCAGCTCGAAGCCACCGACCGCGAGGTGCTCCAGCATCCGCGCGCAAACATCATCGACGCCGGTGGCGTCATCATGTTCGTCGCAACCCCGGACGAAGGCATCGTCGGCACCTGCGCCCTGCAAAAGACCGGCGAGCACAGTTACGAACTGACCAAGATGGGGGTGCGTGAATCAGCCCGCGGCATGCAGGCGGGGCAATTCCTGCTGACCGCTGTCATCGAACGCGCCCTCGCCCTGCAGGCTGACCCGCTCTACCTGCTCAGCAACGCCCGCTGCGCCGCCGCCGTGCACCTGTACGTGAAGGCCGGATTTGTGCACGACGCCGCCATCATGGCGCGCTATGGCGCCCGGTATGCACGCTGCGATGTCGCCATGCGCTACGTGGGCGGCTAGCCGCTGCTGGGTCAAGGCCCGGGTCCCGCCTGCTCGATCGATGCCAGGTCCGCCTGCAGGCCCGGATAGCGAAACACAAAACCCGACTGCGCCAGCCGGCCTGGTGCGACGCGCTGGCCGGCAAGCAGCAGGTCGGCCTGCTCCCCCAGCAACAGTCGGACCCCATTCCTGGCACAGGGCCGACATGAAGACGGCCTGCGGCGGGCAGGCTTCGTCCTGCAGGCGATCATCGCCAGCCGAGAATGGGCGCGCCCGCCAGGTTGATGACCACATCGACCCGCGTTTGCGGCGGCAACTGGTCCAGCGCGCCGAAGCAACACGCCAGCAACAATATTATGTTGACAAAGAATTGTCAAAGCGCAACCATACCTGATCGTCAACTTATGAAGTGTGGACATGATCCGACTTGCCCTGCGACTTGCCCTACTCGCCCCCTTGTTGTCCGCCTGCAGCTGGGCAAACGCCGCCGAGCCCATCCCGGTCGCCAGTTTTTTCCGCGACGCCGACGTCGGCTTCGTCAAACTTTCGCCAACGGGCCGCTATGTCGCCGTGTTGAACCGGCTTGCCGACGGCAGCCAGGCGCTGGTGGTGCGCGACACGGCCGAGCCGAAACTAGTCAGCACGGCGGCCAGTTTTGACACGGCGCGTGTGCTTCGGGTCGACTGGGTCAACGACAACCGCCTGGTGTTCACGCTCAGGAACACCAATCCCATGTTTGAGGGCAATTATGATGAGTTTGCCGTGGATCGTAACGGGGAAAACCTGGTTCACCTGATCGCAGGCAGCTGGCGCCACGAGCAAGCGAAGCTGGGTAGCAGCATCAAGGACATGACCCTGACGTCAGACTACGGGTTCCGCAGCGTGGCCCATGACGGCTCGGACGACATCATCGTCGAGCGCTATACCTGGAATAAAATCGACCCGTATCCCCAGTCGTCCCATCCCTTTCGCCTCAACACCCGCAGCCGGCGCCTGACCGACATGGTACCGAACGGCCAGCCGGACTTCGTGACCGAATGGCTGTTCGATCCGAATGACCAGGCGCGCGTGGGAATGGCGTCCACCAAGGGACGCTGTATCGTCTATTACCGCAGCGACAGCAAAGCGCCATGGGGCGAAATCAGCAATCGCGACTGCGTCAAGGACGGCGCATTCCAGCCGCAGTGGATCGACGGCCAGAACACCCTGTACGTCAAAGCCGGTTACCAGGGCCGGATGGCGCTGTTCACCTACGACCTGAACAAAAAAGAACTGGCAAAAGAACCCATGGTTGATATCGAAGGCTTCGATTTCGCCGGTTCGATGGAAGTCGACTATGGCAGCAAAAAAGTCGTGGGCATCCATTTCCTTGCCGATGCCCGATCGACCGCCTGGCTCGACCCTGGCATAAAAGCGATCCAGGACAAGGTCAACGGCCTTCTACCGGGCTCGGTCAACCAGATAGACTGCGGCCAGGACTGCCGCGACCCGCAGGCTGTGACGGTGGTCGCTTCCTCAGACCGCATGCCGCCCACCTACTATATTTACAGGACCGCCGAGAACCGCCTGGTCGGGCTGGGCAGCAGCAACCCGGCGATCGATCCAAAGCAAATGGGCAAGCGCGATTTCTTCCGTTTCGCCGCGCGCGACGGTTTGCAGATTCCTGTTTACGTCACGATGCCGGCAGCCAAGGCCGCGCCAAACCAGCCGCGCCCGGCCATCGTGCTCGTCCACGGCGGCCCCTACGTGCGGGGCGGCGGCTGGGAATGGGACAATGAAGCGCAGTTCCTCGCTTCGCGCGGCTACGTCGTGCTGCAACCGGAATTTCGCGGCAGCATGGGATTTGGAAACAAGCTGTTCCGCGCCGGCTGGCAGCAATGGGGCCGCACCATGCAGGACGACCTGGCTGACACGGCCGCATGGGCGGTCAGTAAAGGTTGGGCCGATTCCAGGCGCATCGGCATCATGGGCGCCAGCTATGGTGGTTACGCCACGCTGATGGGCCTGGTGCGCGATCCCAACACTTTCCGCGCCGGCGTCGAATGGGCAGGCGTGACGGATATTTCCATGATGTTTTCCCTGGTCGAAGCCGACACCTCGCGTGACGATCGCAACTACGAAATGAAGACCCTGATCGGCGACCCGCTCACGGACCCTGCAGCCTTTGCCGAAATCTCCCCGATCGAGCAAGCCACGCGCGTGACCCAGCCCCTGCTGATGGCCCACGGCGGCCAGGACCGCCGCGTTCCCATCGCCCACGCCGCCAGGTTCCACAGCGCCGTCGCCGCAAAAAATCGCAATGTCGAGTACGTCGTCTACCCCGAAGAAGGCCACGGCTGGCGCGACGAAAAAAATCGGCTCGACTTCTGGCAGCGCGTCGACAAGTTCCTCGCCAAAAACCTGGCGCAGTAAGCGCGTCAATGGCAGCGCGTCATTGCACGCGCTGCCGGCTTGGTCCACCTCACGACACCGCGATCAATTCAATTTTCAAGCCGGGAATGCCATCGAGCGCATACACCGCCAGCTCGCCCGCAGCCAGCGCATGCTCATACAAGGCGCTGCGCTTCGACAGTGAAAAATAATAGGTGTTGGGCCGCACCGGCACAGCTGCCGGCACCTGCGGCATGTGCGCCAGCGGCACCCCGGGCAGCGCGGCGCCGAGGATTTTCTCCAGGTCAGCCGGGGCACCCACTTTCAGCCGCACCGGCATCGCCGCCACCAGTTCGAGCGCCGGCATGTCGGCGCTGACGGCCAGGCATAGCTGCGTGTTCCGCGTGACTCTTTTCGCATCGAGGCCGGCCCGGTACAGCGCGCTGCGCTCGCCATCCTGCACCAGCGGGATGATGAAATACCTGGTCGAGATGACCGTGTCGACCAGGTCGCGCAAGATGGCATCGAGCCTGGCGAACACATCGCCGAGCGCATCGTGCTGGTAGGCCGGCAGGTCGGCCGCCCGGTAGCGGTCGGAAAAGGTCATCAGCCCGCCAGCGAGCGCCAGCAGTTTTTCGTACAGCGACTCCGGGTGATGCGCTGGCGAGCGGGCCGTGTGCATCAGCAGCGTGTTGGCCGTGCTGACGATATTGAGCATCCACCATGACGAGATGTCGCCGCGCGACATTTCATAGGTGTCCTCTGTGGCCTTGCGATGGCTGCGCTGGAGCGACTCGATCCTGGCCGTCAGCGCGCTGATCAGGCTTTCCACCATGCGCCGCAGGGTCGGCGTCGCGCCGATCGCGACACAGGGCGGGATGAAGGCGGGGTCGATCTCGAAGCCGTCCTCGGCCGACCGGCGCAGGCGCACCACCGCCACGCTGGCCTGCGGGTCGCGCGGCGCAATGTGAGAGAGCAGGCGCGTCTGTTTTTTCAGCACGGGCACATCGATCGCCAGCGCCTCGCTGAACAGATCCTGCGTTTCGGCATCATGGCGCGCAGTCGATTCTCATGGTAAATGTCCTGGAGCTGAAAGTGCTGGGGCCCCAGGGTCAAGCCTTCCGACCACAAAATCTTCGATCCCGCATGCATGGTGTTCCTCCGCTGGTGTGGCGTTGTCGTTGCACAGATTCATGGAAGCATGAGCCGAGCTATCGAAGTAATTGTTGATCTTGCGCAAACCCGGCAGCCTTCCCTGTTCATCGGGCAACGATTGCGCCTGCGCAAACTTGTGCGCGATCAAGTCACGATAATGGGCGCTGTCGCCGCCACCCAAGCCGAGGAAATCATGCGCAGCTTTACGCCGGGCCTGTTCGACCGCCTCTCCCAGGACGCGTCTGCTGCGCCCACCACGCCGGCGCGCGCCCGTGCCCAGGCGCAAAAATCATCACGGTCGGAGACCAATCCGACCACGGCGGCGTCGTTCTGACCGGCGCGCCCGACCAGAACGTCCACGGCCGTGCCATCGCGCGGGTTGGCGATACGGTGTCGTGTCCTCTCTTTTATCCCGGCGGGAAACCACATGGGGTGAACAGGATTGTGACAGGCCATGCGAGCTTGACCATTCACGGCGTGGCGGTCGCTGTGGATGGCTGCATGACCGAGTGCGGGTGTACGCTGATCGGGTCACGGCCGGCCAGCGTCGATTGAGTACGCCACAAGA
>JBJMVV010000290.1:0-16151 GCA_045810505.1 Massilia sp.
GCGCAGCATGCTGCGCTTCGTCCCCTTCAGCGAACCGGTGCCCTCGCGCCGGGTGGTGCTGGTCTGGCGCAAGAGTTTTACGAGAAAGGCGGCCATCGACGCCATCTGCCGCGCCGTGGCGGAATGCAACCTGCCGGGCGTGGAGATGGCGGTGTTTGATCACGCCGACACCGAACAGGCGCGCGCCGCCTGATTTTTTACATCGTCGCCAGCACAGCGCGGCTGGCCTTGCCGCTCAGTTCCGGCAGGGTGACCGGGCCGGCGCCCAGTGCATGGGTGCCGGTGCGCGTCCACGATTGCCCGCTGCGGCGAAACTCAATCCGCTGCGTATTCAAGGCAATGCCGCCGAACTCGACGGCCACAATCACCACATCGGCACTGACCGCGCCCAGCAGGAAGCGCCTGCGCGGGCTCTGGTCAAATACCAGGCAGCCTGCATTGAAGGGCTCGCCGCGGTCGGCGATGGCGTCGTCCACGGAGCCCACGCCCAGTTGCTGCTGCACGGCTGGCGGCAATTCCCTGAGCGATGCGGCGGGCGTCCACGGCCCGGCAGAGACAGCAAGCGAGATGGCGGAAAGCTGAAGTTGCATGATGGGCAATCGTGATGGTGGGCAGACAAGTATAGGCCCGCCCCGTAGCCCCGTATCGCCTTATGTCAAAGTGCCAAGCGTGGTCGGACAGAGTAAAATTGCCGGCTGAGAAAACTGGCAGACAAACCCATGCGCCGACTGGCCCTGTATTTCAAATTGATTCGCGCCGACAAGCCGATCGGCATTGTGCTCTTGCTGTGGCCGACCCTGATTGCCCTGTGGATAGCATCGAACGGCCATCCCGACCCCGGCCTGGTGCTGATTTTCACGCTGGGCACCGCGCTGATGCGCTCGGCAGGCTGCGCCATCAACGATTACGCCGACCGGGACTTCGACAAGCATGTCAAGCGCACAGCCGAGCGGCCCCTCACCAGCGGCAAGATTGCGCCGTGGGAGGCGCTGGCCGTGGCGGGAGTGCTGGCCCTCATCGCCTTCCTGCTGATACTGCCGCTCAATGCCCTGACCAAGCAGATGTCGGTGGCGGCCCTGATCATTGCCGGCACCTACCCGTATTTCAAGCGCTTCTTTGCGATCCCCCAAGCCTATCTGGGGATTGCCTTCGGCTTCGGCATCCCGATGGCATTTGCTGCCGTGCAGGACCGGGTGCCGCCCGTGGCCTGGTGGTTGCTGGCCGCCAATGTATTCTGGGCCGTCGCCTACGACACGGAATACGCCATGGTCGACCGCGACGACGACCTGAAAATCGGCATCCGCACCTCGGCCATCACCTTTGGCCGAATGGACGTGGCCGCTATCATGCTGTGCTACGGCGCCGCGCTCGGCATCGACCTTGTCTGCGGCTCGTCGCAAGGCCTGGGCTGGTGCTTCGCCGCCGGCGTGGCGGTCGCCGCCGGCATGGCCCTGTATCACTACACCCTGATCCGCGAGCGCGACCGCATGCGCTGCTTCGCAGCCTTCCGGCATAACAATTACTTGGGTGCGGCCGTTTTTGCCGGAGTCGCGTTAGACTACGCGTTCAGATAATGTTGTCCCAATAACAGCAGACGGACGCTGTGTCCGCCGCTGGCTTTTAATAACCAGACCAACGAGGCTTCCCATGATGGAAAAAATCCCCACCCAGACCGGCACCCGCGACCAGTTGATGAACGATTTGAAATCGGTGATTTCGGACGCCGAAGGCTGGCTGCGCAACAGCTCGTTGACGGGCGAGGACCTGCGCGCCGCGAAGGAAAAATTCGAGCGCACCCTCAGCAGCGCCAAGGACAATGTCATGTACTACCAGGGCGCCGCGGTGGAAAAGACCAAGGCCGCGGCCAAGGCCACCGATGAATACGTGCATGAGAATCCATGGCGTTCGGTGGCGATTGGGGCGACGATTGGTTTGTTGTTGGGCGTGGCAATCAGCCGCGGTAAGGATTAATTTCCCGGGGACTGGCCTTGCAGGCCTGTCCCCATTTTAGATCCGAGGCAAAGTCCAAATGGGGACAGGCCCGCAGGGCCAGTCCCCGCCTACGATTCACTCCCCAGCTCCTCACCAAGTTCCTTCCCCCGCGCCGCCGCCGCCTTCACCGCCGCCACAATCGCCTGCTTCACCCCCGCCGCTTCCATGCTCTGCAAAGCCGCATACGTCGTCCCCCCTTTCGAGGTAACGCGCTCGCGCAGCATCGCCACTTCATCGGCCGAGCGCGCCGCCAGTTGCGAGGCCCCCGTAAAAGTGGCCAGCGCCAGTTGCGTGCCCTGTTCGGCCGACAAGCCCAGTTCCGCGGCAGCCTGCTGCATCGCCTCGATAAAATAAAACACGTAAGCGGGCCCGCTGCCGGAGACCGCCGTGACGGCGTCAATCTTGCTCTCCTCATCGAGCCACACGGTCTGCCCGACCGCGCGCATGACGCTGTCGGCAGCGGCGCGGTGCTCGTCGGACACGCCCGCCATGGCCACCATCCCCGTCACGCCCTGCCCGATCAGGGCCGGCGTGTTGGGCATGCAGCGCACGATGGCCTGGTGACCGCCCAGCCAGCGCGACAGGTCGGCGGCGCGGATGCCGGCGGCGATCGACAGCACCAGCGCCTCTTTTAACCAGGGCTGCAGGCCGGCGGCCACTTCACGCATCTGTTGCGGTTTGACAGCCAGAACGATGACGTCGCTGGCGGCCGCGGCGGCATCAAGGCGCTCGATCGCGCGCACGCCGAAGCTGCCAGCGAGCTTGGCCAATTGCGCCGGATTGGGATCGACCACGGTGATGTTGGCGCCGTCCGTCAACTGCCCGGCCAGGCCCGCAATCAGGGCCGCGGCCATGTTCCCGCCGCCGATAAAGGTCAAACTGAAACCGTCACGCATACTGTCTTGCTCCAAAAATAGCGCTGCCGATGCGCACGATGGTGGCGCCCTCGGCAACGGCGGCGCCCAGGTCGGCCGACATGCCCATCGATAAAGTGTCGAGCTGCATGCCGTCGGCATTCAACTGTTGCAAAAGCTCGCGCAGGCGCGCAAAGGCCGCCCGTTGTTTTGACACATCAGTTTCCGGCTCGGGAATGGCCATCAATCCCCGCAAACGCAGGTTCGGCAACAGCGCCACCTGGCGCGCCAGTGCGGGCAGTTCGCCCGGCGCCACGCCGCTCTTGCTGGCCTCGCCGCTGATATTCACTTGCAAACAAACATGCAAGGGCGGCAAGCCGGCGGGCCGCTGTTCCGACAGGCGCTGGGCGATTTTCAGGCGCTCGATCGTGTGCACCCAGTTGAAGTGGGAAGCGAGCGGACGGGTCTTGTTACTCTGGATGGGCCCGATAAAGTGCCATTCCACGGCCGCGTCCGGCGCGGCGGCCGCGACTGCAGCGATCTTGTCGAGCGCTTCCTGCAGATAGTTTTCGCCGAAGGCCAACTGGCCCGCCGCGATGGCTTCCAGCACGGCGTCGGCGCCGAAGGTTTTGGAAACGGCCAGCAGTTGCACATCGGCGCTAGGCCGTTTTGCGGCAGCGCAGGCGGCCTGTATGGTCGAATCGACAGCTTGCAGTTTAAGGGCGATTGTGGACATAATCTTGTCAGCGGGCAATTAAAAGCGAAACGAGGTGATGCATCTGCGCATACTCCCGACCGCGCCCATTTTCAGGCTCAGGGATTATAAATGGACATCTCCGAATTACTCGCTTTCTCCGTCAAGAACAAGGCATCCGACCTGCACCTCTCGGCCGGCCTGCCGCCGATGATCCGCGTGCACGGCGACGTACGCCGCATCAACTTGCCGCCGCTGGAGCACAAGGATGTGCACGGCATGATCTATGACATCATGAACGACGGCCAGCGCAAGCAGTACGAAGAAGTGCTCGAGTGCGATTTCTCGTTTGCCATCCCCGGCCTGGCCCGCTTCCGCGTCAACGCGTTCAACCAGGAACGGGGCGCCGCCGCCGTGCTGCGAACGATTCCCTCCAAGATCCTGTCGCTGGAAGACCTCAACGCCCCAAAAATTTTCGCTGAACTGGCCATGCGTCCGCGCGGCCTCGTGCTGGTGACGGGCCCGACGGGTTCGGGCAAATCGACCACCCTGGCCGCGATGGTCAACCACCTCAATGAAAACGAGTACGGCCACATCCTGACGATCGAAGACCCGATCGAATTCGTGCACGACTCCAAAAAATGCCTGATCAACCAGCGCGAAGTGGGCCCCCATACCCTCTCCTTCAACAACGCGCTGCGCTCGGCCCTGCGCGAAGACCCCGACTGCATCCTGGTGGGCGAATTGCGTGACCTGGAAACCATCCGCCTGGCCCTGTCGGCCGCTGAAACGGGCCACCTGGTGTTCGGCACCCTGCACACCTCGTCGGCCGCCAAGACCATCGACCGTATCGTCGACGTGTTCCCGGCCGATGAAAAGGAAATGGTACGGGCCATGTTGTCCGAATCCTTGCAAGCCGTCATCTCGCAGACCCTGCTGAAAACCAAGGACGGCAGCGGCCGCGTGGCGGCCCACGAAATCATGATCGGCACGCCCGCCATCCGTAACCTGATCCGCGAAGCAAAAATTGCGCAGATGTATTCGGCGATCCAGACAGGCAGCAATGTCGGCATGCAGACCCTGGACCAGAACCTGACCGATCTGGTGCGCCGCAACGTCATTTCCACCGGCGCGGCCCGCAACGCGGCGAAAACGCCCGACAATTTCCCCGGATAAGGAACGATCATGGAACGCGACCAGGCATCCAAATTCATGTTCGACCTGCTGCGCTTGATGACCAGCAAGGGCGGCTCCGACCTTTTCATTACCGCCGGTTTTCCGCCTGCCATCAAAATCGATGGCAAGATGACGCCGGTGTCGAGCCAGGCCCTGACGGCGGCCCATACGGCCGACCTGGCCCGTTCGATCATGAACGACAAGCAGACCGCCGGCTTTGAATTGAGCAAGGAAGCCAATTTCGCCATCAGCCCGGGCGACCTGGGGCGTTTTCGCGTCTCGGCCTTTGTCCAGATGAGCTGCGTGGGCATGGTGCTGCGAACCATCACCACCACCATCCCGAAACTGGAAGACCTGGAACTGCCGGCGATCCTGTCCGACATCATCATGACCAAGCGCGGCCTGGTCATCATGGTCGGCGCCACCGGTTCCGGCAAATCGACGACGATGGCGGCCATGGTGGGCTACCGTAATGAAAACAGCTACGGCCACATCATCACCATCGAAGACCCGGTCGAGTACGTGCACCCGCATAAAAATTGCGTGGTGACTCAGCGCGAAGTAGGCGTCGACACCGACAGTTTTGAAGCGGCCCTGAAAAACTCCCTGCGCCAGGCGCCCGACGTGATCCAGATCGGCGAGATCCGCGACCGCGAAACGATGGAACACGCGATCGCCTTTGCCGAAACCGGTCACCTGTGCCTGGCCACCCTGCACGCCAACAGTTCCAACCAGGCGATTGACCGCATCATCAACTTCTTCCCGGAAGAGCGCCGCGCCCAGTTGCTGATGGACCTGTCGCTCAATCTGAAGGGCATGATTTCGCAGCGCCTGGTGCCGCGAAAAGAATCGAAGGGCCGCGTCGTGGCCATCGAGATCATGCTCAATTCGCCGCTGATTTCCGACCTGATTTTCAAAGGCCAGGTACACGAGATCAAGGAGATCATGAAAAAGTCGCGCGAACTGGGCATGCAGACCTTTGACCAGGCCCTGTTTGATCTGCACGAGGCTGACAAGATCAGTTATGAAGATGCCTTGCGCAATGCCGATTCCGTCAACGACTTGCGTCTCGCGATAAAATTGCAGGGGAAAGATGCCAAAAACCGCGATCTGGCGGCCGGCACCCATCACCTGGGAATCGTCTGATGAGCATTTATGAACACAGCGCAAGCTCGCTGGCCGGCGCGCCGGTCGATCTGGCCCAGTACAAGGGCAAGGTGTTGTTGATTGTGAACACCGCCAGCGCCTGCGGTTTCACGCCCCAGTACAAGGGCCTGGAGGCGATTTACCAACAGTTCAAGGACCAGGGCGTCGAGGTGCTGGGCTTTCCCTGCAACCAGTTCGGCGCCCAGGAAAAGGGTTCCGCAGAGGAAATCGGCGCCTTTTGCGAAAAGAATTTTGGCGTAACGTTTCCCCTGTTCGCCAAGGTGGACGTGAATGGGGCCGAAGCCCATCCCTTGTTTCGCCAGCTAAAGCACGAGGCGCCGGGCCTGCTGGGCACGGAAGCCATCAAGTGGAATTTCACCAAGTTCCTGGTCGACCGCCATGGCAAGGTCGTCAAACGCTACGCGCCCGCGACGGCGCCGGCAGCCTTGCTGGACGACATCAAATCCTTGCTGGCAGCCTGAAGACGGCGTTTTATACAAACCATTTGTCGCTATCAAATAGATACACTTGATAAAGAAATGTAACCGGCAATCGCGCGCCGGGTGCAGTCCGCTATCATCTTTGCATGTATTTATTGCAAAGCGCTGTGCATGGACGATTCATACAAACTCCCAAAGCCTTTTCAATCCCAGGCGGCAGCGCGCCTCGATGAGCAAGCAAATTCGCACCCGGCCGACACCGCGGCCCGGTTGACCCTCGCGCTGGCCGCGGCGGGCCTGGGCGAATGGTCGTTCGACCTCGGCGAGCGGGCCTGGCGCGGCGACGCCCGCCACGACCAGTGCTTCGGCCATGCCGGCGGCGCCTGGACGGTCGAGCAACTGCTGGCCCACTTCCACCCCGAGGACCGCAATCACGCCAGCGAACGCATCGCTGAAGCCCTGGATGCCCGCGCGCCGCTGCGGTTTGAGGCGCGCGCCTGCTGCGAGGATGGCAGCGTGCACTGGCTGGAAGTGAAAGGCGTGTTCACGGCGGACCAGCGCCTGATCGGCGTGGTGGCCGACATCAGCGAACGCAAGCAACTGGCCCAGGACCTGCAGGACGCGGGCCGCAAGAAGGACGAGTTTCTCGCCATGCTGGCGCACGAACTGCGCAATCCGCTCGCCCCCATCAGCGCCGCCGCCCAGTTGCTCGCGCTGGGCCACGCGGATGCGCGCATGACGCAAAAGGCAGGCGCCGTGATCGACCGCCAGGCGCGCCACATGAACCATTTGCTCGACGAACTGCTCGACACCGCCCGCGTCACGCAAGGGGTGGTGTCGCTGGCCATGCGCCGGCTCGATCTGAAGCACGTGATCGCCGCCGCGCTGGAACAGGCCCGTCCCCTGATCGAACAGCGCCGCCACCACCTGAACGTGCAGCTTGACCCTTGCGCAGCCTGGGTGACGGGCGACGAGGAGCGGTTAATACAGGTGCTGGTGAACCTGCTCAATAACGCCGCCAAATACACGCCCGAAGGGGGCTTGATCAGCGTGCGGCTCGATTGCGAGCATGGCCAGGCCCACGTGCAGGTGAGTGACAACGGCGTGGGCATGGACGCCGCCACGGCCGCCAATGCCTTTGATTTGTTCACCCAGGGCGCCCGCTCGTCCGACCGCAGTACGGGCGGGCTGGGATTGGGCCTGGCGCTGGTAAAAAACCTGGTGGAGCGCCACGCCGGCCAGGTGTTCGCGCACAGCGAGGGAAAGGGCTACGGCAGCAGCTTCAAGGTGATCCTGCCTTTGCTGGAAGAGAAGCGCCACGCATCGCGCGACCCCGCCTTCGACGCCCCGGCGGTTGACAGCGCAGCCACGGCGCCGTCCGGCCATGGCCTGCGCATCCTGATCGTCGACGACAACCGCGACGCTTGCGAGATGCTGGGCATCGTGCTGGGCAACGCCGGCCACCAGGTCGACCTGGCGTTCACCGCCGGCGCCGCCATCGAGCGCGCGCAGCAGCACTGGCCCCAGGTGTTCCTGCTCGACGTGGGCCTGCCCGACATGAACGGCTACGAACTGGCGCGGCACCTGCGCCTGCAGCAGCCGCAGGCGGCCGACACGCTGATGGTTGCCATCACCGGCTACGGCAGCGCCGCGGACCGCGCCCACAGCCGCGCGGCGGGCATCGACCACCATCTCACCAAGCCGGTCGATCCGGCCGAACTGGAAAAGCTGCTGGCCAGGGCCGCTCGCCGCTAGGCCGGCGCGTGCGGCCCGGCGGTACCTGCATCTGCCAGCATGATCTCAACGCGCTCGAGCATGTCGGCCATCTGGAAAGGCTTGGCGATCATCTCCATGCGGCTTTCCAGGAATCCGCCCGGAGCGCTGGCAAGTTCGGCATAGCCCGTCATGAACAGCACGCCCAGCGCCGGTCGGATCAAGCGGCCCGCGTCGGCCATCTGCCGTCCATTCAGGCCAGGCAGGCCGACATCGGTGACGAGCAGGTCGATGGCGGCATCCGATTCCAGCACGGCCAGGCCCTCGAAGCCTTCCGAGGCCGTCACGACGGCGTAGCCTGCCTCTCCCAAGGCCGCCACGAGCAGCTGGCGCACTGCGTGATCATCCTCGACGACCAGGATGGTGCGTCCGCCACCGTCCTGGCTGGGCGGCCGCCGCGATGCCGTTTCGGGTGCACTGCGCTGTTCGTCCAGGTCGACCGGCAACAGCAGGCGGATCGTCGTGCCCAGCCCGGGGTGGCTATACACATCGGTTAGTCCGCCCGACTGGCCCGCAAAACCATACACCATCGACAGCCCTAGCCCGGTGCCCTGCCCCAGTGGCTTGGTGGTGAAAAACGGTTCGAACACCTGGCGCACCACGGCAGGCGACATGCCCACGCCGGTATCGGTGACGGCGATGCAGACAAAAGCGCCCGGTGCGACACCAGGATGGGAAGACAGATAGGCGGCATCAAGCGCGAGGCGGGAGGTGGCGATGGTCAGGCGCCCGCCGTCGGGCATGGCATCGCGCGCATTGATGGCAAGATTGAGCAGGGCGCTTTCCAGCTGGTTGGCGTCGCAGCGTATCAGGCAGGGCGTCTCCTCCAGCGCCAGCAGCAGCGCCACTTCCGGCCCAGTCGTGCGGCGCAGCAGTTCGTCCATCGATCGAACCAGCTGGTTGGCGTCGAGCTGCATGGGCGCCAGCGGCTGACGGCGCGAAAACGCCAGCAGCCGGTGCGTCAGCGTGGCCGCCCGCTGCGTCGAGCTGAACGCCATGTCGATGTAGCGCCCCATGCGGACTGTCTCATCGAGCGTCATCAGGCGCCTGACCATCTCGAGCGGGCCCATGATCCCCTGCAGCATATTGTTGAAATCATGGGCAAGACCGCCCGTCAGCTGGCCAACGGCTTCCATTTTTTGCGCCTGGCGCAACTGCTCTTCCAGGTGGCGCTGGGCGCTGCGATCGACGCCCACGCCGGTGCGGCGCAGCGGCTTGCCGGCCTCGTCAAAATAGGTGTGGCCGCGCGAATATACCCAGCGGATGCTGCCGTCCGGGTGGCAAATGCGGTATTCCAGTTCCAGGTCGCCGCTGTGGACGAGGCCCGAGGACATGGTCTTGCGCAGCGCCGCCAGGTCGTCCGGGTGAACATTGGCCAGGAAGCGGCTGCGCAGGATGCCAGCCGCCGCCTCCTGCAGGTCGATCCCGTACAGGCTGGCGATGGCGGCGTCACAGGTGAAGCGATCGGTGGCCACATCGTAGGTCCAGACGCCCACTCCGCTGACCGCCTCCATCGCAAGACGCGTGAAGTCACTCGAGTCGCGCAGTTTCTGCTGCAGCTGTTCGGCATGCGCCAGCGCGCTTTCCAGCCTGGCGATGGTGGCCAGCAGGGCTGCCTGGCTACCCTCACCGGCTGGCGCGCGCTCGTTCACAGCAGCACCCGCTCCAGCAGCTCGATCCAGTGCGTCACCGGCGTGCTTGTCCCTGACTGCAGGTGGGTCAGGCAGCCGATATTGGCCGAGACGATTTCCTCGGCGCCCGTGGCGGCCAGGCTGGCCAGCTTCCGGTCGCGCAGCTCCTTGGCCAGCTCGGGCTGCAATACAGAATAGGTGCCGGCCGAGCCGCAGCACAGGTGGCTGTCGCCGCACAGGACGACATCGATGCCGGCCGCGCGCAGCACGCCCTCGACCTTGCCGCGGATCTGCTGGCCGTGCTGCAGGGTGCAGGGCGGGTGCCAGGCGATGCGCTTTGCCGGCGCGGCTGTCGCACGTTCACCCAGTTGCGCCTCGAACTGCACCATCACCTCCGACAGGTCGCGCGTCATGGCCGATACCTTCGCTGCCTTGTCGGCGTAGGCGCTGTCGTGGGCCAGCAGGTGGCCATACTCCTTGACTGTGACGCCACAGCCGGAAGCCGTCATCACGATGGCTTCAACCTGGTCCTGTGCGACCAGCGGCCACCAGGCGTCGATATTGCGGCGCATGTCGTCGAGCCCCGCGTCCTGGTCGTTCAGGTGGTAGCGCAGTGCGCCGCAGCAGCCTGCCTTGGGCGCCGTGATCAGCTGCACGCCGAGCGCGTCGAGCACGCGCGCTGTGGCGGCGTTGATGTTCGGCGCCATCGAGGGCTGCACGCAGCCTTCCAGCACCAGCATCTTGCGTGCGTGGCTGCGGGTCGGCCAGTGGCCGGCCGGCGCCGTGGCGGGCAGCTTGTCCTGCAGCGACGGCGAGAGCAAGGGCCGCACCAACTGGCCCGCCTTGAACGCGGGCTTGAAAATCCATGCACGGGGCAAGGCGGTCTTCAGGGCAGAGCGCTGCAGGCGCTCGCCAGCGGGACGGGCTACCCGCTCCTCCACCACGCGCCGGCCGATGTCGGCCAGGCGGCCGTATTTGACGCCGGAAGGACAGGTTGATTCACAGTTGCGGCAGGTCAGGCAGCGGTCCAGGTGCAACTGCGTCTTGCGGGTTGGCGTGGCCCCTTCCAGCACCTGCTTGATCAGGTAGATGCGCCCGCGCGGGCCGTCCAGCTCATCGCCCAGGATCTGATAGGTGGGACAGGTGGCCGTGCAAAAGCCGCAGTGGACACAGGCGCGCAAAATCGCCTCGGCTTCGTCGCCATCCGGCGTGCCCTTGATGAATGCAGCGAGATTGGTTTGCATGGTTTAAAACAGCCGTCCTGGATTGAAAATAGTGGCGGGATCAAAAGCCTGCTTGAGGCGATCATGGATGCGGGCGATGGCCGGCGCCAGCGGCTCGAACACGGCGACATCAAGGCCCTCGCCGTCGGCCTTCCGGAACAGCGTCGCGTGTCCCCCGGCTGCTTTCACGGTGGCGCGGATGGCGCTTGCGCGCGCCGCATCGACGGGACCTGCGACCTTGAGCCAGCGCTGCGCGCCGCCCCACTCGATCAGTTGCTCGCCGTCGAGGATCAGGGCGCCCGTCACCGACGGCACGGAGAGGCGCCACAGGTGGCCCGGGCGGGTGAAAAAGCCATGCTGCTGTTCGCGCAGGGCGGCCCAGAAGGCGTCGGCGTCGGGCGCGTCAAGCAGGTCGCCGCCGAAGACGCGCAGGGCCGCATCGACCGCGGCGCCCGCGCCCGACAGGCGTAGGGTCAGGCTGCCCTCATGCCAACAGCTGGCTGACAGGGGCAGCGGCTGGCCGCCCCATTGATTGAGCTTTGCGATGGCGTCGATCTCGCTCATGGCGCAGCGCACCGTCACTTCGCACACGGGACGCGGCAGCACTTTTACGGAGTGCTGCAAGGTCACGCCGAGACTGCCCATGGCGCCGGCCAGCAGGCGCGTGACGTCATAGCCGGCCACGTTTTTCATCACCTGTCCGCCGAAGCTGAGCACTTCGCCGCGGCCGTCCATCAGCACGGCGCCCAGCACAAAATCGCGCACCCCGCCGCTGGCGGCGCGGCGCGGTCCCGCCAGCCCCGCGCCGATCACGCCACCCAGGGTTGCCCCTGCGCCGAAATGGGGCGGCTCGAAGGCCAGCATCTGGTTCTTTTCCGCCAGCGCCGCCTCGATCTCGGCAAGCGGCGTGCCGCTGCGGGCCGTGATCACCAGTTCGGTGGGTTCGTAGTCGATGATGCCGGTCAGCTGGCGCGTATCGAGGATGTCGCGCGCAAGCGCCCCGCCATACCAATCCTTGCTGCCGCCGCCGCGGATGCGCAGGGGCCGCTGCAGCTTTGCGGCGTCGAGGATTTGCTGGCGTATCGCTTCAATGTGCTGCACGGACGTCCTTGTATCTGTCGATTGTTTAGAAGCGCGGCAGGCCGGCAAAGGGCAGCACGCCGCCGCTCACTTTCATCTTCCCGAATTCGGCGCAGCGGTTCAGGGTGGGTATGGCCTTGTCGGGATTGAGCAGGAAAGGCACATCGAAGGCGCGCTTGACGGCAAAGAAGGCGTCCAGTTCGGCGCGGGTGAACTGCACGCACATGGAATCGATTTTCTCCTTGCCGACGCCGTGTTCACCAGTGATGGTGCCGCCCACTTCCACGCACAGGGCGAGGATGGCGGCGCCAAAGGCTTCGGCCCTTTCAAATTCGCCCGGCTGGTTGGCGTCGAACATGATCAGCGGGTGTAGATTGCCATCGCCCGCATGGAACACGTTGGCGCAGCGCAGGCCATATTCGGTTTCCATCAATTCAATCCCGGTCAGCACCTCGGCCAGGCGCTTGCGGGGAATGGTGCCGTCCATGCAGTAGTAATCGGGCGAGATGCGCCCGGCGGCCGGAAAGGCGTTCTTGCGGCCGGACCAGAAGCGCATGCGCTCCGCGTCCGACTGCGACACGGCGATCGCGCTGGCGCCGGCGCTTTCCAGCACTTGCGTCATGCGGGCGATTTCCTCTTCCACCTCGTGCACCGTGCCGTCGGCTTCGCACAGCAAGATGGCGGCGGCGTCGATGTCGTAGCCGGCCTTTACAAACGGTTCGACCATGCGCACCGAGGTGCGGTCCATCATTTCCAGCCCGGCCGGGATGATGCCGGCGGCGATCACGCTGGCCACCGCGTTACCGCCCGTGACCACGTCGCCGAAGGAGGCCATGATGACGCGGGCGGCTGCCGGTTTCGGCACCAGCTTGACCGTTACTTCGGTGACGATGCCCAGCATGCCTTCCGAACCGATGAACACGGCCAGCAGGTCCAGGCCGGGCGCATCCAACGCTTCGCTGCCCAGTTCAATGATCTCGCCTTCGATGGTGGCGACGCGCACCCGCAGCACGTTGTGGACAGTCAGGCCATATTTGAGGCAGTGCACCCCGCCCGAATTTTCCGCCACGTTGCCGCCGATGGTACAGGCGATCTGCGACGAGGGATCGGGCGCGTAGTACAGGCCGTGGATGGCGGCCGCTTCCGAAATGGCGAGATTGCGCACACCGGGTTGCACCACCGCCGTGCGCGAATGGGGTTCCATGCGCACGATGCGGTTCAGGCGCGCGGTGGAGATAACGACGCCGTTGTGGATGGGCAGCGCCCCGCCCGACAGTCCCGTGCCCGCGCCGCGCGGCACGATCGGCACCTGCAGTTCGCGGCAGATAGTCAGGATGGCGAGGATCTGCTGTTCCGACTCGGGCAGGCAGACCACCATCGGCAACTGGCGATACGCAGCCAGGCCGTCGCATTCATAGGGCCGGGTGTCTTCGGGATCGGACAGGACGACACGCTCGGGCAGGGCGGCGCGCAAGGCGGCAGCAACCTGCTGGCGGCGTACCGGATCGGGGGCGATGGAGGCGGACATTCCTTGATTGTACTGGATGTTCTTTTTGGGCCGCGCCCTTGCTGAGCTTTTTCTTCTAAAAATCATCTGGCTTTGCCAGGGATTTTTAGCTCGACCCAAACGAAAGTAGGGGTGTACTTTCGTTTGATTTGTATTTTTTGCCCCGCGCCCCTGCTGAGCTTTTTCTTCTAAAAATCATCTGGCTTTGCCAGGGATTTTTAGCTCGGTCCAAACGAAAGTAGGGGTGTACTTTCGTTTGATTTGTATTTTTTGCCCCGCGCCCTTGCGTGGCTTTTTCTTCTAAAAATCATCTGGCTTTGCCAGGGATTTTTAGCTCGACCCAAACGAAAGTAGGGGTGTACTTTCGTTTGATTTGTATTTTTTGCCCCGCGCCCTTGCTGAGCTTTTTCTTCTAAAAATCATCTGGCTTTGCCAGGGATTTTTAGCTCGATCCAAACGAAAGTAGGGGTGTACTTTCGTTTGATTTGTATTTGCCGTATGCTCGACTTTTTACAAAAGCGATTCAGCAGAGGACACGATATGGGCAACCGACTTTCAAAAATCGCCACCCGCACGGGCGACAACGGCACCACGGGCCTGGGCGACGGCAGCCGCACGGGCAAGGACAGCGCCCGTATCGCTTCTCTGGGCGACGTCGATGAATTGAACAGCTTTGTCGGGCTCTTGCTGTGCGAGGACATGCCGGCGGACCTGCGCGAAGAACTCGTCACCATCCAGCATGACCTGTTCGACCTGGGCGGCGAACTGTGCATCCCCGGTTACCAGATGATCAAGGAAGAACACGTCGAGCGTCTCGACGCCCTTCTGGCCAAGTACAACGCCACTCTGCCGGTGCTGCAGGAGTTCATCCTGCCGGCCGGTTCGCGCGCCGCCTCGATCGCCCACGTCTGCCGCACCGTATGCCGCCGCGCCGAGCGTTCGATTGTCACCCTGGGCAAGGATGAAGCGATTCACGACCATCCGCGCCAGTATGTGAACCGTTTGTCGGATTTGATGTTTGTGCTGGCCAGGGTGCTGAATCGCTACGCGGGTGGCAGCGATGTGCTGTGGCAGCATGAGCGCAAGCGCTAACAGCATCGGGGACTGGCCTTGCAGGCCTGTCCCCATTTTGACTTTGCTTCTGAACTGAGAATGGGGACAGGCCTTCGGCATGCATTCGGTCCCCCGGACCGAATGCCCCGCAGGGCCTGTCCCCGGACTTACGAATTATTTACCACTAATCTGGGTTCACCAACCCCAAACCGCTTCGTAATCGACGCCGCAATCCCCTTCGCATCGAGCCCCAGGCCGGCCAGCAAGGTGGGATGGTCGCCGTGGTCGATGAAACGGTCGGGCAGGCCCAGTATCAGCAGGGGCTTCTGGATGCCTTCAGCGGCCAGCGCTTCGGCCACTGCCGAACCGGCGCCGCCCATGATGCAGCCCTCTTCCACCGTCACCAGGTAGTCGTGCGAGGCGGCCAGTTGGCGCACCAGGTCGATGTCGAGCGGTTTCACGAAGCGCATGTTGGCCACCGTGGCGTCGAGTTCTTCGCCGGCTTTGAGCGCTGGCGCCACCATCGAGCCGAAGGCCAGGATGGCGACCTTGCTGCCCTGGCGGCGCAGTTCACCTTTGCCCACTTCGATGGAAGTGAGCGCCGTCTCGATGGCCGCGCCGACGCCGGCGCCACGGGGGTAGCGCACCGCCGCCGGGCCCTTGTAGTGGAAGGCGGTGGTGAGCATGCGGCGGCATTCGTTTTCGTCCGAGGCGGCCATGACGACCATGTTCGGGATGCAGCGCAGGAAGGCCATGTCGTAATTGCCGGCGTGCGTGGCGCCATCGGCGCCAACCAGGCCGGCCCGGTCGAGGGCGAACACGACGTCCAGGTTTTGCAGGGCGACGTCGTGGATCAGCTGGTCGTAGCCGCGCTGCAGGAAGGTCGAATAGATCGCCAGCACCGGCTTCATGCCTTCGGTCGCCATGCCGCCGGCGAAGGTGACGGCGTGCTGCTCGGCGATGCCGACGTCAAAATAGCGTTCCGGGTACTGCTGCTCGAAGCGCACCATGCCGGAGCCTTCGCGCATGGCGGGGGTGATGCCCACCAGGCGCGGGTCGGCCGCTGCCATGTCGCACAGCCAGTTGCCGAATACTTCCGTGTAGGTGGTCTTGCCGGCGGCGGCCGGCTTGATGCCCTCGACCGGATTGAATTTGCCGGTGCCGTGGTACAGGATCGGTTCGGCCTCGGCCAGCTTGTAGCCCTGGCCTTTTTTCGTCACCACGTGCAGGAACTGGGGGCCCTTGAGCTTCTTGATGTTTTCCAGCGTCGGAATCAGCGAATCGAGGTCATGGCCGTCGATCGGGCCGATGTAATTGAAACCGAATTCCTCGAACAGGGTGGCCGGGACCACCATGCCCTTGGCGTGCTCCTCGAAGCGCTTGGCCAGTTCCAGCACGGGCGGCGGCAGCACGGACTTGCCGACGTTTTTCGCGGCCGCGTAGAACTGCCCCGACATCAGGCGCGCCAGGTAGCGGTTCAGGGCGCCCACCGGTGGCGAGATCGACATGTCGTTGTCGTTCAGGATGACCAGCAGGTTGATGTCTTCCTGCACGCCGGCGTTATTGAGCGCCTCGTAGGCCA
>JBJMVV010000291.1:0-29877 GCA_045810505.1 Massilia sp.
CTTGACCTAATTTCAATCATGTCGGATTATCCCTGCACACAACACCAAGGGAGACCCCATGAAACGATTCATCCTGGCCGCCATCGTGGCAGCCGGCCTGGGCGGCGGCGCCAGCGCCTTTGCCGCTGAAGATGCGGCGCTGAAGGCAGCGATTGCGGCGCCTACCCGCACCGCGGCCAATGTGGCGCGCGATCCCGCCCGTCATCCCTACGAGACGCTCTCCTTCTTCGGCATCAAGCCGACCATGACGGTGGTCGAACTGACCCCGGCGGGCGGCTGGTACACGGAAATCCTGGCGCCCTACCTGGCCGACAAAGGCGTGCTCATTGCCGCCAGCGAGGAAGTCGTCGAGGGCAAGAAGGCCGGCATGGGCTTCCGTAACAAGGTCAATTCGAACCCCATCTACAGCAAGGTGCGGCTGGGGATTTTCGAGCCGCCCACCAAATATGCCATCGCCCCGGCCAATGCCGCCGACATGGTGCTCACCTTCCGCAATCTGCACAACTGGGTTGAACTCGGTCCGGAGAAGCTGCAGGAGGTATTCAAAACCGTGCACACGGTATTGAAACCGGGCGGCGTGTTCGGCATCGTCGACCACCGCCTGCCTGCCGCGATGACGCAGGACGCGACGGCGTCGACCGGCTACCTGCACGAGGCCTGGGTCATCAAGACGGTGGAAGCGGCCGGCTTCAAGCTGGTAGCCAAGTCCGAGATCAATGCCAATCCGAAGGACAAGGCCGATCATCCGAACGGCGTCTGGGCCCTGCCACCAGTGCTGGCCAACAAGGACGTCAAACGCAGCGACTACCTCGCCATCGGTGAGAGCGACCGCATGACGCTCAAGTTCGTCAAGGTCCAGTAAGCCGCGTCACACCGCCCGAGCAAGGGCCGCGGATGCGCCTGCTGGCGCATCCGCGCAACATCGCCCGCCCCGTACCATCAATATCTTGGTTTCCGGAAAGACCGACACCCAATCAGTGTTATTCTAGGAAACTAAGTTAGTTGATTTGCACGGTAAGGGATGCTCGTGTTCAAGGTTGTTTCTCCGCAGTTCGAACCGGGGCGGCGCGCCGCCCTCCGCGCGGCCCTGGCCGCGTGCTTTCTCACGGCCCTGGTCGCCGGCTGCAAGCCGACCGCAATGCAGGCCCCCGCCGCCGTCGCCACGCCCCCCGTCACCATCACGGCACTGATCTGGGCCCCCGACTGGCCTGAAGAGATGCAGCGCATCGCTGCCGAATTCACCCGCAAGAATCCGGACGTCAAAGTCGATGTCCAGTTCATGATCGGCAATTCGGTCGAGGAAAACCTCAAGCCCAAGGTCGCCTCGCGCAATCTGCCCGACCTCATGTCGGTCAACCCCAACCCCTATGCCGCCGAACTGGCCGACCAGGGCGTGCTGGCGGACGTCGGCAACAGCAGCGCATGGCAGCGGCTGCGCCCGGGCCTGAAAGCCGACTGGATGTCCCCCAACGGCAAGCGTTTCGGCATTGCCGGCGGCGTGGCGGCGACCCTGATTTACTACAACCGCGAGATGTTCGAGCAGGCCGGCGTCAAGCATCCGCCCACCGACTTCAGCGAGTTTCTGGCCGTGTGCGAGCGCCTGAAAAAAGCCGGCTTCGTTCCGATTTACTGGAACGGCGGCTTTCCCAACCTGATCGGCAACGGCGCCTTCAGTTTCGGCTTCGCCAACAACGTGGTGCCCCATACGCCGGACTGGAAGGCGCGCATCGCCGACGGCACCCTGGCGCTGGACAATCCGGCCGGGGCCGACATTTTCAGCAAAATCCGCACCGTCGCCCAGCGCGGCTACACCCAGGCCAACTACATGCAGTCCGGTTACGACGACGGCATCCACGCTTTCGTCGAGGGGAAAACAGCGATGGCCTTCGAAGGCACCTGGGCCGCCGGCGCCCTGCTCCATCCCAAGAGCTTCGAGGTGGGCGTGTTCGAGCCGCCCTGGCACGACAAGGGCGCGCCCGGCGTCCCGGTGATCGGCAGCGAAACCGGCTTCGCCGTGGGCGAGACGGTCCACAAGGAAGCGGCCATGCGCTTCCTCGAATATATCGCCGGCGAGGGCTTCGCGATCCAGCAGAAAAAACGCCAGAACATCGCGCCCTTTACCCCTGCCGCCGCCGCTGCCGGCGCCGAAGCGACCGCCACGATTGCCGCGGACGCGCGCATCGAGGCCTACCTGGCGCAGGTGGAAGCGGCCGCCGTGACGGGCAGCCCGTACTACTCCATGCTGCCGGCGAATACCATCGACCTGCTGCACCTGTTGATCCAGGATGTGCTGTCGAACAAGCGCACGCCCCAGCAGGCCGCGCGCCAGCTGGAAGCATCGATCCGTGACGAAGCGCGCAAGAACAACAAATAGGCGGCCATGAAGCGCTTCGCCGACTACCTTTCCCTGCAACTGCTGCGTCAGATCGGTATCCGGCGCCGCCTGCTGCTGGCCTTCTTGCTGCTGGCGCTGCTGCCGCTGCTGGTGTCGGGCACCATCTGGTACCAGGATTCGACGGCGGCGATCGCGGAACGCACCCGGGTGCTCTCGACCGAGGTGGTCAAGCAGGTGGCCAAGAACGTGGGCGTGGAGATGGCCAGGCTGGAATCGGACAGCGAGGCGCTGGTGCTGTCGAGCCCCATCCAGGAAGGCCTGTCCGCCTACCAGGGCGGCGATGAGACGGCCATGACGCAGGCCCGCCGGGACCTGATGCGCGTGTTGCTGGACCGCTATGGCTCGTTCGGCTTCGTCAGCCAGAAATATCTGCTCGATCGCGACAACCGCATCATCGACACCCAGGTCTTCACCAGCCTCGGACGAGGCGTGGTGCAGTTCGTCGAGCGCGCGCCCAAGCTGCTGGGACGGCCCTGGTGGTCGACCCTCACCAACAGCAGCGGCCAGACCAGCATGGTGCTGCTGCGCGCCATTCACAGCAAGTCGAACAATCGCCTGATCGGCCACCTGTTCCTGGGCCTGCGCCCGGCCCACTTCGCGGCCATTTTCGAAGACGTCGACCTGGGCCAGCACACCGAGGTGGCGGTGGTCGATGCCGACAGCGGCAAGGTGCTGGTCAACAGCGTGGAAAAAATCGGCGGCGAGCCGACCCCGGCGCCGCCGCGCGCCCTCACCGAGGAACTGCGGCGCAGTATCGCCAGCAACCAGCGCAGCGGCTTTTTCGGCCACGACGCCCAGCTGACGGCCTACGCCCGCATTGCCGACACCAGCTGGTTCGTGGTCGGCTCGATTGCCCAGAGCCGGCTGACCACGGAGGCGCGCGTCATGCTCGAGACGAGCGTGCTGATTGGCCTGGCCGGCCTGTTCGGCTGCGTGCTGCTGGCGATGCTGCTGGCGCGCAGCATTGCCAAGCCGCTCGACGACCTGGTCGACAGCATGCGCGCCAGTGCGCAGGGGGCGCATGTGCGCCCGGTCGAGCCGCAGGGCAGCGACGAACTGACCACGCTGGCCCAGCATTTCAACACCATGGCCGGCACCCTCATGCGCAACCAGGAGCAGCTCGAAGAGCGGGTCGATGAACGCACCCGCGACCTGGCCGCGGCCAACGAACAACTGGCGGCACTGTCGATGACGGATGCGATGACGGGCATCGCCAACCGGCGCCGCTTCGATGAAGCACTCGAGCGCGAACTGCAGCGCGCCAGCCGCGCCGGTACCCCGCTGGCTTTGCTGATGATCGACGTCGACTTTTTCAAGAAGTACAACGACCATTATGGACACCAGCAGGGCGACGCCTGCCTGCGCAGTGTGGCGATGCTGCTGCAATCGCACGCCCGCCGCGCCGGCGACCTGGCGGCCCGTTACGGCGGCGAGGAATTTACCCTGATCGCCGCCGATACCGACCCAGCCGCCGCCAACGCACTGGCCGAGACCATCCGCGCCGGCGTCGAAGCGCTGCGCCTGCCCCACGTCGATTCGCCGATGGGCGTGCTGACGGCCAGTGTCGGCGTGGTGGCGCTGGTGCCGACATCGACCACCAGTGCAGCCCAGATCCTGGGCCTGGCCGACCAGGCGATGTACCGCGCCAAGGACCAGGGCCGCAACCAGGCCGTGATGTCGCAGTTGCGGCTGCGCGCCTGACCCTTATTGTTTTCTTTCGACGAGACCTTCACCATGCTTCGATTTTCCGCCGTATCGATTGCCGCTGTCCTGATCCTCGCCGGCGCCAGCGCCGCCGCCCAGTTGCCTGCTCCGGCGGTTCCTGTGCCCGCCACCAAGGCCCCAGTGGTCGCGGCCAGCGAGGTGGCCGCACCGATTGCGCCGAATATCGAGAACGCCGTCGTCAAGGTCTTTTCCACCCTGCGCGCGCCCGATCCCAGCAAACCGTGGAGCAAGGCGGCGCCGCAGGACGTGACCGGCTCCGGCGTCGTCATCGAAGGCAAGCGCATTCTCACCAACGCTCACGTGGTCGGCTACGCCAGCCAGGTGCAGATCCAGGCCAGCCAGTCGGGCGACAAGATCGGCGCGACCGTGGTCGCCATCGGCCGCGGCATCGACCTGGCCATTTTGAAGCTCGACGACGAATCGTTTTTCGACACCCACCCGCCCGTCAACCGCGCCAGCGTGCTGCCCGACGTGCGCGAAGCGGTATTCGCCTACGGCTACCCGACCGGCGGCAGCTCGCTGTCGATCACCAAGGGCATCGTCTCGCGGATTGAATTCGTGCCGTACAACTTCGGCAGCTCGGGCCTGCGCGTGCAGATCGACGCGGCCATCAACCCCGGCAACAGCGGCGGCCCCGTCATCGCAGGCGACAAGATGGTGGGCCTGGCCTTCGGCGGCGCCAACGGTGCGCAGAACATCGGCTACATCATCCCCAACGAAGAAGTCGAGCTGTTCCTGCGCGATACCGTCGATGGAAAATATGACGGCAAGGTCGGCATGTTCGACGACACCCAGACCCTGGAAAACCCGGCCCTGCGCAGCTATCTGAAACTCGACAAGTCGGTCGAAGGCGTGGTCGTGCACCGGCCCTATTCGAGCGATGCGGCCTATCCCCTCAAGGAATGGGACGTCATCACCAAAATCGGCAACGAGAGCATCGACAACCAGGGCATGGTCAAGCTGGGCCCCAGCCTGCGGGTGCGGTTCCAGTACCGCGTGCAGCAGCAGGTCAAAAATGGCAAGGTGCCGCTGACGGTGGTGCGCGCCGGCCAGCCGGTGACGATCCAGCTGCCCGTCTCGCACGCCCGCAAGCTCCTCATCAGCGACCTCGGTGGCGGCTATCCGTCCTACTTCATCTACGGCCCCATTGTGTTCTCCCGCGCCAGCTCCGAATTCCTCGGCGGCGTGGGCGCCAACGCCGGCCTGGTGCAGGCGCTGGCCTTCAATGCCAGCCCGCTGATCACCCGCCGCGGCGAAGAACCGGACGCTCAACGCGAAGAACTCGTCATCGTCAGCTCGCCCTTCTTCCCCCACAAGCTGGTGCAGGGCTACAGCAACCGCTTCGGCGCCGTCATCTACTCGATCAACAAGGTCCCCGTCAAAAGCCTGCGCCACCTGGTCGCCCTGCTGCGCGACCTGAAGGACGACCTGATCGTGATCCACTTCGACCAGCGCGTCGGCGAAACCATGGTCCTGCCCCGCAAGGCCATGCTGGAAGCAACCGAAGGCATCCTGACCGATAACGGGATCCGGCAACAGGGCTCGGCCGACATGATGGAAGTGTGGAGTGGCAAGGCGAAGCCATAGTCGCGGCGCATGCAGCATCAGGGACTGGCACTTGGTGCCCGTCGCGGCCCGGCCTGTCCCTGTTTTGGGACCGCGGCGGATGCCACGCCGATACGCTACCCGGTCAGGCAAGGCCTCAGAATTCTTGATGCGCTGCGGACCAAAACCGGGGACAGGCAGCGAGTGCCATTCGCGGCCCGGCCAGTCCCCCCTGCTGCACGCCGCGGTGGCCCGTCCTGCTTACTTCTTCGGCTTCACCGGCACCAGATTCAAGTCCTGGAAGTCATAGCTGAAATCCGTCTCGGACGACACGGGCGCCATCTTGATGCGGTCGATGCTGCCGTCGGGGTTCAGGGAGAAGGTGACGTAGGCGTCGGCGTTGAAGTTGCGCTCCTTCCAGCGGACGATGAAGGTGTCGTGCTGGTAGTGCTCGAGGGGGCCGCTCAGGTCGGGGGTGCGGGAGAAGCTGAGAATGTGCTTGCCGCCTTCGGCCTTGATGGAGACCTTGCCGTACCAGGCGTCGAGGTACTCGCCGTCGTAGGCGGTCATGGGCAGCGAAGGCTGGGATTTGCCGACCCGCTTGCCCGCCTCCAGCTTGATGCGGGCCAGTTCCTTCGCGTGCTCTTCGCGGGTGACTTCGCCGAAGCGGCCGATCCAGTCGGTGGGCGGCACGTTCAGGTACTGATCGAGCAGGCGATACTGCAGCGCCGTCATGGCCGGGCCGCTCTCGGCGTTGGTCAAAATGGCGATGCCCAGTTTCGCCTCCGGCACCAGCGTCACCAGCGAATAAAAGCCCTGCAGGGCGCCACCGTGCTGGGCCAGTTTCATGCCACGGTAATCCTTCAGTTCGAACCCCAGGCCGTAGGCGCGGAAGTTGGGGCGGGTGGCGGCCAGCGCCGGTTTCGGTTCGGCGATCTTGATCGGCGTTTGCGCCGTCCACAATTCGCGCGAGCGCGCTTCGCTGAACAGGCGCGCGTCCTTGCCGCCGGCAGAAAGTTTGCCCTCGTCGAGCAGCACCGTCATCCACTTCGCCATGTCCTCGGCGTTGGTGTTGATGCCCACCGCGCCGGCGCCATTCGGCACCGGCATCGATTTGACGGCGGCGATGCGGTCGTCGATTTTCGAGTGGGCGTTGGACTGGTTGGCAATGCCGGCGTTTTCGGCCAGGCTGGTGGTGGTGGCACGCATGCCGACCGGCGCCAGGATGCGCTCACGGACGGTCTCGCCCCAGCTCTTGCCGGATTTGCTGGCGACGATTTTGCCGGCCGCGATATACAGCAGGTTGTCATAGGCGTAGCTGTTCCTGAAACTGGTGGCGGGACGGATGTAGCGCAGCTTTTCGATGATCTCGTCGGACGTGAAGGTGGTGGTGGGCCACCACAGCAGGTCCCCTGCCCCCAGTCCCAGGCCGCTGCGGTGGGTCAGCAGGTCGCGCACCGTCATCTCGTGGGTGACGTAGGCGTCGTACATCTGAAAATCGGGCAGGTGTTTGGTGACCGGGTCGTCCCAGGCCAGCTTGCCCTCGTCGACCAGCATGGCCAGCGCCACCGCCGTAAATGCTTTCGAGTTGGAGGCCACCTCGAACAGGGTCTGGCCGTCGACCGGCGCCGGCTCGCCCAGTTTGCGCACGCCGAAGCCGCGCGCGGCGATCACCTTGCCGTCCTTGACGATGGCGATCGCCATGCCCGGCACATCGAATGTTTTCATGGCGCGCAGGACGTCCGCTTCCAGGTTGAAGGCGGCAGCTTCGGTAGCGGCGGCGGCGGGGACGGATTGCGGGGACTGGGCCAGCACGGCGCTGGCGCTGAAGGCCAGCAGCAGCGCTGCGGCGAGACGGTTCATCGATGGCACGAATGGATCCTTGGAGGGTGTGGACAGGCAGACAAGGCGCCACCACCACGGGCAGCGGCCGCAGCAGAATAGCACTTTCGGGCACAGCACAACAGCACGCCAGCGGCGTCAATACACCCCTTCAGGCAGCATGCTGACTGGGCGCCGCCACCTGCGGTCCGTCATTGCGCACATTGCCCAGGGCGCGGTCGACCTGGTGCCAGGCGAAGCTGTCCGGGCCCAGCGCGACGGCGCGCAGCAGGTGTTCGGCCTGTTCCGCCGGCGTGGCGGGATCGAGCCACAGCGGCACGTCGCGCGCGTCCAGCACCACCGGGCGCCTGTCGTGCACATCGAGCAGGCCGCCGCCCGCATCGGCCGTAACGATGGTAAAACCGTTGGTCTCGGGGTGCTCGGCGGGGGCGCCGAAATGGGCCAGCGCGGCCATGAACAGGGGAGACCCATCGGCCCGGTGGATGTGCCAGGGCTGCTTGCTGCCCTTCTCCCCGGTCCACTCGTACCAGCCGGCGGCGGGCACCACGGCGCGGCCGCGGCGCAGCATGGAAATCCAGTAGCGGTTGTTGATTTTCTCGAGCCGGGTGTTGATCGCCATCGGCAGCTTGCCCGAGGCCTGGGCCCAGGCCGAGCGGTAGCCCCAGTACACATCGTCCAGAAACAGCGCTTCGCCCTCCATGTGGAGCAGGGGGCGCACGGTGCCCGGCGCGACGTTGTACCTGCCCTCGGCCTGGCTGCGGTTGAACACCTCCTGGGCCCATTCGAAATTCTGGATCAGGCGGTTGATGTCATTTTGATCGAAGCGTCCACACATGGGGCCAGCGTAGCGCCGCACGGCAGGCGCAGTCGTTCGCTGCCGCACATAAAAAGGCCATCGGCCTATTTTCCCTTGAAGGCGGCCGCCAGAAAATCGACGAAGGCGCGCACTTTGGCCGGCTGGTTGCGCCGGCTGAGGTAATACACATACAGGTTCGCGGGCGGCAGGGTGTAGCCGGGCATGACCACGCGCAGGCGCCCGCTCGCCAGGTAGGGCGCCGCGTCCCATTCGGAGCGCTGGACGATGCCATGACCGTCCAGCGCCCAGTGCATGACCACGTCGCCGTCGTTGCTGGAGACGGCGCCGCGCACCTTGACCAGTTCAATTTTCTTGCCCTTTTCAAGTCGCCAGGTGCCGTAGACGTCGTCGTTCTGCCGGTGCAGGATGCAGCGGTGCCGGTGCAGTTCTTCCGGCGTGTGCGGCTCGCCGTACTGTTTCAGGTAGGCGGGAGAAGCGCACAGGAAGCGCCGGTTCGACAGGAGCTTGCGGGCGCTCAGCCGCGTGTCCGGCAGTTCGCCGAAGCGGATCGCCAGGTCGTACGCTTCTTCGACCAGGCTGATGGGCCGGTCGGTCAGTTGCAACTCCACCTCCACGTCCGGGTGCAGGTGCGCAAAGCGTGAAATCAAGGGGGCGATGCGTGTCCGGCCGAAGCCGGGGGTGGCGTTCACCCGCAGCAGGCCCTTGGGTGCGGCGCGGCCGCTGGCGACGGATTCTTCCATGTCGCGGATGGCGACAACGATGGCCGCCGCCTGCGCCAGGTAGCTCTCGCCTTCGCTGGTGAGGCTGAAGCGGCGCGTGGTGCGGTTGACCAGACGCACGCCCAGGCGCTGCTCCAGCGCCAGCAGGCGCTTGGTGACGGCCGGCGGCGTCAGCCCCAGTTCACGCGCGGTCGCCGACAGGCCGCCCAGGCGGGCCAGCAGGATGAAAAAAGCGAGATCGGGGGCCGTTTCAGTTTTCACTTGAAGTTAATTATGGTTTTAGTTTCAGCAAATTATAGCGCGGCGTTTCAGCAGTAGACTGCAGCCATCCCCCAGTCAGGCAATCAGGAGACCCCATGAAAATCGTCGCCATCCGCGAACAGACGCTCCCCATCAGTTCACCCATCCGCAACGCCTATATCGACTTCAGCAAGATGACCCTGAGCCTGGTGGCCGTCATCACCGACGTCATCCGCGACGGCAAGCCGGTGATCGGTTACGGCTTCAATTCCAATGGCCGCTACGGCCAGGGCACGCTGATGCGCGAGCGTTTCATTCCCCGCATTCTGGAAGCGGATCCGGACAGCCTGCTCGACGACAGCGGCAGCAACCTGGATCCCCACAAGATCTGGCAATGCATGTTCACCAACGAAAAGCCGGGCGGCCACGGCGAGCGCTCGGTTGCCATCGGCACCATCGACATGGCCGTGTGGGATGCCGTCGCCAAGATCGAAGGCAAGCCCCTGTTCCAGTTGCTGGCCGATCGCTATGGCGATGGCCAGCCGGAACGGAAGATCTTCGTGTACGCCGCCGGCGGTTATTACTATCCCGGCCAGAGCCACGACAAACTCAAGGATGAAATGCGCAGCTACATCGACCGCGGCTACACGGTGGTCAAAAAGAAGATCGGCGGCGCCTCGCTCGACGAAGACCTGCGCCGCATCGATTCGGTTCTGTCCGTGCTGCAGGACGGCCAGAAGCTGGCGGTCGATGCAAACGGCAGGTTCGATCTCGATACCGCCATCACCTATGCGAAGGCGCTGTCGCAGTACGATCTGTTCTGGTACGAGGAACCGGGCGATCCGCTCGATTTTGAATTGCAGGCGACCTTGCGCAATTATTATAAAAACCCCATGGCGACGGGAGAAGACCTGTTCTCCATGCAGGATGCGCGCAACCTGATCCGCTACGGCGGCATGCGCGCCGACCGCGACTGGCTGCAATTTGACTGCGCGCTCAGCTACGGCTTGGTCGAATACCTGCGCACCCTCGACATGCTGCGCGAGCACGGTTGGTCACCGGCCCGCTGCATCCCCCACGGCGGGCACCAGATGTCGCTCAACATCGCCGCTGGCCTGGGCCTGGGCGGCAACGAGTCCTACCCCGACCTGTTCCAGCCTTTCGGCGGCTTTCCCGATGGCGTGAAGGTCGAGCAGGGTTTTATCACCCTGCCCGACCTGCCCGGCATCGGCTTCGAAGGCAAGGCCGATCTGTACGCGCAGATGCGCAAGTTGAGCGCTTGAGTTAAGGCCGCAGCAGGCCCCGGTCGGCCACGATGTCGCCCACGCTGCGTCCCGTCGCAGCGCCCTGCTCCTTGTCGAAGCGCCAGTGCACGCCCAGGTAAATGCGGCTCTGGCCGTTTTCTTCTTCGGCCTGCGACAGGGTCGCAAAGCTGCGCGGCAGGCGGGGCCGCACGTAGCCGTGGTTGTCGCGGGTGATGCCGTTGTATTCGTCGGAGACAAAGCTGAATGGCGTCGCATCGCCGTACAGGCGGCGCAGCACCTGAAAGGCGGCCCCGCCCAGGCCCGCGTGACCCGAGGTATAGGACGGGAACGAGGGCGTGAAGTTCGGGCCGATCAGGTTGCTGGCGGGCGAACCGAGTGGCGTCCAGTGGGGATCGCCCAGGGTGGCGCGATTGCCGTCGCCGGCGCCGGTAGGACTGTTGCCCGGGCTGGCCTCGCGGATGGCGTTGACGGGGCGCCAGATGTCATAGGCGTACTTGGTATCCCATACCGCAATGGCGGCATCGGCGACCGCCACATTCACCAGCGCCAGGGCGCGCGCCAGTTCAAGTGGGTCGCTGGTCCGGCGCAGCGCCAGTTGCAGCGCGATCTGGCTGTAGAGGCGCGGCGGGGTGCCGATCCAGGCTGTGCCGTCGTAGCTCCAGTAATAGCCGATCATGGTTTGTTCGGGCGTACGGGTGGTGGGCGAGTGGATGCCGTCGGCGCCCAGCAGCTTGACCTCGTTGAAGGCGGCGAGGTAGGCCTCACTCGTCATTGGCGGCGGCGGTGGCGCGCGCAGCGGGCTTACGGACGGCACGACAAACGGCCGCACCCTGCCCCAGTAGGCGCCCAGCGCAATGCGCACACGGCTGACGGGGTCGGGCCGCCACTGCCCCGGCGCCAGGCTGACCTGGTAGTCGATGCCGACCACGGGGTCGTCCTGGTAGGCGCCGTCGTTGGCGCGCAGGGCCAGGATGGCGGCGGCGGCACGGCGGCCGACGTCGATGCCATTGAATTTGGCGCGGCTGGCCGGCAGGCGCGCCAAATCAGCCTGCAGCCAGGCGTCGATGCGGGCAGCCTGGTGGGGATACAGCGCCACCAGGGTGTCGTGGGCCGCCTGGGCAATGGCGGCATCGTTCGAGCTGTCGGCAAAGGCAGGCAGGGCAGCGCTGTAGCCGGGATAGCGGTGGCGAATGGCGTTGAGGGCGTCGTAGATGGCCAGGTGCACGATGGCGAAGGCGCGGCTGGAACGGGTCGGCCCCAGCTGGTCGGCATCGCGTTCCTGCCCCGAGCTGTAGGGCGGCGCGTGATCGGCCCCGTTGACTGTCCACAGCAGGTTGCTCCAGTAGGCGAAGCGGGCAGAGGGATCGGGACCGGCCGGCGCGCCGTAGCGCAAGGGCAGTTCGCTGGTGTTCGGCTGGGTCAGGTACTGCGGCTCGCCGTCACGCGGACCGGGTGGGCGCTGGCTGCCCGCCCCGGCCGGCGCCATCAGGACGGCAATCAGGGCGGCACCGAGGAAGGGAATCCGGATGGCGCGCAATACTGTACTGGCGAGGGCTTTCATGATGACGCTCCTGTCGACTGGGTAGGGCCCAGCGTACGGAAGCGCAGGCCAGCGACGCAAGCGCAATCGCCACGCGCTTTGACACCGCACAGTCGAGATGCTGCGCAGTATTAGAACGCGTTCCGGCAGGATATGAAGCGCGGAAATAATGTCGCTTGCTTCCGCCCTTTCCCGCTGTCGGCCTGCGTCACCCACACCGGCGCCGACCACAGCATATTGCCGTCCTCCTGGGTGACGCGGGCATAATAAAAATGCTCGCCCGGGGCCGGCACGAAGCTGATCGAGGGCGCGCGCACCAGCGCGGTGACGGTGCCATTGCGGCCTGGCACGCCTTCAAACAGCACCACCTCGGCCGCCTGCCTGCCGGCGCTGTTCTTGAATTGCGCCAGCAGGGTCAGACTGCCCCGATTGGAAAAGCGCGAACCCATCATGCGCCCGTTGGCCGTCAGGATCAGCTGCCCCGCCTTGTCCATGGTGGCGAACACGCGCCGCGCGCGCAGCGCTTCGACAAAGCCGCGCTGGCTCAAGGGCTCGCGGGCGTTGAGCAGCACCCCCGTGCGGTTGGTGTACGACATGCCCCAGTTGGCGCAGTGATTGTCCTGGTCCGTGCTGAAGGCGACGTGGTAGCCCGCTTCCAGCGCGCGGTTGCAGGCCGCTTCGTAATTGCTGCGTCTCGTCTCGGTCTCGTCGGTGCTGGTCGAAAAGGCGTTGGTGTTGACCACTTCGCACAACACCATGGCCGCGTCGCCGTCGGGCGTCCAGGCCAGCGGCACGCCGCCCACCATGAACTGGCCGCTGCGGGCCGGGTGATTGAACTGGCCGATCCAGCCCTGCCGGCGCATCAGGGTGTACAGGCCGGCGTAATCGCCCTTGGGCGTTTCGACATCGGCCAGCAAGGCGCCCGCGCCATTCTTTTCCCAGCCCAGCAGGGACGGTGCATTGAAGATGTTGAGGTGGCCGCCATTGTCGATCACGCCCCACTCCTGCGCGTACACGCCGAGAAAAGCGCTGTGGGCGCGGTTGTACCGGGTGGCCGCTGTCAGGCCGGTGCGGAACAGGCCGCGCGCCTGCGCCGGATCGGCCTGCGCGTTGGTGCCGGTCGAGCCATCGTACATATGGTTATGTTCGGAGGCGACCAGGAAATCGAGGCCGTGCTGATCGGCGTAGGTGAACGCGGCGGTCGGTCCCAATGGCGAAGACTGCGGCTCCTGCGCGCCGTGGCACGAAGCCAGGTCGCCGCCGCCGTCGCTGTGGCCGGTCTGGCCGTGCAGGTTGCCCAAATATGCGCGCCAGGGCGAGGGAGCCGCTTCCAGCACCGGCGGGAAGGGCACGGCGGCCAGCGGCCCCACGGCGATGTCCCAGCCCTGCTCGAGATCGTCGGCCACCAGGGTCACCCGGTAATTCCCCGCCGGCGCAGGCCCGCCCGGCAGCAGGCCGTCCCACACCACCTCGATGGTGACCGGCGCGCCTTCCAGCACCTGCGCGCCGCGCCAGGTCTGCAACGGCGTGCCATTGCTGGCGGCCAGTTCCAGAGTCCAGTGCACCGTTTCCGGCGCTTTTAACTGGGGATGATCGAGCACGATCCGAAACGTGCGCGCCCCGGTTTCCGGCGCGCCGCGGTAGGGCGCCTGCAGGCTCGCGTCGAGCTCATCGTGATCGGTGGCATGGGCGCTGGCGGCCAGGCACAGCAACAGCAGGGGAAGGAGGCGCATGCTTGTCTCGCAAAGTTGGGGATCGAAACTTCATGATCCCTACTTGGTAATTCGACAAGTTGATGCGCTGCTGATGGTGATGCTTTTTTATTAATGGAAGTTTGTCTTGAGATAACTTCGGGGACCGCCACGTCCCCGCTGCCTCAAACGGCAATCACCGTCAGGCTGACGGCATGCTTGCGCCCGTCATCGACCAGCCCGATGACATTGCCCTCCACCTTGTGCCCATCCACCGTCATCAAGGCCGCCGTCCCCACCGTCACTTCAATGGCATATTCGGCGCTGCGATAACGGTAGTGCAAGGTAAAACCATCCCAGCCGGAAGGCAGGTGCGGCGTCACCGTCAGGCGATCGCCCGCCAGGTCGAGACCGAGCAGGGACTCGATAATCAGCCGGTACATCCAGCCGGACGATCCCGTGTACCAGCTCCAGCCGCCGCGGCCCACGTGGGGCGACACGGCATAGACATCGGCCGTGACGACATACGGCTCCACCTTGTAGACTGCGGCGCCGCTGGCGGTGCCGCCATGCTGCACGGGGTTGATCATGCGGAGCAGTTCCCACGCTTTATCAGTGTCGCCCATCCTGGCAAACGCCATGGCGGTCCAGATGGCGGCGTGGGTGTACTGGCCGCCGTTTTCGCGCACACCAGGGACATAACCGCGGATGTAGCCGGGATTGAGCACGCCCTTGTCGAACGGCGGATCGAGCAGCTGCACCAGGCCGAAGTCGCGCCGCACCAGGCGCTGGTCGACTTCATGCATGGCGCTGGCCAGCCGCACCGGATCGGCCGCGCCCGAGAGCACGCCCCAGCTTTGCGAGATGGAGTCGATCTGGCATTCGTCATTGGTGTGGGAACCGAGCGGCGTGCCGTCATCAAAATACGCGCGGCGGTACCACTGGCCGTCCCAGGCGTTCTGCTCGACGTTTTTGGCAAGCTGCGTCGCCTCCAGCCGGCAGGTCTCGGCAAAGGCGGCGTCGCCGCGCAGTTCGGCTACGTGGGCAAACTTGGTCAGCACCTCGAACAGGAACCAGGCCAGCCAGACCGACTCCCCTTTGCCCTCGTTGCCGACGCGGTCCATGCCGTCGTTCCAGTCGCAGGTGCCGATCAGGGGCAGGCCATGTTCGCCGAAGCGCAGGCCCCGCTTGATTGCGCGCACGCAGTGCTCGTACAGGCTGGCCGTCTGGTGCGACTGGCCCGGCATGTCGTAATAGGACTCCTCTTCGGGCGAGAGCATGCGCCCTTCCAGGAACGGCGCCTGTTCATCGAGCACGCTGGCGTCGCCCGTGCCAGTGACGTAACGGTGCGCCGCCAGCGGCAGCCACAGATAGTCATCCGAGCAGTGGGTGCGCACGCCGCGGTCGGACGGCGGATGCCACCAGTGCTGCACATCGCCTTCGACGAACTGGTGGGCCGCGCACAACAGCAGGTGCTCGCGCAGGATATGCGGCTGGGTGTGAATCATCGCCATCGCATCCTGCAACTGGTCGCGGAAGCCAAACGCGCCGCCCGACTGGTAGTAGCCGCTACGGGCCCACATGCGGCAGGCGATGGTCTGGTACATCAGCCAGCCGTTGGCGATCACGTCGAGCTGCGGCTCGGGCGTCTCGATGCGCACTGCACCGAGCACCGTATCCCAGTGATCGCGCACCATGTCGAAGGCGGCCGCGGCGGAGTCACTGCCCTTGTATTTTTCCACCATGCCGCTGGCGTCGGCATTACGGCGTCCGCCCACGCCGAGCATGAACACCAGCTCACGTTCCTGGCCCGGCTGCAGGGTGATCTGCACCTGGATCGCGGCGCAGGGATCGAGCGCCGCACCGAGCTTGCCGGACAGGCGCGCGCGCAGCATCGCAGCCGGACTGGCCAGGCTGCGGTTGCGTCCCAAAAATTCATTGCGGTCGGCCGTCACGCTGCGCTGCTGGCCCTCGACCTGGAAGAAGCCGACCCGGCCCGAAAACTCCGTGTTATAGGCGTTGCGGGCAAACAGGGCGCCCGACTGGGGATCCTGCTCCGTCACCACGTGCATGGCGGACTTGGGACGCAGGTCGCCCAGCACCCATTCCACATAGCCCGTCACCGAAAGCTTCCTCGGCTCGGTGCTGTCGTTCCGCAGCTTGATGACGGAATATTTGATGGGCGCGTCGAGCGCAACGAAGGTGGTGAGCGTGGAGTGAATCGCTTCGCGGTCATGTTCAAACACGCTGTAGCCGAAGCCGTGGCGGGTCATGTAGCGGCCGTTGCTGCGCACCGGCAGCGCGGTGGGCGACCAGAACACGCCGGTGGCCTCGTCGCGGATATAAAACGCTTCGCCACTGCTGTCGGCCACGGGATCGTTGTCCCATGGCGTCAGGCGGAACTCGTGGGCATTTTCGCTCCAGGTATAAGCCTGGCCCGACTCCGACACGACCGAGCCAAAACTTGGATTGGCCAGCACATTGACCCACGGCGCGGGGGTGCGGATGGCGCCATCGGTGTGGATGACATACTCGCGGCCATCGGCCGTGAAGCCGCCGATGCCGTTTTCGAGGATCAGCGCGGGCGCCGCGGTATCGGGCACGCCGGCGCGCAGCGTGTAGGCCTCGCCCTTCGATTCGAACACGGCGGCAGGCAGCTTTGGAAAACCTGGCGCGGCGCGCTTGATCTGGTCGGCCAGGGTGCCGCGGCCGTCGGTCAGGATGGCGCGCGCCACCGACTGGATCAGCACCCGGTCCTCGTTGGAAATCTGGTCGAGCAGGCGCACGAAGATGCCGCCCGGCCGGTCGATGGCCTGGGCATCGATGCCCGAGGCGATCAGGCCCATGATCTGGTCGTGCAGGGCCTGGCGGTAGCCCGACTGGTCTTCGTACCAGATCACCAGGTCCACCACCAGCCCTTTCAGGCGCCAGTAAGCGTGGGCCTGCACCATCTGGCGCGCCAGGTCGATATTGGCGGGGTCGTTGATCTGCATGAGCACAATCGGCAGGTCGCCCGAAATGGCGTAGGCCCACAGGCCCGACTGGCCCCGGTGATTGCGGATCAGGACAGCAGGATCGGCGCGCAAGCTGGCGTTCGGGTAGATCACGGCGCTGGCCAGGCGGCTGTACAACTGCGCATCAGCTTCGGTCGCATTGAGCTGGCGCAGCACCACCTGGCTGTGGGTCCAGGCCAGTTCGAACACGCGGTCGGCCAGGTGGCGGTCCTGGTATTTGTCGATCAGGTGCAGGGCCGCTTCGCGGGTGTCGGTCATGCCGGTGACGACATCGACGATCACCATCTGGTCCGGCTCCAGGGTCAGCTTGTAGCGGATCGCGACGATGGGGTCGAGCACCGAGCCTTCGCTACCCCCCAGCGGCGCCGCTTCGAGCATCGCGCGCGGCGCGACTGTGCTGTTGGTGCGGCCGATGAATTCGGCGCGGCTGGTTTCAAAACTGGCGTCCAGCAGCACGCCGTCATGCACCGTCATCAGGTTGAGCATGAAGGGCATGTGCTCGTCCTTGGTGCGGGGCCGGCGGGTGCACAGGATGGCGTTTTCAGGCCGCAGAATTTCCGTCTGCACGAACAGCTTGGAGAACGCCGGATGGGCGTTGTCGGCCGCAGCCGGGGCCATCACCACTTCGGCGTAGCTGGTCAGTTCGATGGTGCGGCGGACACTGCTCTTGTTCGTGATTCTGGTGCGGCGCAGTTCGATGTCGTCCTCTGGCGAGACGACGATCTCCGTGTACAACTCGAGACCGCGGTCCTGGCGGCGGAATTCGGCGCGCCCTTCCGAGAAGATGACTTCGTATTTTTTCGGTTCGACCAGGGTCGGCTGGTAGGTGGTGGACCAGAAGGCGCCACTGTCGACGTCGCGCACGTAGCAGAAGTTGCCCCAGTTGTCCGCCGTGCCGTCTTCGCGCCAGCGCGTGACGGCCAGATCCTTCCAGCGGCTGTAGCTGCCGCCGCTGGAGGTGACCATGACGTGATAGCGCCCGTTCGAGAGCAGCTGCACTTCCGGCTGGGCGGTGCTGGTCTGGCTGATGATCCGCATCGGCATGGTGCTGTCGCCACCAGGCGTACGCGCGGCTGACAGGTCGCCCGGATCGGACATATGGGCCTGGAAGGCGCCCGCTTTCGGCACCCGCTCCTGCAGCACCAGCATGGTCGCCTGGAACAGGGGATCGGCCTCGAAGCGGCGCTGCATGGGCCGGTCGTGCAACAGGTAAGACAGGGACAGGAAGCCCATGCCCTGGTGGTGCGCCATGAAGGAGCGGACCACCGCGAACTCCTGGCCGCGCGGCAGGCGCGCCGTGGTGTAATCGATTGCCTCGTAAAAGCCGTACTTGCCCATGAAGCCAAGTGCGGCCATGCGCTGCAGGTTGTCGGTTGCGGCCTGCGCATCGACCATCAAGCCCATCATGGTGGCGTAGGGCGCAATCACCAGGTCGTCGCCCAGGCCCCGCTTCATGCCCGTGCCGGGCACCCCGAAGGCGCGGTACTGGTAATTCAGATTGGCGTCGACGGTGTGGTAGCCCGATTCCGAAATGCCCCACGGCGTGCCGCGCTGGCGGCCATACTCGATCTGGGTCTTGATGATGGCGCGGTAGGTCTGGTCGAGCAGCGTGTCCTCGTAGGTCGGCATGACCAGCAAAGGCATCAGGTATTCGAACATGGAGCCGGACCAGGACAGCAGCAACTGCTCGCCGCCCACGATGCACAGCTGGCGGCCCAGCGCGAACCAGTGCTCCTGCGGGAACTGGCCCTGGGCAATGCCGACGAAGCTGGCCAGGCGCGCTTCCGAGGCCAGCAGATCGTAGCAGCTGGCGTCGAGGCGGCGGTCGGACACGTTGTAGCCGATCGCCATCAGATTGGTGGTGCTGTTATAGAGGAAGCTGAAATCCATCTCGGCGAAGGCGCGCGCGCGGGCGCTCAATTCCGCCAGCACGGCCAGCCTGCGCTGGGCCGCGGCGCTGCCTTCTGCGACCAGTTGCGTGAGCGCGTGCTGGCGCGAGCGTTCATTGGGCGCCAGGTCCGTCACGGCGGCGGCGGTGACGCTCATGGCGGCCAGTTCGCGCAGGGTTGGAATGCGGGTCAGGCTGGAATCGACCACGTGTTCCTGGGCCGCCTTCATCCACGGCGCCAGTTCAAACAGTTCGGCGCGCGCGGCGCGGCACTGCAGGGCAAGCTTCTCGCACCAGCCGGACAGCAGGCTGGCATCGGCGCCTTCCGCGGCGCTCGTTGCGACACTGGCCGCCAGTTCGTCGGCGGCACTGGAAAGGCGGGTAAAACTGTCGCTCAGGCCCGGCAAGGTATGGGCGTGGCGGGTTTCCTCGCTGATGATGGCGCGCATGGCCGCGACGGCGGCGATGACGGTGCTGGCGGCCGCGCTGCTTGCGGCACTAACCCCGACCGGCGTGGTGCTCGCGGCCGGGACTGCGGCGGCATTGACGTCACCGTCCTCCCCGCGCGCCACTTCCAGCAGCAGGTCGAGGGTAATCGTCACGCCGTCGAGGGTGCGGGCGCTGGCGATCGGCTGGTCGGCCAGGGCGGACAGGCCCGGTGCAAGCGTGAGCAGGTGCCCCGCCAGGTTGCCGCTGTCGACGGCCGACACATACATCGGCAGCAGCGGCGCCAGGCTCTGGGTGTCGTACCAGTTATACCAGTGGCCGCGGAAGCGCTCCATGCGCTCCATGGTGGCGAGGGTTGCGCTGATCCGCTCGACCGCCTGGCCGGCGGTGGCAAAACCAAAATCGTAGGCGGTCAGGTTGGCCAGCAGCGACATGCCGATATTGGTCGGCGAGGTGCGGTGGGCCACCACGGCGGCCGGGTGCTCCTGCATATTATCGGGCGGCAGCCCATTGTCGGCCGCGCCAACGAAGTCCTCGAAGAAGCCCCAGGTGCGGCGCGCAAGGGTTTGCAGGAACCGGGTTTGCGCGCTCGACAGTTGCGCCACGTCGCGCTTGACGGGAAGGCTGATCCACCAGGCGATAACGGGCGAGAGAAACCACAGCAGCAGCACCGGGGCGGCGGCGAACAGGGCCTCGGCATTCACGAACGAGAGCATCAGCGCGGCGCCCACGGCCAGCAGGGGCGCGAACCACATGCGGCGCCAGTTCGCTTCCATATTGGTGCTGGAGCGGGCCAGCGACGAGGGGCGCCATTCCAGCAGGCGGCGGCGCGAGACGGCCATGCGCCAGCAGGTGCGGATGATGGCGTCGAGGTTGAAGTAAGCCTCGTACGGCAAAAATGCGGTCTGCAGGATGGCGTGGCCGAACATGGCGCGCAGGCTCGGCAACCCTGACAGCAGGTGCTGGTTCCAGCCCATGTCATGGGGCTTTTCAATCAGGCCAAACAGGGCGTTCACAAACGTCGGCAGGAAAATCACGGCCAGGATGGCCGCGCTCCAGAACCAGGGAGATGGCAGCAGCGCCCAGGCCATCAGCAGCAGCACCGTCAGCACGGGTGCGACGATCGAGCGGCGCAGATTGTCGAACAGCTTCCAGCGCGACAGTGGCGACAGGGGATTTTTCTCGCGCTTGCCGTGCGCCGCCGGCACGGTCGGCATCAGCCAGCCAAGCAACTGCCAGTCGCCGCGGATCCAGCGGTGGCGGCGGTTGACATCATCGCTGTAGCGCGAAGGATAGGCTTCATACAGCTGCGCGTCCGACAGCAGGCCGGCGCGCAGGTAATTCCCCTCCAGCAGATCGTGGCTGAGAATCTGGTTGTCGGGGAAGCGGTCCGCCAGCAGGCGCTCGAAGATGTCGACATCGTAGATGCCCTTGCCGACAAAGGAGCCTTCATAAAACACGTCCTGGTAGACATCGGAGACGGTGCGGGTGTAGGGATCGATGCCCGGCTCGCCGCCGCACAGGCGTTCATAGCGCGAGGCGTTTTCGCTGGGGAGCGAGGCCGTCACGCGCGGCTGCAGGATGCCATAGCCGTCGATCACGCAGGTGCCGGCGCGGTTCAACAGGGGCTGATTGAGCGGGTGCGCCATGGTGGCGACGAACTGGCGCGCCGCGTCGCGCGGCAGCTGGGTGTCGGTGTCGAGGGTGATGACGTAGCGGACGTTCTCCAGTCCCGCGCAGTCGCCCACCACGAGCGAAAACTTGTCGCGCGCGCCACCGCGCAGAAAAGTGTTGAAGTCGCCCAGCTTGCCCCGCTTGCGCTCTTCTCCCATCCAGGCCTGCTCGGACGCATTCCAGCGGCGCGGGCGGTGCAGCAAAATGAAGGGGTGGCCGGCCGGAGTGGGGTCGGGTTCGCCGTCGAGCATGGGCACGCCCAGCGGACCGGCGTCGGCGTCGATCGTGTAGCGCGCATTGAGCGCTTCGATGGCGCTTCTCGCCACGTCCAGCAGTTCGGCGTCATCCGGCATGGTTTCGCTGGGGGCGTCGGCAAAATCGGTCAGCAGGCAAAAGCGCAGGCCGGGATCGCGGTTGGCCAGGTAGCGCACTTCCAGGTCTTCCACCAGGGTCGCCACGTTGGCGGCGCTGTAAATAATCGTCGGCACCACCACGATGGCATGAGCGTCGTCGGGCAGCCCGGCGCGGAAATCCATGCGCGGCAGCGGGTGCGGGCGGGTCAGCTGGGTGGCCATGAAGTTGACCAGGGCGAGCGCCAGTTGGCTCGCACCAATCGCCGAGAACACCATCAACAGCGCCAGCAGCACGCCTTCGACGCCGTTTCTCCAGGCGTAGATCGTCACGCTGCCGGCGAACAGCACGGTGAAGACGGCAATCGCGCCAAGGTAGGACGCCAGGGGCGCGGCGCGGCCGGCCTTGCCCAGCGCGTCGGCCACCGGGGAGCGCGCTTTGACGCGCTGCTCCAGGGTGGGCAAGCCGTTGCCGACCAGGTAGTAGCCGACGTGGCGGGTGCGCATGTCGAAGGCGCCATCGATGGCCGCACGGGGTTCCTGCGCCAGCGCGAGGGCCTGTGCGGCCACTTCCACTTCAGCCATGCCGGACTGCTTGGCCAGGCGCTCGATGGCGTGGCGGTAGTTGTCGCGGGTGGCGAAATCCATTTTGCCGTAGGTGTCGGCGGGATCGAGCCGCAGGGTCGACTCCACCCCGCTCATGGTCTCGACAAATTCGCGCCAGTCCATCGTCGCCAGAAAGCGCAGGCTGCCGATGCTGTTGCTGATGGTGACCTGGTCGGCCGCCTGCTGGCCGATCTCGGCCTGGATCTGCTGCTCGATGGTCAATCCCGCATCGGCCAGGCGGGTGGTGACCCACTGCAGGGCCACGGCCAGGGCCGAGTTCTGACCCTGCAGGCGGCGCGCCAGTTCGGCCACAAAGCCGCTGCTCATGGGCTGCTTCGAACGGGCCATGTCGGCCACCAGTAAAATCAGGTCGGACGGATTTTTTTCCGCCGTCGCGCTCATCTGGTCGGCCCAGCTGTTGGCACGGTCGCGCTGGGCGCGATTGTCGTAGACGCGGGCCGCCACGCGGCGCAGATTTTCAATCAGGGCCAGGCGCAGCATGATGGGAATCGCCCACAGCTCACCCAGTTTTAAAGGCGCCACTTCCTGGTAGGCGTCGACAAAGCGCGACAGGCTCTCCGGATCGACCCGGCCATCACCGTGGGAGATGATCTCGAGGGCGATCTGGTAGACACGCGGATTGCCCTCGGCATCCAGGTTGGACAGGCGCGGCAGCTCCTTGCTGTAGTTCTTCGGCAGGTGGCGGCGCGCCGTGCGGATCTGTTCTTCGATCAGGTAGAAATTATCGAGCAGCCATTCGGAGGCAGGCGTGATCTGGCGGCCGGCCTTGAGGGCTGCCGTCAGTTCGTCGCAGGTGGCGGCGATGACGTCGCTGTTTTCGGACAGGCGCGCCAGCAGGCGATCGGGCCCGCCTTTTTTACTGAGCTGGTGGCGCGCGGCCAGGTGGCCGCCGTGGGCCGCCATCTGGGCGGCGCTGAACAACTCGGAACGTAAAGGCAGTTCATCGGCGGAGACGACGCCATCGAGCGCGTCTCCCGTGGCGCTCTGCCAGGAGTAGAGCGCATCGGGCAGGGTGGGGGATTCGTGATTCAACGGTGACCTCGCATAGGCGTGAGCTGCCAACCGCCCAAAACGGGCGGGTCGCGACCGGGTCATTCAAGACAGAAAAAGCATGAGCGAACGGCTGATGCCATCGTACGACAGTCTATTAAATATTGACTGTGCGCTAACGAACACTAGCATGTCCTGGCGCCGCTCCTGCGGCGCGTCAAATCAGTCCTGGGTCAGTGCCAGTCCGCCCGCCAGATGATAGGCGTGGCGGTGCCCGGCGCGCTGCAGCATGGCCAGCGCCTTGCCGCTGCGGCAGAACAGCATGACGGGACGGGCGGCGTCGGCCAGCAGCGCCGGCAGGTGCGCTGTAAAGACACTCAAGGGCATGCTGTCGATGGCGCGGCCATGCCACTCACCGAGTTCGCCGGCGGCATGTTCAAACGCTTCGCGCACATCGACCAGGCGGGCCTCGGGATGGCTGGCGAAAAACGCCCTCAGCTCACGCGGCGTGATGACGGCGTGCGCTGCTGCGCCGGCATCGATCGTGGGCGGCTCGGTGGCGGGACGCGCGTACGCCTGCATGGCCGCGCCGCAGCGGGCGATGCGCGCGCAGGCGGCGTCGATAAAAGCATCGCTGGCAGTGGGGCTGAAGGACAGGCGCACTGCGCTGCCGGCGCGCTCGTCTTGGAGCCCCATCGCCACCAGCACGTGGCTGGGTGCAGCCTTGGCGGCGGAACAGGCCGAACCTGCGCTGACCCGCACCCCGGCCGCGTCGAACAGATTGAGTAGTTCGCCGGAGCTCAGTCCGGGCACGCAGAAGTTGAGGGTGGTGGGCAGGCTGCGCTCGAACGGCGCATTGAACACCACGCCCGGAAACGCGGCCTGCAAGGCGGCCGCCAGACGCTCGCGCAGGCCGGCCAATTGATCAGGGCTGCGCAGCATGTCGCCCCGTTCAAGCGCGGCCAGCACGGCGCCGAATGCGGCGATGCCCGCCATATTTTCCGTCCCCGAGCGCAGCGCCCCTTCCTGGCCGCCGCCCACCATCAGCGGCGTGTATGGCGCGCCGCGGCGCACGTACAGCAGGCCGATGCCCTTGGGCGCATACAGCTTGTGGCCGGAAAATGGCGCGTAGTCGATGCGCGTGGCGGCCAGTTGCAGGGGCAGTTTGCCCAGCGCCTGCACGCAGTCGACCAGCCAGAGTGCGCGCGGCGCCTGCGTTGTGAGTATCAGTTCGATGGCCGCCAGGTCCGATACCACGCCCGTCTCGTTATTGGCGGCCATGGTACAGACCAGGGCCGCGCGCGGGGCCAGCAAGGCCAACTGGTCGAGGTCGTGGCGGCCGTCGGCGTCCACCGCCAGCGCCTGCACCGTCAGGCCGGTGCCGAGGATGCGGTTCCAGTGCGCCAGGCTTTCCGGCACGGCCTTGTGTTCGGTGGCGCCGTACAGCAGCAGGTCGACGCCGCCGGCCTCGCCCGCCAGCTGGCGCTCACGCAGTGCGCACAGGGCCGACAGCACCGCCGTCTGGATTGCCTCGGTGGCGCCGCTGGTGAAAATGATGTCGCCCTCGCCTGCCCCGGTCACCGTGCGCGCGCTGGCGCGGGCCGCGTCGAGCATTGCGCGCGCCCGCAGGCCCGCCGCGTGGCTGCTGCTTGGATTGCCGAAGCGGCCGCCCATGGCGTCGACGGCTGCGTCGATGGCGGCTGGCAGGGCGGGCGAAGTGGCGTTGGCGTCGAGGTAGACTTCAGTGGTCATGGCGAGGGGCAAAAAAGGGCGGAATTGATTTAATATGGTACGACCTTGCCACTTAGAATACATGCTAAACTTCGTCGGATAAGCTGCAATTTAAGCATATACATGCTACAAAAACGATAAAAGCAGAATGAATCATCTCGACAAGTTCGATTACGCTATCCTCGCTGCTCTGCAAACCGACGCTACCCTGTCGATTGCGGCCCTGGCCGAAAAGGTCGGCCTGTCCAGCACCCCCTGCTGGAAGCGGGTGCGGCGCCTGGAAGAAGAAGGCTATATCCAGAGCCGCGTCACCCTGGTCAACCGCCACAAGGTCGGCTTGCCGGTGACGGTGTTTGTCAGCGTGCGCACCTCCGAGCACGATGAAAAATGGCTGGCCCGTTTTGCCGCCGCCGTGGTGGCCCTGCCCGAAGTGCTGGAGTTTCACCGCATGAGCGGCGACGTCGACTATCTGCTGAAAGTCGTCACCACCGATATCGACGGCTACGACCGTTTTTATAAAAAGCTGATCGCCTCGACCGCCCACCTCACCGGGGTGTCGTCGGCCTTCTCCATGGAGCAGATCAAGTACTCGACGGCGCTGCCGCTCGAACTGATCACGCGCGACCTGCCCGCCTGACCCCACAAGGAACCCGCCATGAAATTAAGCACCCTCGTCGCCGCCATCAGCGCCGCATTCTGTCTCAACGCCGCTGCGGCTGATGTCGATGTGGTGCGGATCGGCCTGTCCGGGCCCCTGTCCGGCCCCAACGCCTTTGCCGGCAAGGACAATGAAAACGGCGTGCGCCTGGCGATCGAGGAACTCAACGCCAGGAAGAATTTGAAAGTGGGCGGCAAGGCGGTGCGTTTCGAATTGATGTCGGAAGACGACCAGGGCGATCCGAAAGCCGGCGTGAACGTGGCGCAGAAGTTCGCCGATGCGGGCGTGCGCTTCGTGCTGGGACCGTACAACTCCGGCGTCGCCCTGCCCGCCGCGCGCGTGTACAACGATGCCGGCATCATGATGTCGACCGTGGGCACCAATCCAAAGATCACCCAGTCCGGCTACAAGATGGTGTTTCGCACCGTCGCCAGCGACGCCCAGGTGGGATCGAACGTGGCAAGCTACGCGGCGAAAAACCTGAAGCTGAAAAACGTCGGCGTGATCGATGACCGCACCGCTTTCGGCCAGGGCATCGCGGCCGAATTCACCCGCCAGGCCAGGGCGCAGGGCGTGACGGTGGCCGGCCAGGAATTCACGACGGATAAATCGACCGACTTTTCCGCCATCCTCACCCGCCTGAAAGCAAAAAAAGTCGATGCGATTTTCTTTGGCGGCTATGCACCCCAGGGCGCACCGATGGCCCGCCAGATGAAGGCGCTGGGCATGAACGCCAAACTGCTGGGCGGCGACACCTTGTGCAGCCCCGAGATGGGCAAACTCGGTGGCGATGCGGTGGCCGAGAACGTGCTGTGCGCCCAGGCCGGCGCCGTGCTGGAAAAGCAGAAGGCCGGTCCCGCTTTCCAGGCAAAGTACAAGGCACGCTTCAAACAGAACCCGGACGTCTACGCCGCCGCCTTTTATGACCAGACCATGTTCATCGCAGAAGCCATGGCAGGGGCGAACTCGCTCGATCCTTCAGTGGTGGCTGCGGCCATGCGCGCCAGCACCCACCCTGGCGTGGTGGGCAATTACAGCTATGATGCCGACGGCAATCTGAAAGCGTCCTCCGTGACGATGTACACGTTTAAAAATGGCGCCCCGGTGGCGCTGTCGAACTGATAGAAAGAGCTGATGAAATCTTCCGTGATCCTGGGCGCCGCCCTCGCGTTTTCCGCCGCCGCGCCGGCCATCTGCGCACCTGCTGCCGCACCGGCGGCCAAACGTCTCGACATCCTGGCCGACGCCTACTACGACGCCACGGCGCGCTTTGAACCCGTGAACGCGACTGAGAGCGGTGACTCCCGTTTCAACGACCAGATCGGCATGGCGATCGCACCGGCCGCGCGGGCACGCCAGTACGGCCTGCTGCACGGTTTCCAGAACCGTTTGAACGCCATCCCCCGCGATCAACTCGACGCCAAGGGCAAGATCAACTACGACATCCTGGCCTACGAACTGGCCACGGAACTGCGCTTCGAGCAGTTCCCGACGCAGCTGCTGCCGATTGACCAGATGGACAGCATGCCCGTCACCCTGGCCAACTACGCCAACGGCCAGAGCGCCCAGCCTTTAACGACGCCGAAGCAGTACCGCGACTACCTGCATCGCCTGCAGCAGCTGCCGGCCTGGATCGACCAGGCCATCGCCAATATGCGCCAGGGGATGGCGAAGGGTGTGACGGAACCGAAAGCGGCGATGGAGTCGGCCCTGCCCCAGTTCAAAAAACTGGTCAGCACCAAGACCGAGGACAGCATTTATTACACGCCCGTGGTGAAGATGCCGGCCGGTTTTTCGGCCGCTGAGCAGAAGGCCCTGCGCGAGCAGTACCGGGCCACCATCGCCAACAAACTCAATCCAGCCTTGAGCCGCCTGGCGGATTTCCTCGAGCATGACTATGTGCCGGCAGCGCGCACCAGCACCGGCTGGTCGGCCCTGCCCCAGGGCGCCGAGTGGTACCGCGCCCGCGTCGCCAGCCAGACCACCACCACCCTGACACCTGAACAGATCCACGCGATCGGCCTGAAAGAAGTGGCGCGCATCCAGGGCGAATTCGCCGTCGTGGGACCGAAGATGGGCTATACGGGACCGGCCAACGGCCTGCCCAACTGGGTCGCCGAGCAGGCGAAGTTCAAGCCGTTCACAACCGACCAGCAGGTGCTCGACGTATTCCGCAAGCTCGACGCCGAACTGCGTGTCAAACTGCCGACCATGTTCAGCTTGCGCCCGAAAGCGCCGCTGGACCTGCGCCTGGAACCTGAACTGTCGCGCGAGACGGCCTCCGACCATTACTCGGCGCCCGCCGCCGATGGCTCGCGCCCCGGCGTGTTCTGGTCGGTGGTGAACGATCCGAAGCAGTACGGCAGCACCGGCATGGTCACCCTGTTCCTGCACGAAGGCCAGCCCGGCCACCACTTCCACATCGCCCTGCTGCAGGAACTGGGCCTGCCCAACTATCGCAAGTTCGGCGGCAACAACGCCTTCACGGAAGGCTGGGCCCTGTACGCCGAAACGCTGGGCAAGGAGATGGGCCTGTTCGACAAGCCCGAGGATTATTTCGGCCACCTCAATGACGAGATGCTACGCGCCGTGCGCCTGGTGGTCGACACTGGCATGCACAACAAGGGCTGGACGCGCGAACAGGCCATCGCCTACATGCGCGAAACCCTGGGCTACTCGGAAAGCGAAGCGAAGAACCAGGTAGAGCGCTACATGGTCTGGCCCGGCCAGGCGCTGGGCTACAAGATCGGCGCTTTGAAAATCATCGAACTGCGCCAGCGCGCGCAGGCGGCGCTGGGTTCAAAATTCTCGCTGCCGGCCTTCCATGCGATTGTGCTGGGGGATGGGACTTTGCCCTTGTCGCTGTTGGAGGCGAAGGTTGATAGCTGGATTGCTGAGAACAAGTAGCAGCATCGGGGACTGGCCCTGCGGGCCTGTCCCCATTTTTCAATCCGAAGCAAAGTCAAAATGGGGACAGGCCTGCAAGGCCAGTCCCCGACTACGTGTTACATCGCCATAAAAACGGGATACCGGCTCCACTCCGGTTCCTTGTACCGCTCGCAGTTCGCAAAAATAAAATCCAGCACCGCATCCTGATTGCTCAACAACGCAGGATGCGCCGCCTTCCATTCGGCGAACTTTGCCGCCAGCGCCGGCTCGTCACGCAGCAGTTCCGCTGCGTGGTCTTCAAACACATAGTCGGAATACGCTTCCTTCTTCTCCAGCACCGAGTTGAACAACCCCCAGCGGAAGAAGCTGTCGTGGCCCTGCGGCTCCAGCAGTTCGACGGCGTAGCGGGCCTGATCCTGGTCGAGCGAGACGATGTAGTCGCCGGCGCGCAGGGCCACTTGCGCGCTACGGCGCTCCAGCACCACCTCGTCGTGGAACATGTGGCCTTCGTAGGCGTTGGCGCGCGATTGCACGGAGACGATCTGGTAATAGTCGACCTCGCGCACTTCATCGGCGGCCAGACGCGTCATCGCCACGCCATTCCACTGCAGGCGCTCGATGGCTTCGCGCCACTGCTGGGGGACGATGTAGGCGCGCGGCGCCGTGATGGTGATGTCGGCCGGGAAGCGGTTGTAATAGGCGATGTCGCGCTCCCACGGCGCGCTGCGGTCATACGACAGGCGGGTGTAATCGCCCAGGATGCTGGGGCTGTAGCGGGCGGCGTAACCCTTGAAGCGGAAGCTTGATGGATTGGCTTCATCCATCGCCCAGTGCACGGGGAGTGATGTGGCGCTGCGAACGGCGGCGCGGTCGGCCTGGCGCAGCGCCTGGATGGCGTCGGCGTTGGCGACGGTAAAGGCGAGCACCGATTCGACCAGGGCGCGCATCGAGTCGTAGCGGGCCGCGAAGCTTTTCAGCATGTGCGTCTCGGGCATGAAGCCGATGGTGTGATGCAGCGCTGCGTAACCGGTCGAAAAGCGCGGCGTCTCCAGAAATTCGGCGATGCCGTGGTCCGGGCTGTCCTTGACGGGGTTCACATACGGGCAGGTCGGCCAGCCGCGCGCTTCCATGTCCGTGAACAGGGCGGGCAGCATGGTGTCGCGCAAAAACGGCCCCAGGCTGCCACCGAGTTTATCGGCCTGGGTGTGGATCAGGGTCATGGTGTAGCTGTAGTCGGCGCCGTTGGAGGTATGGGTGTCGACCATCACCTCCGGGTCCCACTGCGTAAAATGTTCGTTGAACACCCGCGCCGTCAGGGTGTCGCATTTGACGAAGTCGCGGTTCAGGTCCAGGTGGCGGCTGTTGCCACGGAAGCCGAAGGACTCGGGACCGTCCTGGTTCACGCGCGAGGTGTTGTTGCGATTGAGGCTGCCGTCCACGTTATACATCGGGATGAACAGAAATACGGTGCGGCCGAGGCCCGCCAGCCTCTCCGGCTCGATACAGAAATCGCGCACCAGCGCCATGCAGGCGTCGACGCCTTCCGGCTCGCCCGGGTGGATGCCATTGTTATTGAAAAATACAGGACGTCCGGCCGCCTTGATGGCAGCGCGGTCGAACACGCCGTCGGCGCTGACGACGCCGGCGTGGATGGGCACCCCCATGTCGGAGACGCCGATCTGGCTGAAGCGGAGCACACCCGGAAAGCGCTGCGCCAGCATGTCGTACCAGGCGATGCAGTCGGCCCAAGTGGTGGTCTGGTTCTGGTTGCCCTGCTCGTAGGGTGTGCGAAGAATGGTGTGATCCATGGTCGGTGGCGTAGATGAAGAA
>JBJMVV010000292.1:0-5791 GCA_045810505.1 Massilia sp.
CCATGCGCCCCGGCGGGTGGGGCAACACGGGTGCCGACCAGATTAAAATCGGCAACCACACCTTCATGAAGGCCGACGCTGGTGCGGCCGGCTCTGGGCGCCAGGCGGCCGTTGCGCGGGCGCAGGCTGGTCCGCGCGCTAGCGTCATGGGCGCACCGGACGCGCAGACGCCGGGCATTGGGCGCTCCGAGCGCGTGCCCACCCCGCCACCGCGGCCCGCTGGCATTCTGACTGGCGACTCCGAGGAGACCGCCAAGGAAATCGACAAGCAGCTACGGGCCGGCTTGGGCAAGCCTGAGACCCCAAAGCCTGGCCTAGATGCTGCGGCTGGTCTCGGGTCAGAGGGCGGCGACACACAGGACTCACCGCTTCGTGGCGGAGGCGGCATCCTGACCGCCGGGCCCGGTGGTGCGACCAAGAACATCCTGCCGCCCCTTGGCCAGGGCGCCGTATCCATGGGCCAGGGTATCCTCCAGGCTGCGCAGCCAACCCCCACCCCTGCCGCCGCGCAGGCCGCCCAGACCGGCACCATCGCGCCGCTGGTTCCCAAGCAGCTTCAGGCGGCCGTGCCTCTCCCGCCGCCGCGGCCACCCAGTATTGGCGAGACGCCGGCCATCAGCGCGCCCCCTATTGCGCCGCCGGACATCACGCCTCCGCAGCTTGCCCAGGCGTCGCCCCTCATCAACCGCAACCATGACCTGCCGGGCTTTGGCACGCCGGACGGCCTGGGGCGCACCTTTGGGACGCCCAACGTCGGCGCGCGGCCGTCCCTAGGCGCTCTGGCGCCGCCGCCCGTAGCTGCGCCGCCCGCTTCCTCTCCACTGTCGACGCCGGCCCCCATGGCGCCGCCTATCGCGCCTGCATCTCCTATCCAGCCGCCACAGCTCACTCCGCGGCCGCAAGTTGCTGGCCCACTGTCCCCTCCGCCACTTGACCCGGACCGCTTCGCTCGAGATGCGCCAGCGCCTGGAATCGCCGGCATCATGGCCCCGCCAAGCCAGAACACCAGCCTGGCCGGTTCCGCGGCGCCGGGCCCAGGCGGTGGGAAAAGCTTTTCCGAGCTAGCCGGCATCCTCTCGGGCGGGTTCAACCAGGCATCCAATGTGGTTGGGGGCCAAAAGGGGGAGCGACGGCGTCCGAGCCAATCGTCGAGCCCGGAGCTACAGACTGGCTCGCTACTACAGGGTGGCATCTTAGCTGGCCAGCGGGGCGGCATTGACCTAAGCCGCTATTTCGGCTTGCTGTCCGGAAGGGGTGTTTGATGACGGGAATTTTCGACTGGTCCGCGACCGCGGCGACCAACGCGAGCGCAGACGCCGAGATTAACTGGGCCGAAGGACAGCCGGCCAACTCTGTGAACAACTCGGCGCGCGCCATGATGCGCCGCATTCGGCAGTTCCTGGACGATACGCAGGGCGCTCTTGTCACCGCCGGCACGCCCAACCACTACACCGTCACCACGAACAGCCAAATCACGGCCCTGCGCGCCGGCATTGGCTTCATGGTGCGCATCCACTCGACCAACACGGGCGCGTCGTTCTTAACCGTCGACTCGACGGCGGAGAAGGGCTGGAAGAACGAGAACGGCGCTGACTTCCAGGCGGGCGACCTGGTGGCCGAGTCGTTCCTGTTTGTCTTCTACCACGCCGGGTCCGACACATACCGCAGCCGCGTCGGCGCGACCCGCTCTAACCCGCACGGCGGATGCCGTCTGGACTTCACGAACTCTTCGACCATTACCCTCATGCCGGTCGGGGACGGCTACCTGCGCGTTAATGGCGTCGCCAAGCGCGTCCCCGTCGCGGGCGTGACCGGGGCGGCCACGAGCAAGCAGATTCCGCTTGGGACGACCAACCGCGTCGTGTCGGGCTCTGTGGCGACGGTGACGCTGTCGGCGCCCCACACCTTCGCGGTAGGCCAGCGCATCAACGTGACGCCAGACATTGGCGTGGTCGAGCTCCAAGGGCCGCAGGTCATCACGGCCGTCACGTCGACGACTATCTCCTACGCTGTCGGCATAGCGACCTCAGGCTCGGCAGCCGATACCGCGGCGACCGTGCGCGGCGTCTGGTATGTCTACGCCTACGACAACGACGGCGACGGCACGATTGAGACCCTGGACATCTCCCCGGTCGGGCACAGCACAGACGCCTTTGGGGTTGAGACCAAGACGGGCGACACCAGCCGGGTCCTGGTCGGGATGGTGGCTATCGACACCGCGGCGGGCACGCCCATCTTCGTCAACAGCGACGTTCGCCCCTGGGTGCGCTCCTACTTCAACCGTTCAGCCTCCCCCATGGCGGCAAGCTTCACGTCCGCCACGATTACCGGCGCAGGACTGAACAGCGTGTGGACGGAGATTGGGACGCGCTTCGAGCCCCTGATGTGGGCTGGCGAATCCCTGCGCGTCGGCCTGACCGGAAACAGCTCCAACAGCGCTTCGGCTGTCAACAACTCATATAGCTGGCAGTTCGACACCTGGAACGGTTTGGAGCAGCCGGGGGCCACGGTTTCGATTACCGCGGCAGCTACAAACTTTGCACACTCTAAGGCTATTATGAAAAAAGGGCTCGCCGAGGGGTTGCATGTTGCCTCCGCGGCAGGCTTTAAGTCTGGTGGGACAGGGACGTTTTCTGCCCACCAGGAAGGCGTTGTAATCGCATGAGAGAGAATTGGGACAAGGCGTTCGACGAGGTCATCAAATACGAGGGCGGTTACGTCAACAATCCTCGTGACCCCGGTGGGCCGACCAACCTGGGCATCACGCAGGCCACCCTTAGCCGCTGGTTGGGCCGGGCCGCGACTATCTCCGAGGTCAAGGCTCTGACCCGCGAGAAGGTCAAGCCCATCTACAAGCGGTATTTCTGGGACGTCGTCAAGGGCGACGACCTCCCCGGCGGGGTGGACTTCGCGACCTACGACTTCGCGGTTAACTCCGGTCCCAGCCGCGCGGCGCGCTACCTTCAGAGCGTCGTGGGCGTGAAACAGGACGGGCAGATTGGCCCTCTCACTATTGCGGCCGTAAACCGTTACTCCGCCCAGGACGTCGTCAAGAAGCTGGTCGCCAAGCGGCGCGGCTTCCTGATGGGACTCAAGACCTGGCGCACATTCGGTAAGGGCTGGAACCGGCGTATGGTTTCCGTTCAGCAACTGGCCCTTAGACTGGCGCCGCCAACGACCGGTGTGGCGTTTGCCGGCATGGCCGGGGAATTGGCCCCGGACAACCCTGTAGAGGATTACGTGGAAGTCACGACCGCAGAGCGCGACCTGAACCAGCAAACTGGGGACCAGGCGGCGCAGGCCCAATTGGTTGAGGAGTCAGGCCCGGCCGGCATGTTCGGCACCAAGAGCCTTCTGACCTCGAAAACCTTCTGGGCCAACACCATTGGGTTCATCGCGGTGTTGCCCGTCATCGGCAAATACCTCGTGGACGTCGACATTTCGCAGTTAGGCGAAGCGGTAGCCGGCGCGATTGCGGCGGGGGCCTTCATCGCCTCAACGGTAGCTCGTATCTACGCCAAATACCAAATCGCGGCGCGATGACATGCGGGTGCAGCGTCGTATCTACTGGACGCTGCCGGTCCTCGCGATTGTCGCTGCCGTCCTGGTTTTCGTCACCTTCCGTCACGACCCGTGGCGGGACGGAACGCTCACCGGCTGGTTTGGCGCTGATATCTACTACCCCAGGTGGATACTCTTTCTCGGCGATGGGATGATGATGTCCCTGTCGCTGCTGGCCGACCTCTGCATTGGGTTCGGCTGCGGTATGATTGCCGTATCCTTTTGGGTGAACCGCGCCAATCTCGTGCGGTTGAACCACGAGTCCATGGTCCTTTACGCGGCCGTGTTCTTCTCGCTATCCATCACCCATCTGGTCGTCATGGGGACGATGTTCTCGGGCATCTACCTCCTAGACCTGATGATACGCTCCGCTGCGGCTTCGCTGTGCATGGTGACAGCATTCTTCACGGCGCGGTTTCTCCTCTGGCCCCACCGTGATGAATAGGCGAATGTCGTGCTCGACCAGAGTATCCTTACAGCCGGGCTAGCGGCCTTATCCGCTGGCGCTGCAAGCCTCTTGGCGTGGGCGGGAGGACGACGTAAGCAGGCTGCCGAGGCTGAGAAGACGGTCTCGGAAGGCTTCAACATGCTGGTCACGAAGCTCCAGGAGGAGCGCCGGGCCCTCATCACGGTCATCGATGAGCAGTCAGAGGAAATCGTCGCCCTACGCGCCGAGGTGCGGGACCTCTCGCGCCAAATCGTCAAGCTGGAAAAGGTCATCGCCAAGGCGGGGATTGAAACGAACGATGCCGGAGCAAACTAGTTCGCGTTGTGGCTACATCCCAGGCTGCCCGATATACCGCATCTGGTATATGCTGCGAGGAGAAGGGCAGTCCCTGTGGCAGGTGGTCGAGAACCTTGACCGCGAGCGCCAGGCACAGTTGGCAAAGCGACTTGAGAACCAAGAGCCGCAGCGGTCGACCATTGATGCTCTGACAAAGCAGAACGCCGCCCTCATCTCCTGGAAGAGAAGGGCGGAGCTGTTCTTGCTGTCCCAGGGACTCAGCCTACCGGAAGACTAGTCATCTAGGCCCCTGTAGGAGAGCGGCTTGGCGAGTGGGACGTAGACCCCGCGCTTGATGTAGGCGTCAGGAACGCACCGCCTGACGTCGTTCTTTACGAGCTCGGCTTCATCTTCGCTGCCGAGCGGCCCGATGACCTGTATGAAGTATCCTGACTTCATCCCAATCATCCGGTCAGAACTACCGACGCTTGGCTTGTAGCCGCATCGGTTGGATGCCCTGACGACGCGGGTGGCGTTGTCGGCAGCTTCCTCTCTCAGTGACTGCGGGTATGACCCGACGACCACAAAGAACCCTTGACCTTCTGCTTGGGCCGTTGAGGCGGCGAGACTAGCGAGCAGCGCGATTGATGTTCTCTTCATGGTTCTCTCCTCAATTTGCGCAGAACCGGAAGCGGTGTCCGACCCAACAGTTGCCAACTGCCACGACTGTTGAGATTGGCGTCAAGGTAGTGTCATCCTCGATGATGTAGGCGTGGGCAGTTCCGCGCTCGTCCGTGCGCTCAATGAGCATGAGAAGCTGGTTCATGATGACGGTCGTGTTGTTCGTCACAGGGTTGCGACCGACGCTGCATGTGCCCTTCGCCTTCATGCCGTTGCCGACCAGGAGGCAGTTAGCGTGGCGGACGATTTGTCCATCCTGGGTGTCGTAGACTTCTCTGGCCTGCGCAGAGCAGGTGAAGAGCAAGCTTGACAGGACGGACAGGACCAGGATGGCAACCCAAGCGCGGCCGGGGACGGTGCGGGTCAGGTATTGCCAGAGGTTGGTGGTTTGCTCGGTGTTCATCTTTCGCTCCATCGCGTTGAACTCGATAGGGTCAACATAGGGCCATTGGCTCAGTGTGTCAACACCCAAATCGAACCAAATGCGATTACGCCAACGATAAATCCTGAGACCGCGGCGACCATAGCCAGGATGACCGCGCCGCCATTCTCATTCAACGAGTCATTGTCCATTGTGCTCTCTCCTTCTGGTGTTTGAGCAGCAGCCGGCGCATGGGGTTTCTCTTCATCCCGCGCCGCTTGAGCGCCAGCGTGACCGCCGTGGGCGATATGTTGAGGCGGCGCGAAATCACGATGTTGCGGTCCCCTTCCGCGTGCATCTTCAGGATGAGCTGCGTGCGGTTGGGGAACCGGATGTTCGGGCTGTGCCGGATGTCCTTGACGAACTTCAGGATGGTGCCCTTGTTGCGCCCGAGCATCTTGGCA
>JBJMVV010000293.1:0-13176 GCA_045810505.1 Massilia sp.
AGCAGGAATACGCCCTCAGGGAGTATCTCGATGCGGCATGGGCGCTGCGGCCGGTCGATCTGGTCCGTCGACACGGCCGCGCAACCATGGTGGTGGAATTTTCCGGTGGCGTCAGGCTGGACCGTTTGATCGGGCAGGGCTTTGGCATGGGCCAGTTTTTGCGCCTGGCAATGAGCATGGTCGCCGGCCTGGGCCAGCTGCATAGCCGCGGCATCATCCACAAGGACATCAAACCGGCCAATCTGGTCGCCGACCTGGAGACGGCGCGGGTCTGGTACACCGGCTTTGGCATTGCATCGCGCCTGACACGCGAGCGCCATTCGCCTGAACCGCCCGAACTGATTGCGGGTACTCTCGCCTACATGGCTCCGGAACAAACGGGACGGGTGAACCGCTCGATTGATTCGCGCAGCGACCTCTATTCCCTCGGGGTCAGCTTTTACGAGATGCTGACCGGCCAATTGCCCTTTGCCGCCGCCGATCCCATGGAATGGGTGCACTGCCATATTGCACGCCAGCCCATCACGCCGCACGAGCGCGATGCAGCCATCCCGCCAGCCTTGTCCGCCATTGTGATGAAGCTGCTCGCCAAGACAGTCGAAGAGCGCTACCAGACCGCCAAGGGCATCGAAAGCGACCTCGCACACTGCCTGGCGGCGTGGGATGCGCATGGCAGTATCGCCCCCTTCGAGCTCGCGCTATCGGACACGCCGGACCGCCTGATGATTCCCGAGAAGCTGTATGGCCGCGATCGCGAAATAGCCACCTTGCTCGCTGCGTTCGACCGCATCGTCGCCGGCGGCCGCACTGAGCTCGTGCTGGTTTCCGGCTATTCGGGCATCGGCAAGTCGGCCGTCGTCAACGAGTTGCACAAGCCCCTTGTGCCTCCGCGTGGCCTGTTCGCATCGGGAAAATTCGACCAATACAAACGCGATATTCCTTATGCCACGCTGGCGCAGGCGTTTCAAAGCCTCATCCGCCCGCTGTTAAGCGCCAATGAGGCGTCACTGCAACAGTGGCGCGCCGTGCTGCAGGCAGCGGTCGAGCCGAACGGCCTTCTGATGGTCGACCTGGTGCCTGAGCTGGGGCATATCATCGGCGAACAGCCGGCAGTGCCGGCGTTGCCGCCGAAAGAAGCCAAGCGGCGTTTCCAGCTGGTGTTCCGACGCTTCATCGCTGCCTTCGCGCGGCCCGAGCATCCGCTGGCGCTGTTCCTCGACGATCTGCAATGGCTCGATAGCGCGACGCTCGATTTGCTGGAAGATTTGCTGGTCAGCGACGATCTGCAACACTTGCTGCTGATCGGCGCGTACCGCGACAATGAGGTCAGTCCGACCCATCCACTTTTACTCAAGCTCGAGGCAATTCGTTGCACTGGCGCGCCGGTGCATGACATCGTGCTGGAACCGCTCGCGTGCGAAGACCTGGGCCAGTTACTGGGCGACACGCTGCGCTGCGACCTGGCGCAGGCCGCGTCCCTCGCCGCGCTAATCCACGCTAAAACCACCGGCAATCCCTTCTTTTCCATCCAGTTCATCGGCGCCCTTACCGATGAAGGTCTGCTTGTTTTTGATTACGAACTGGGCCGCTGGGTATGGGATCTGGAGCGCATCCTGGCGAAAAATTTTACCGATAATGTCGTTGAACTGATGGTGGCGAAACTGCGTCGCCTTGCGCCCAAAACCCAGCTTGCCCTGCGCCAGTTCGCCTGCATGGGCAACACAGCAAGTTTCGATATGCTCGGCATGGCCTATCAGGGCGGTAGCGTGCAGGACATGCACCGGCGCCTTGGCGAGGCGGTGCATTCAGGGCTGGTGTTTCGCGCTGAAGATTCCTATCGCTTTCTGCACGATCGGGTGCAGGAAGCGTCCTATTCGCAGATTCCCCCGTCCGAGCGGGCGGAAGCGCACCTGCGCATTGGTCTGTTGTTGGCCGCGCACACGCCTTCGGCGAAAATCGAAGAAGGCGTTTTCGAAATCGTCAATCAGCTCAACCGGGGCGCCCATCTCCTGCGCGCCGGTGCCGAATTGGTCCAGGTCGCGCAACTGAACCTGATCGCAGGCCGACGCGCGAAAAATGCCACCGCCTACGATGCGGCCCTTAAATACCTGCGCGTGGGCAGTGCGCTCTTGCCGGAGTCGGCGTGGGCGAACCACTATGCGCTGTTTTTTTCGATTGAATTTCTCATCGCCGAATGCGAGCTGATGACGATGGATATGGTGGCGGCGGAAGCGCGCCTGGCGCGGCTGGTCGTGCGCGCTGCCAATCGCCACGATGCCTGCCTGGTCACGCGGCTGCGCCTGACGCTCTATACCGCGATGGATCAGAGCGATCGCGGCGTCGACGTCTTTCTCGATTGGCTGCGCCAGGATGGCACGGCATGGTCAGGGCATCCGACCAGGGCCGATGCGATGCGCGAGTACGAGCGCATCTGGACGCTGCTCGGTGCACGCGCCATTGAAGAACTGGTCGATCTGCCCCTGTCAGACGACACGGACTATATCGACACGATGGAAGTTTTTTCCGAAATTGTCACGCCCGCTCTTTTTTATGACGAACACCTGTTTTCGCTGACCTTGTGCCGGATGGTCAATCTCAGCCTGGAACACGGCAACTGCGACGGCTCGTGTTTTGGCTACGCCTGGTTTGCCATGGCGGCAGGTCCCCAGTTTGACAATTACAGGGATGGCTACCGGTTCGGCCAGCTGGGGTTCGATCTGGTTGAAACGCGCGGCCTGACGCGCTACCAGGCGCGCATGTACATCACCTTCAGCAATGCTGTGGTGCCATGGGTGCGGCATGTCGCCAGCGAGCGTGATTTGCTCGACCGCGCCTTCGATCTCGCCTACCGCGCGGGTGATCTGACGTTCGCTGCCTACCGGGGCGAACAGATTGTCGCAAACTACCTGCTGGCGGGCGATTGTTCGTTGCCCGACTTGGAGCGCGAAGCGGAAAATGGCCTGGCCTTCGGTCAGCGCGTGGGTTTTGGCTACGTCATCCACAACTGCAATTCACAGCTGGGGCTGATTCGCTCCCTGCGGGCACTGAACGGGCACTTCGGCATACTCGACACCGAGCTATACACTGAAGCGGCCGCCGAACGTGATCTGGCCAGCAATCCGGTTCTCTCTCTGGCTGAATTCTGCTATTGGACCCGCAAGCTGCAGGCACGCTTTTTTGCCGGCGATTTTGCCTCGGCCACGGACGCCGCAGCGCGTGCGCAAAGCCTGATCTGGTCGGCGCCGGGCCAGATCGTGACGGCTGATTTCCGCTTTTATGCGGCGCTTGCCCACGCCGCGTACTGGCACCAGGCCGGCGATGGGGAACGCCCCGCCATCATTGCTGCATTGAATGTGCATCACCACCAACTCGAAGTGTGGGCCCTGCATTGCCCGGCCAATTTTGCCGAACGCACCGCGCTGGTCCGCGCCGAGATAGCCCGACTTGAAGCGCGGCAGCTGGAGGCCCAGAACCTGTACGAGGAGGCGATCCTGCTGGCGCATGAAAACGGCTCGATCCACAATGAGGCGCTGGCCAATGAACTGGCGGGACGCTATTACGCTGAGCGTGGTTTCAAGAAGATTGCCCTGGTCTATTTACGGGATTCCTGCCTGTATTACACCCGCTGGGGCGCCGAGGCGAAAACGCGCCAACTCAGGCATGACTTCCCCGCACTGAGCCTGGACCATTCCCTTGCCGAGGGCGCCACGACCATCAATGCACCGGTTGAACATCTCGACCTGGCCACCGTGCTCAGAATATCCGAAGCGGTGTCGGGCGAAATCGTGCTGGAAAAACTGATCGACACCCTGATGCGCTCCGCAGTTGAACATGCTGGCGCCGAACGGGGACTGCTGATCCTGCCCTTCGAGGGCGACTATCGGATCGAGGCGGAAGTCATCACCAGCGCGGCGCAGGTGCAGGTGCAGCTGCGGCAGTCGGCGATCGGCGCTGCCGACCTGCCGCAATCGGTGTTCCGTTACGCGCTGCGCACCGGGGACAGTGTCCTGCTGCACGACGCGATGAACGCCAGCGCTTTTTCCGACGATGATTATGTGCGCGAGCGCCACGCCCGTTCCGTCATGTGCATGCCCATTCTGAAACAGTCGCGCCTGCTTGGCATGCTCTACCTCGAGAACAATCTCGCGCCCAGTGCATTTACGCCAGCCCGCATCGCCATCCTGAAATTGCTGGCCTCGCAGGCGGCCGTGTCGATGGAAAATGCACGGCTGTACCGCGACCTTGCCGAGCGTGAAGCAAAGATACGCCGGCTGGTCGACGCCAACATCATCGGCATTGTCATCAGCGCGGTGGACGGCCGCATTATCGAGGCCAACGATGCCTTCCTGCGCATCGTGGGCTATAACCGCGACGAGTTTGTCGCGCGAGGGGTATGCTGGCCGAAAATCACGCCACCGGAATGGCTGCACATGGATGAGGCTTTCCGGATGCCGGAGCTGAAATTGACGGGGCGCTTGCAGCCTTTCGAAAAGGAATTCTTCCGCAAGGATGGCAGCCGCGTCCCGGTGCTGGTGGGCGCCGCCAGGTTTGAAGACGAAAGCGGGCAGGTGGTCGCTTTCGTGCTCGATCTGAGCGAGCGCAAGCGTGATGCCGAGGCCCTGCGCGCGTTGCAGATGGATCTGGCCTACGCCAATCGCCTGGCCACCATGGGCCAGTTGACGGCATCGATTGCCCACGAGGTCAATCAGCCCATCGGTGCCATGCGCAATAACGCCCATGCCGCGCTGCGCTTTCTGGCGGCAAGTCCACCTGCACTGGCCGATGTGGGCGAAGCGCTAGCCTGCGTGGTGGACGACACTTATCGCGCCCACGACATCATCAAAGGCATCCGCGACCAGGTCAGCAAGGTGCCGCCGCGCCAGGACAAGGTCGATCTCAACGAGGCCATCCGCAACGTGATCGCACTGGTGCGCGGCGAATTGTCCAAACACGCCATTACCTTGCAGGCACAGCTCGCCGAGCGCCTGCCGCCGGTGCACGGCGATCGCATCCAGCTGCAGCAAGTGGTGCTCAATCTCATCGTCAATGCCATCGAAGCCATGGCCGAAGGCGACCGCAAGGGACGGATCCTGGGCGTTCACTCGGCCATGTCGAGCAGCGGGGGTGTGCTGGTCTCGGTGCGCGACAGTGGGCCCGGCATCGCGCCCGAGCACCACGAGCAGGTCTTCGAATCATTTTTTACGACCAAGCCGGGCGGTGTGGGCATCGGCTTGTCGATTTGCCGGACCATCATTCAAGCGCATGGCGGCAAGCTATGGGTCGATGGCGACTGGCCGCTGGGTGGCGCTTTCGACTTCACGCTGCCGGCGGTGCCGTAAACCAAAGCGCCGCCATCTTCGCCAGTCAGGCAGTGGCCTGCACGGCAGTTTAGCCAAACCGACAATTCGATGGCGCGCGCTGCCCCAGGCGCGTTTCTCCCTGTCGCGCTGATCTTCTGCCCAATACAAACCAACGCCACACTGCGCCATCCTGTGTGCAGGGTTGTGAACATTTGTAGTCGCACCCAAAAAGCAGCGAACGCGTGCAAAGGAGTTCTCCATGCAACAGACACCAGATTATGGCCGCCGTTTTGTTTGCAAGGCGGCCGCCACCGGCGCAGCGAGCATGCTCGGTCTCATCAGTCTTTCAGAAAGGTCACAAGCCATGACACAGCAATCTCAGCAAATCGGTACGGATGGCGTCGCCATCCGTCCTTTCCACATCAACGTGCCCGAATCCGAGCTCAGCGACCTGCGCAGGCGCATCAAGGCCACCCGCTTTCCGGAAAAGGAAACCGTCTCCGATGCAACACAAGGCATCCAGCTCGCCACCGTCAAGGCAATTGCCCAGTACTGGTCGACCAATTACGACTGGCGCAAGGTCGAGGCCCGGCTGAATGCTTACCCCCAGTTCATCACGGAAATTGACGGGCTCGACATTCATTTTATTCACGTCCGCTCGCGCCACGAGAACGCGCTGCCGATGATCGTCACGCATGGCTGGCCAGGCTCGGTGATCGAGCAAATGAAAATCATCGATCCCCTGACCAATCCCACCGCGCATGGCGGTAGCGCGAGCGACGCGTTTCACCTTGTGATCCCGTCGATTCCCGGCTATGGCTATTCGGGCAAACCAAGCGCTGCCGGCTGGGACACGCCCCGCATTGCCCGCGCCTGGGGTGTGCTGATGAAGCGCCTGGGCTACAAGCAATACGTCGCGCAGGGCGGCGACTGGGGCGCGGTCATTACCGAGCAGATGGCCGTGCAGGCTGCCCCGGAATTGCTGGGTATCCACACCAATATGCCCGGCGCCATTCCCAACGATATCCACGCCATGGCCTTTAGCGGCGCGCCGGCGCCAGCGGGCCTGTCCGCTGACGAGAAAGCGTGCTACCAGGAGCTGTTGTTTGTCTTTTCAAAAGGAATCGGTTACGCCTTCCAGATGGGCTTGCGGCCCCAGACCCTGTACGGCCTGGCCGATTCGCCGCTTGCTTTGGCCAGCTACTTGCTCGATCACGACGCGCGCAGCCAGAAGCTGATTGCCGGCGCCTTTTTTGGCCAACCCAGCGGTATTTCGCGCGACGATTTCCTCGACAACATCACCCTGACCTGGCTGACTAATACCGGGGTGTCCTCGGGCCGGCTCTACTGGGAGAACAAGCTGGGCTTTTTCAACGTCAAGGACGTCAAGATTCCCGTCGCCGTCAGCGTGTTCCCGGATGAACTGTACCCAGCTCCGCGCAGCTGGTCCGAGCGGGCGTTTCCCAAGCTGATGTATTACAACCGTGTCGACCGGGGTGGCCACTTTGCTGCCTGGGAACAGCCCGTCATCTTCACGCAGGAAGTCCGCGCCGGCTTCAAGTCGCTGCGCAGCTAACAGAAGCGCGGCAGGTCGCCATGGATGCCGGTCGGTCCATGGCGCTTTTTTACGTTGAGGGGGACGGTAGTATGAAACGGTTCCATGTGGACATTCCCGATGCGGTGCTGAACGACCTGCGCTCGCGCCTGCAAACGACGCGCTGGGTCGAGGACTTTGCCAACGATCAGTGGCAGTACGGCAGCAATACGGCCTACCTGAAAGAATTGGTCGCCTACTGGATCGACGGCTACGACTGGCGTATTCACGAAGCGGCCATGAACCGGTATCCGCAATTTGAAACGGAGATCGATGGCATGCCGATTCACTTCATGCACGTGCGCGGGAAGGGGCCGAACCCCAAGCCGCTGATCCTCACGCATGGCTGGCCATGGACATTCTGGGAGTACCACAAAGTCATCGATGCCCTGGCCGATCCGGTGGCGTACGGCGGCGATGCGGCCGACAGCTTCGACGTGGTGGTGCCGTCCCTGCCGGGTTACGGTTTTTCCACACCCCTGAGCAAGACGGGCATCAATTTCTGGCGTACTTCCGGTCTGTGGGTGCAATTGATGGAGCGGCTGGGCTATTCCCGCTTCGCCGCGCACGGCGCCGATTGGGGCGCGCTGGTCACTGCAGACCTGGGGCACCGCTACCCCGAGCGCATGCTGGGCGTGCACCTGGCGATGACCCTGCCGCTCGATCTGTTCAGCGGCGCCCTGCCGGCCCCCGAAGACTACGACCCGGATGAAGCGCTGCTCGCCGAGCGCCTGGCCGGATTTTTTGCCAGTGAGGCGGCCTACTCCGCGCTGCAAAGCACCAAGCCGCAAACCATCGCGATGGCGCTCAATGACTCCCCGGTTGGCCTGGCCGCCTGGATCGTCGAAAAACAACGCAGCTGGAGCGACTGTGGCGGCAATGTCGAAACGCGCTTCAGCAAGGACGACTTGCTCACCACCATCATGATTTACTGGGTCACGCAAAGTTTCGGGACGTCGGCGCGCTATTACTACGAAGCGGCGCATCATCCATGGACGCCTGCCCATTCCCGCAGTCCAGTGGTCGAAGCCCCTGTCGCCGTGTCGGTGTTTCCGGAAGAGATTTGCAATGGGCCACGCCGCTGGGCCCAGCGCTACTACAATCTCAGGCAGTGGCGCTACCACCCCAGCGGCGGCCACTTCGCCGCATGGGAGGAGCCACAAGCGATCATCGGCGATTTACGGGATTTCTTCCGGGACGCCGCCTAGCTGCAACGGCGCTGTTCAGTGCAAGCCGGCGCCGGCCGCCTGGTCCTTGCGCTCGATCAGTTCCACCTTGTACCCGTCCGGATCGGTAATGAACGCGATCACCGTGCTGCCGCCCTTGACGGGGCCCGGCTCGCGCGTGATGTTGCCGCCATTGCTGCGCACGGAGGCGCAGGTGGCGTAGATATCGTCGGCGGAAATGGCGATATGACCGTAGGCCGTGCCCATGTCGTAGCTGGTTTCGCCGTAGTTGTAGGTCAGCTCCAGTTCGGCGTGGTCGGGATTGTTGCCGTAGCCGACGAAGGCGAGGGTGTATTTGTATTCGGGGTTGTCGCTGGTGCGCAGCAGTTTCATGCCCAGCACCTTGGTATAAAAATCGATGGAGCGCTGCAGGTCGCCGACCCGCAGCATGGTGTGCAAAATACGCATCAGGATCACCTCTTTATTGAGAAGCGGTGATTCTACCCCTCCATCGAATTTTGTGATGGCATGCCGTCAAGTCAGGAATTGAGCTTGGCTTCCATCGTGATTTCCGCCTTGAGCAGCTTGGAGACCGGGCAGTTTTGCTCGGCGTCCTTGGCGGCCTTTTGAAACGCTTCATCAGTGGCGCCGGGAACCGTTGCCGTCAAGGACAGGTGCGAATGGGTGATCGTAAAACCGTCGCCCTGCTGCTCGAGGGTGATGGTGGCCGTGGTGTCCATTTGCGTTGCCTTCAGGCCGGCTTTTTCCAGCACCAGGGAGAGGGCCATGGTGAAGCAGCCCGCATGCGCCGCGCCGACCAGCTCCTCGGGATTGGTGCCCGGACCGTCTTCAAAGCGCGCCTTGAAGCCGTAGGGCGCCTTGTCGAGCACGCCGGTTTGCGTCGAGATACTGCCGATGCCGTCCTTGATGCCGCCGCGCCATGAAGCGCTGGCGGATTTCTTGATGACCATTGTTGTTCCCCTTTAGATACAGCGTGAGTGAGAGCAGCGAGCGTGGCCGCGATTACTTGCCGGCCGGTGTGACGCGCCAGATGACATTCCCGACATCGTCAGCCAACAGGATAGCACCGGTTTTGTCGGCGATCACGCCAACCGGCCGGCCCCAGGCTTTACCTTCAGGGCTGAGAAAGCCAGTCAAAATATCCTGCGGCGGGCCGCTCGGCTTACCGCCCGCAAACGGCACGAACACCAGCTTGTAGCCGGAGGCGGGCTTGCGGTTCCAGGAGCCGTGCTGGCCGACCAGGGCGCCGTTTTTCAGTTGCGGAAACAGGTCGGCTTCATAAAACGTCAGGCCCAGCGAGGCGGTATGGGCGCCCATGGCGTAATCGGGCGGGATGGCCTTGGCGACCAGGTCCGGCTTCTGCGGCTGGATGCGGGTGTCGACGTTCTGGCCATAGTAGCTGTAGGGCCAGCCGTAGAAGGCGCCTTCCTTGACCGAGGTGATGTAGTCGGGCACCAGGTCATTGCCCAGTTCATCGCGTTCGTTCACAGCCGTCCACAACATGCCGCTCTGGGGATTCCAGGCCATGCCATTCGGGTTGCGCAGGCCCGACGCAAAAATCTTGCCCTTGCCGGTGGCGCGGTCAAATTGCCAGATGGCGGCGCGGCCTTCTTCCTTGTCCATGCCGTTTTCGCCCACATTGCTGTTCGAGCCGACGGTGGCGTAGAGGAACTTGCCGTCCTTGCTGGCGATGACGTTCTTGGTCCAGTGGTGGTTGATGCCGGCCGGCAGATCGGCCACCTTGACCGGCTTGGCGGTGATTTTCGTGTCGCCCGTCTGGTAGGGAACCTTGACGATGGCGTCGGCATTGGCGATGAACAGTTCATTGCCGACCAGGGTCATGCCGAACGGCGAATTGAGCCCTTCCATGAACACGGTCTTGCTGGCCGCCTGGCCGTTTGCGCCGATGCCGCGCAGCAGGATGATGCGGTTGGGCGAGTCCACCCCGGCGCCGGCTTTTTTCATGGCCATGCCCATCACGGCCGCCTTGATCTGGTGCTTTTCCTTGTCTTCCTTGGCTGGCTTGTTGGTCTCGGCCACCAGGATGTCGCCGTTGGGCAGCATATACATCCAGCGCGGATGGTCCAGGCCGCTGGCGTACGCCGTTACGCTCATGCCGCTGGCGGCAACCGGCTTGCCGCCGTTGGGCCAGCCGACGGCAGTGGCCACGTTCACGGTCGGAATCAGGCTTTTTTCCTGTGCCGGCAACTGGGGATTCGGACCGAAGCCGACGGCATAACTTTGCGCCAGCGCTGGCGCGCCGATGGCAGCGAGCGTGAGGGAGAGGGCGGACAGGATCAGGCCTTGCTTCATGGGGTAGTGCCTTTCGATTTGGTGATGTTGGTGGTAAAACGCATGCTGTCGGCGTTGTCCTGCTGGGGTTTGGCTTGTCCCGTGCCCGCAGCGGCCGCCCCGGTGTCGACATTCGCCGCCGCTCCTGGTTTGCCGTGCAGGTCGGTATCGACCAGGCCGTTCTCGAGATCCGACGCGGCCTGTTGCATCACGCCCCGTGGATCAGCGTCCTGGCCGTCAGGCGATTCGTCGCGCTCGTGCGGCATGCGCCTGACCTGGTCGTTCTTGATCTTCTCGTCGGTATTGATGTCGGCATCGTGCAGTTTGTCGCTCATGGTAATGCTCCTTCCTTGCGTAATTGTGTGAATGTTATCGACAGCAAGCGAAGCGGGTCGCGCGTTTGGACGGCGCGCCTTGACCAAAGTGGCGCAGCGACTGCGCGCCGCTTGCGTGAACCGCGGACGCCCAACTATACTGTGCTTATATACAGTGATCGCGCGGTGCAAAAATGTCTTGCCAGCCCGATCACCGGGCAGTCGCAATTTGCGGTAACCTCCTGCGTGTCGCCATCCTCAAACCGAGATTTCATGCCTTTAACGCCAGCACCGCAACACACCATCGCGCTCGTGGTCAGGCGCAATACGGTTGGCATCGAGGGGCCCGTGCAGGGATTGGTCGACCATCTGCAGGAGCTGGGCTACCGGGTCGTGTTCGATGCGGAAACGGCCGGCCACATCAGCATCACCGGCCTGGAAGCCTTGACGGTGGCCCAGATCGGCGAGGTGGCCAAGGCCGCCATCGTCATGGGCGGCGACGGCACCATGCTGGGCATCGCGCGCCAGCTGGCGCCGTATGATGTGCCGCTGATCGGCATCAACCAGGGCCGGCTGGGCTTCATGACCGACATCCCCATCGAGCGCATGCTGCCCGTGCTCGATGAATTGTTATCGGGCCAGTCCAAGGCGGAAAAGCGCACCCTGCTGCAAGCCCAGGTCATGCGCGGCGGCGTTGCCATCGCCGGCGGGCTGGCGGTCAATGACGTCGTGGTCTCGCGCGGCGCGGGCGCCGGCATGGTCGAACTGAAAGTGACGGTGGACGAGCACTTCATGTACAACCAGCGCTCGGACGGCCTGATCATTTCCACCCCCACCGGCTCGACGGCGTACTCGCTCTCGGCGGGCGGGCCGCTGCTGCACCCGAGCCTGGGCGGCATCGTGCTGGTGCCGATTGCGCCGCACGCGCTGTCGAACCGGCCCATCGTGATTCCCGATTCAAGCCGCATCGTCGTGCAGATCGTCAGCGGGCGCGACGTCAGCGTCAATTTCGACATGCAGACCTTTGCCAGTCTGGCCCACGGCGACCAGATCGTCATCGAGCGCTCGCCCAACAGCATTACCTTCCTGCACCCGCAGGGCTGGAGTTACTACGACACCCTGCGTGAAAAACTTCACTGGAACGAATACCCTTCGGGCGACGGCAAGCTCACATGATGTTGCCTACATGATGTTGAATTCGCCGCCGGCCACCGCCATTTCCGTTTTCTCTTTTTGAGTTTTTGATTGCATGCTGCGTACTCTCACCATCCGTGATTTCGTCATCGTCGACACCATCGAACTGGAATTTGCCAACGGCTTTTCCGTGTTCACCGGCGAGACGGGCGCCGGCAAATCCATCCTGATCGACGCGCTGCAACTGGCCCTGGGCGGGCGCGGCGATGCCTCGGTGGTGCGCGAAGGCGCCGCCAAGGCCGACATCAGCGCCGATTTTCAGATTGAAGCCGATGCCGCGGCCGCAGCCTGGCTGGCGGAGCACGAGTTTGCCCTGGAAGAAGGCGGCGCCCTGCTGCGCCGCGTGATCGACAACGCCGGCCGTTCCAAGGCCTACATCAACGGTATCGCCGCGACCGCCTCGCAACTGCGCGAACTGGGCGACCTGCTGGTCGACATCCACGGCCAGCACGCCCACCAGTCGCTATTGAAACTCGATGCGCAGCGCGGCCTGCTGGACAACCAGGCGCAACTGCAAGACGCCAGCGCCGCCCCGCTGGCGCTGGAAGTGGCGGGACTGCATAAACAATGGCGCGCCGTGGTGCGCCAGCGCGAAGCATTCGAGCGCGACGAAAAAAACGTCCTGATCGAACGCGAGCGGCTGGAGTGGCAGGTGGCCGAACTCGATAAGCTGGCGGTGAAACCGGGCGAGTGGACCGACATCAGCAACGAACACAGCCGCCTGTCGCACGCGGCCAGCCTGCTCGAAGGCGCGCAGGAAGCGCTGGCGGCCCTGTCCGAATCGGACCAGCCGATCCTGTCGCAACTGTCGTCCCTCAACACCAAACTGGGCAAGCTGGTCGCCGTCGACAGTCAACTGCAAGGCGTGCTCGATTGCATGGAGCCGGCCCGTATCCAATTGCAGGAAGCCGTGTACGCGCTCAACGATTACCTGGACCGGGTCGAACTCGATCCCCAGCGCCTGCGTGACGTAGACGCCCGCATGGACGCCCTGCACAGCGCCGCCCGCAAGTTCCGAGTGACACCGGAAACCCTGCCGGAAGAACATGTCTCGCTGACGGAAAAGCTGGCCGAATTGTCGGGCGCCTCGGACCTGGAAGGCTTGCGCCAGCAGGAAGCCGCGCTGGAAGAGCGTTATCTAAAGGCGGCCGGCAAGCTGTCGAAATTGCGCGCCGCCGCCGCTCGCCGCCTGGGCGAGCAGGTCACCGAAGCGATGCAGGAGCTTTCCATGACGGGCGGACGCTTTGCGGTGGGCTTGAATCCCGCCGAGCCTTCCGCGGCAGGCCTGGAACAGG
>JBJMVV010000294.1:0-6488 GCA_045810505.1 Massilia sp.
CGCGGATGGAAGACATCGTGCACGGGCGCAATCCGGCCGATCCCTACGCCGCCACGCCCCACATCCGCGACATGCTGCGCGCGAAAATGGGCAAGCCGGCCTAGTGCGGCTTGCCGCACTGGGGACTGCCACCACATCCGCATGCGAATGCAGCGCCAGTCCCCGATTCTATTTACATCGCCGGCCGGTAAGGCGGCCCAATTAGCAGTGGGGACTGGCACCGCATTCGCATGCGAATGCCCTGTCCCCGCTTTTGGACCGCGGCGCTCGCTGATTCTTTCGTGCCGCGGCCCAGGATGGCTACGCCCGCCCGAACCGCGCCCTAGCGCATGGCGGCGATCTGTTCGGCCAGCGTCGCCGCCGACAATTCGCCCACGTGGCGCTTCACCAGGTGGCCGCCAGCGTCATAAAACAGGGTGGTGGGAAAGCCCGCCGCTCCGGCGCGTGCCGCCAGCTGGCTGGCGGGGTCAAGCAGGACGTTGGCCAGCACCAGCTGGCGTCCGGCCAGAGAGGCGGACACGGCTGACCCCGCTTCGCCCTGGTTAACGAACACGATATCGACTTCCGGATGGGCGCGCTGTGCGGCAGCCAGTGCGGGCAATTCGCGCCGGCAGGGCGGGCACCAGGTGGCCCACAGGTTGACGACCAGCGGCTTGCCATGAAAATCGCGCAGCTGCGCCGGGGCGCCTGCCAGATGATGCAGCGCCAGCGCCGGCACTGCTGCACCGGCGGGCGTGAAGGCCGTGTTGAGCGCCCCGCCGCCAAAAAAGACGGCGCAGCCAGCCAGCGCGGCGCTGAACACGGCCCGGCGCAGGGGCCGCGAGCGCCGGCTCAGTTCAAAGCCCAGCAAGGCGGCGCTGACCAGGCCGGCAAACACGTCGAGCCCGCCATCACGCAGGTCCAGCATGCCGAAAGGGGCGCCGGCATACACGTCCCAATGGCGCACGACAAACACCAGCCGCCCGACAGCAAAGCCGGCCAGGATCATTTTCCACAGCACGTCGCCCGCATCCCTGTCATCGGCCGCGCGCTTGCGCCCGGCGAGCGTGACGGCCAGCAGCACGCCGGCCAGCGCCAGCACCACCTCGATGGGAAATACGAGCGGGCCCAGCCTTAGCGCGTCCACCGTGCGCTCCTGTCAGCCGCCGGGCCGCTCAATGCAGCACTTTTTCGTGCAATTGCGGCGGCGCATCGGCAAACAGCCGCACCACCGTCGAAGCCCGTGTGCCATAAGCAGGCGACTCGATGCACACGGCCGAGAGCACCCGCTCCAGTTCCAGGTCGATGCCGGTCTGCGGCAATCGCTGGTCCGGCGCGCGGGTAGTGTCCGACAGCATCTCGAAATAGGCGTCATCGGGTGCAGCCTGGCAAAGCAGGCTGGCGAACTGGGCCTTGGTGCGCAGCACCTTGGGCCAGGGCGCGTCGAGCAGGCCGTTGGACAGGCCATAAATGCCCGGTCCCAGCGGCTGGCCGTTGCGCGGATCGTCGCCGGCGCGATTGGAAAACCAGTAGAGGCCGTTGCGGTCGCCCAGCACGAGGTTGAAACCGTTGTAGGCGTGGGCGTGCGGCGCAATGCGGGCGATGTAGTCGGCGGCGGACAGGCTGCTGCCGAGGAAATCGGCCACCAGGGCGCCGCGGGTGGGGGCATCCGGACGGCGCTCACCTGGCGCGCGGATATTGGTCAGCGCCGCAAAACGGGCGCCGCCGGCTTCGTCGCTGACGCCCATCCAGCTGCCGCCGCCCTGCAGGTCGCGGCCGGCCACGATATTGGGATGGTCGGCCCAGGGCGCGGCGGGCAGGGCGGGACGGTCATAAAATTCGTCGCGGTTGGCGGCCGCCACCAGGGGCATCCCCGGCACGACTTGCCAGGCAAAAACGATCAGGCACATGGCAGGCTTTCCGTGGCAGGCAGATTGGTGAACACTTCGGTGTGGCGCGCACCAGCCAGCAGGGCTGTGAGGCAATGCGCCTGCACGCGGCGCTCGAGCGCGGCGGCAAAAGCGTCATCCGTGTCCAGGTAGATTTCCATCAGGGTAACGCGGCCATCGTCGGCCCCGGGGCGGCGCTTGAGTTCGCCGCGGCCCAGCGCCGCCTGGATGGCGCCCACGCATGCGGCTGCCTGTGAAAGCGCGGCCTCGGGCACCTGGTAATAGATGTAGAGATCGCGCCGTGCGACTGCCGCCGGGACATGTGTGATGCTGGACATGGCTTAGACGTCGATGGCGTCGAGCGGGTAGGGCATGGGCAGGAAGTGCAGCGCGGGGCCATCGGCCGCGCCGAGGCGCACGGTGGCGCCATCGAGCGCGGCGAGCTTGAGTTCCACCAGCAGGTGCGCTTCGCCCGTGTCACCGTTTTGCGCGGCATTGACGACCATGCCGCAGGGCTGGCCCGGATCGCTCTCGGCAAACACTTCCTCGCCAGCCTCGGCACGCGCTGCCACGCTGGCCAGCGCGGTGCGGCGCTTGAGCTTGCCAAGATACTGGCTGCGGGCGACGATTTCCTGGCCGGGATAGCAGCCCTTCTTGAAATTGACGCCGCCCAGCAGTTCGAAATTGACCATTTGCGGCACGAACTGTTCCTGGGTCTTTTGCGTGATCAGCGGCACGCCGGCGTGGATCGCGGCCAGCGACCAGGCCTGGTCGCCCCCAAGAGCGAGGCGGCTTTGCAGGGCGGGCAGGGCGCTTGCGGCCTGCGCAGGCGAGGTCAGCCACAGATAGCGGGGCGCACCGAATGCCGGCGAGAGGGCGATCAGCGTGCCGGCTGGCGTGTCGAGCTTGCTGTAGGGCGTGGCGGGCAGTTCGCCCACCACCTCGCGCAGGGCTTCGCCAGCAGCAGCGCCACCGAAACCCAGGGTGAGGACATCAGGGCTGGCATCAAGCAGTTTCGCCTTGGCGCGCAGCACGAACATCGACAGGCGTTTTTGCAGGGCTGGCTGGAGCTCGCGGGACAGTTGCAGATACACCGCCTCGGCCGTGCGCCACATCATGAAACTGGCCTGCATGCGGCCCTTGGGCGAGCAGTAGGCGGCCAGGCGGGCCTCGGCCGCGCCGAGATGCTCCACATCATTGGTCAACTGATTATGCAGGAAGCTGGCGGCGTCTTCGCCCGTGACTGCAATCAGTCCCAGGCTCTCGATTTGGGCAATAAAGCCGCCGGCCAATTGTTCTGTGTTCAAAGCGCCGCCGGCAGAAGCGGCGGGCGCGGTATTATCGCTGCCTTGGGGGGCCAGGCAATCATTCCTATGGTCCATATATTCCCAACTGATCAACTAAAGCATTATCATTACGGGTTCATTATAAAGATGTCGAGAAATTCCCGCCGGACGCCGCGAAAAACCAAGAAAACCAATATGGGCATCTTCAAAAAACTCATCATTACCGGCTGCGTGGCCGCCGTGGCCGCCGCCGGCGCTTTCAGCTGGTGGGCCAAGCAGCCCATCACCAGCGCAGAACCGGTCATCTCGTTTACCATCCTGCCCGGCAGTGGCGTGGGCGTCGCCTCCCAGCAAATGGCCGAGGCCGGCGTTCCCCTCAATCCCACCCTGTTCGCGCTGCTGGCCCGGGTGACGCAGAAGGCCTCGCGCATCAAGGCCGGCAGCTACGAGCTCAAACCAAATACCACGCCCCGCAAGCTGCTCGATCAACTGGTGCGGGGCGAATTCGCCCAGGAATCGCTGACCATCATCGAAGGCTGGACCTTCAGGCAGATGCGCCTGGCGGTGGCTGCCAACAAGGGCCTGCGGCACGAGACCGCCGAGCTGTCGGACGCTGAACTGATGAGCAAGCTGTCGTCCGATTTCAAAATACCCGAAGGCCTGTTTTTCCCCGACACCTATTTGTTCGCCAAGGGTTCGCCGGACATGCAGGTATATAAACAGGCGCACAGCCAGTTGTTAAGCCATCTGAACAATGCGTGGAAAAAACGCGACCCGAGCTTGCCTTACGCCACGCCCTACCAGGCCTTGACGATGGCGTCGATCGTCGAGAAGGAGACGGGGCAAAAGTCCGAGCGGGCCATGATTGCCGGCGTCTTCGTCAACCGCCTCAAGACCGGCATGCTGCTGCAGACCGATCCGACTGTCATCTATGGGATGGGCGACAAGTACGAAGGCAAGATCCGCAAGCGCGACCTGGAAGCGGACACCCCGTACAATACTTACACGCGGGCCGGCCTGCCGCCCACGCCAATCGCCCTGCCGGGCCTGCAGTCGCTGGAAGCAGCCTTGCAGCCTGCCAAGACCGACGCCCTGTATTTTGTCTCGCGGGGCGACGGCACCAGCAAGTTTTCCGACAATTTGAACGACCATAACAAGGCCGTCAATCAATTCCAACGCTGAGCACGCATGACACCAGAGCGCATCACCCCCGGCAAGTTCATCAGTTTTGAAGGCATCGATGGCGCCGGCAAATCGACCCACATCGGCTTTGTCGCCGACTTGCTCAAACAGCACGGCAAGACGGTGGTCTCCTCGCGCGAACCGGGCGGCACCGCCGTCGGCGAAGCCCTGCGCGAATTGCTGCTGCACCAGAAAATGCACCTGGAAACGGAAGCGCTGCTGATGTTCGCCAGCCGCCGCGAACACATGGCCCAGGTGATCGAACCGGCCCTGGCGCGCGGCGACTGGGTCATTTCCGACCGCTTCACCGACGCCAGTTTTGCCTACCAGGGCGGCGGACGGGGCATGGACCGCGCCAAAATGGAGGCGCTCGAGCAATGGGTGCATCCCCATCTGCAGCCAGCCTTGACCTTGCTGTTCGACGTGCCGCTCGATGTCGCCCGGGCGCGCCTGGACGCCACCCGCACGCTCGACAAGTTCGAGCAGGAGCAAGCGGATTTCTTTGCCAACTGCCGCCAGGAATACCTGCGCCGCGCCGCCCAGTTTCCCGAGCGAATCGTGGTGGTCGATTCGACCCGGCCGATTGCCGACATCCAGCAAAGTCTCAAGGCCATCGTTGAGAAACTACTTTAACTGTGGTGTGCCTGACATATACTTGACGGATCAATTATATGCGAAGCTACCTTTACAATGTGCTGCAAGTGATTGAATCAAAACATGAATAACGCGATTTATCCCTGGCAGCGGGCGAGCTGGCAGCAACTTCAAGTGTTACGTGAACGTTTGCCGCACGCCATTCTTTTTCATGGCGAGGCCGGCACCGGCAAGTCGGATTTCATCGAGGCTTTTGCCCAGTCGCTGCTGTGCGAAAACGTCCAGGCGGACGGCTTTGCCTGCGGCGTGTGCGCCTCCTGCGGCTGGTTCCTGCAACACAATCACCCTGATTACCGCCGGGTGCGGCCGGAAGCGCTGGAAGACGAACTCGCGCCCGAAGGCGAAGAGGGCGCTGAGACCGCCAAGGGCGCCAAGGCAAGCAAGACCCCGTCGAAAGACATCAAGATCGAGCAGATCCGGCAACTGGCCGACTTCATGAACATCTCCACTCACCGCCAGGGGCTGCGGGTGGTGGTGCTGTATCCGGCCGAAGCGCTCAACACGCCGGCCTCGAACGCCTTGCTGAAAACGCTGGAAGAGCCGCCGCCGGGCACCGTGTTCCTGCTCGCTTCGAACAGCCTTGACCGCCTGTTGCCGACCATCCTGTCGCGCTGCCGCAAGTTCGCCCTGCCATTACCGGGGCAGCCGGAAGCGCTGGCGTGGTTGCAGGAACAGGGATTGTCGGCGCAGGATGCCGACAGTTGGCTGCGCGAGCAGGGCGGGGCGCCGCTGGCGGCCCTGGCCCAGTCGGAAGCGGGCAATCGGGAGGAACTTGAGCTCCTGCTGGCGGTGCTGGCCCGCCCAAACGCCGAGAATGCCCTGAAACATGCGGATAAATTGAGCAAAGCCGGCCTGGCCACGCTCGTGTCTTGGCAGCAACGGTGGCTCTACGATGTGTTCTCGTACAAAATGTCCGGCAGCATTCGTTATTACCCCCGGTATCAGAAGGAAGTTGCAGGTTTGGCCGCCACAGTGCACACTGCTAAATTGTTGCAGGCGATCAAGAATACCAATGAGCGCAGGGCAACAGCGGACCATCCGCTCTCGCCAAAATTGTTTGTCGAAGCGATGCTGCTTGATTACACTGCATGCTGCACCTGAGGCACCTGAGGCACCTGAGGCACCTGAGAGGAAATGAATGACCGGCAATCCGACTGATCCGAGCGCACCGACGGCCCCACGGCCATCGGTCCTGTCGCTTGCCATCAAGGAAAAGGCGGCCCTGTACGCCGCCTACATGCCTTTCCTCAAGAATGGCGGCGTGTTTGTTCCCACCAACAAGCCCTACAAGCTGGGCGACGAGATCTACCTGATTCTCACCCTGATGGACGACCCCAACAAGTACCCGATTGCCGGCAAAGTGGCCTGGATCACGCCATCGGCCGCCAATAACAAGGCTCAGGGCATCGGCGTGCACTTTCCCGAAGACGAAACCGGGCAGCGCGCCAAGCTGCGCATCGAGGAAATCCTCGGCGCCGCCCTGCGTTCCTCCCGCGCC
>JBJMVV010000295.1:0-7262 GCA_045810505.1 Massilia sp.
CACGATGACCGACGACACCCCCGCCAGCGCGGGCGCCAACGAGCTCTCGCTATTCCTCGCGTCGACCGCCCACGACATGAAAAACTCCCTGGGTGTGCTGTCGGGAACGCTTGAAAAGCTGCTCGACGGCGCCCTGGCCGGCGTGCCACCGGACCAGTCCGCCGGTGCAGCCGTGCCCCAGATGGCCCACATGCTGTACCAGACGCGCCGCATCAACGATAACCTGATGCACCTGCTGGCGCTGTACAAGCAGGTCGGCCACAGCGCTTATCCCTTCGATCTGCAACCGCTTGCCATTGCTCACCTGGTCGAGCAGGTCGTCTCGGGCGCGCGGGTGCTGCTCGCTTCGCGCGGCATCGTGCTCGACACCAGTTTCGAGCCTGACCTGGTGTGGCATCTGGACGAAGACCTCATCGTCGGCGTGCTGGGCCACGCCATCAACAACGCCGTCAACTACACCCGCGATCGCATCCGCCTGTCGATCGCCCTGGTCGATGGACAACTGGAACTGCGGGTGGAAGACAACGGCGAAGGCTATCCCGCCGCCATCCTCGAAGCCGGCGCCGCGGTGGGCGACAGCAGCGCCATCAATTTCCGCACCAACAGTACCGGACTCGGCCTGTATTTTTCCAGCAAGGTCGCGCAGATGCACCGGCACCGCCAGCGCAGCGGCGCCGTGCGGCTGGAAAACGGCGGCGTGCTGGGCGGCGGCTGCTTTGTGCTGACCTTGCCATGAGCGCCACCCCCACCACCACCACCCTGGCCGACGTCGATTGGGCCTCCAAAAATTACCTGGTCGTCGATGACTTCATTGGCATCCGCCAACTGTTGCGCGAAAGCCTGCGCAATCTGGGCGCCAGGAATATCGACCAGGCCTCCAGCGGCGGCGAAGCCATGGGCTTGCTCGCGCGCATCCGCTACGACGTCGTGCTGTGCGACTACAACCTGGGAGAGGGCAAGAACGGCCAGCAAGTGCTGGAAGAGGCGAGGGTGCGCAATCTGCTATTGCCCAGCAGCGTGTGGCTGATGGTGTCGGCCGAAAAAAGCGTCGAGTCGGTGATGGGCGCGGCGGAACACCAGCCCGACGCGTATTTGATCAAGCCGATCACGGAAGGGGTTCTGTTGACCCGTCTCAATCGGGTGTGGCACAAAAAACAGGTTTTCAAGATGATTGACCTGGCCTACAGCGAAAAGGATTATTTGCGCGCCGCCGCCCTGTGCGATGAGCAGATCGCCATCGACAAGGTCCATCACATTGAATTGCTGCGCATGAAGGCGCAGCTGATGCTCAAGAGCGGCGAGCCGGACAAGGCGCGCGCCGCTTACGAAAAAGTGGTGGAAGAGCGCGAATACCAGTGGGCCCGCTCGGGCCTTGCCAGGATCCGCATGGCGAATGGCGAGCACGAGCAGGCGCGCCAGATTTTTCAGGGCGTCATCGCCGAAAACCGCTATTACATCGATGCCTACGATCAGCTCGCCAACGCCCACCAGCTGATGGGGCAGACGGAAGAAGCCTGCAGTGTGCTGGAACGGGCGGCCAAGCTCTCGCCCAATTCCGTACTGCGCCAGCGCAGCCTGGGACAGGTTTGCTTAAAACTGGGCAACCTGGCCATGGCCGAAAAGGCCTTCAGGAAATGCATCGCCATCGGCGAATATTCCGTGATGAAAAGTCCCGACGCCTACCTGGGACTGGCGCGCGTGTGTGGCCAGAAAAACGATGTCAAGGAAGCCCTGAACCTGTTGCAGGTGGTGCAGAAGGAGTTTGCGGGCGATGCCCTGATTGCTCTGCGCGCCAAGATCACCGAGGGCCTGGTCTACCACGAGAGCGGCGATTTCAGGCGCGCGCGCAAGGCCGGTGACGAGATCGAGGTCTTGCTCAATAACGATCCGGTGCGGCCGGAAATTCCCGTGTGCCTGGACATGGCGACCCTGCTGCTGGCCGTGGGCGTCAAGGAAGCGCCGGTGGAACTGCTCTGTTATGTGGCGCGCAACAACCACGACAATACGGTGCTGCTCGATGAAGTGCAGCGCATTTTCGACAAGGCGCGCATGGGGGAAGAGGGCGAAGCCCTGATCCGCGCCTCGAAGAAGGAAGCGTCGGACCTGATGAACCAAGGCGTGCTGCTCTGGCGCGGCGGCAAGATGCAGGAGGCGCTGGAGTGGATGCGGCATGCGCGCAAGGTGCTGCCAAACAATATGCGCATTCTCTTCAATGCCGCACAGATTTTGCTCTCGCACATGCAGCAGCACGGCTACGACCCGGCTCTCAGCGCCGAGACGGCTGAAGTGTTGATGCATATCGACCGGGTCCAGCCAGGACAGCAGCGCTTTGCCCAATTGATGGAACAGTTGGCGCTGCTGGTGCCCGTGACCGTCACCGAAGACCAGCCCGCCGCCGCCTGAATTGCAAATCGGGTGCATTTGAGCAATACAGTTTTTACCGCTGCATTGCGCCTGCCGTGCCCACCGCTGTCTTGACGAGTGCTAAACTGCTCACCCCGCGGGAGAAAAATTCCCCGTTTTGTCCAGGAAAGGCATACGCATGCGCGATATCGCACACGAAGTTTACGAAAAGATGAAAGTTGGCAGCACTGCCTGGATCCGCCCGGTCGCCGCCAAAGGCGATACGGTCGAAAGTTTTCAGGTTGCTCACGAACAGGCCAAGCAACTGGCCGACGAAGGCTTGATCAATATCGCCACCGTCAAGCGCCAGGCCGACGGTTTGATCGATTCGATCCGGATTTTAAAGCTGGCCTGAGCCAGCCCCCATCAGTTCTTCGCCGGCTTGGCTTTGGCGCCGCGCGCCGGTGCAGCCTCGCCTGGGTCCGTTGCCGCGGGTGCAGCCTTGGCTGGCGCTGCAGCGCCATCGCCCGGCGCAGAAAAGCTGCCCGCTGGCGGCACCGCGCTGGCCACGGCCTGCTTGAATTGCTCCTGCAGCACATTCCACCACACTGTCGGATCGGGCATCATCGGCATCGCCGGGGCCGCCCCGGCACTGCTTTTGGCCGCGTCCGGCGTGGCCTGCTTCATTGCATCGGCGAACGAGGCGCCCATGGATTTCAAGGTCGCCAGGGTGCCGCGCTGCACTTCCAGCCCCTGGATGGTAGCGCGCAGCATGGCGCCGTTGACATTGAGCCAGGCCTCGACGGCTTTGAGATCCGCGATTTTTTTGTCGAGGTCATCAATGGACATGGGGGGCGCCGTGATGCCGGGCACCGCCATGCCGGGCACGCCCATGCTGCCCCACAGGTTTTTGACGAACTCGAGTGAATCGGTCATGGCGCCCGCACCGGGCATGTTGGGGAAAGGGTTTGACATGGCGTCCTCCGTCTGGAAGGACCTAGCGTAGCAGATAAAAACGGCGGCTCAAAGGATGTTATTGATTGGTCAAGCAGGGCCACCGACAGGGCTGCGATCCGCTTGATCGATCTCAAACGCGCTACACTTCTCCCCATGACGAACCGCTTGATCAGTGCCCCAATCCGCCGCACGGTTGCGCTGGCGCTGCTCACGGTAGGCCTGCATGTGCTGGCCCTGCTCGTGCTGGCGCCCCAGTTGCGTGCGGCCGCGGGTAGCAGTTATCAGAAGCCGCCCGTGATGGAAGCGCGCCTGATCGCGGCGCCTCCACCTCCGCCTCCACCGCCGCCGCCGAAGCCGCCCGTGGAAAGCGCGCCGAAGCCCCGTCCCAAACCCGTCAAGCCGCGGTCCCGGCCGGTGGCGCCGCCGCCTTTGCCCGCGCTGGCCGAAAACGCCAGCGCGCCAGTGCCGGCGTCGCTGGAACCCGAACTGAGCGCGCCGCTGGTCGATGCTGGCGCTGCCACCAAGCTGGCTGACGTAGAATCGATTCAGCTGACGGCGCCGGAACCGGCCAAAGCCGAGCCTGCGGCCAAGCCCGCGGACCTGGTCGGACGCGCCTACCGCACCGACGTGCCGCCCTCGGCGCGTATCCTGCTCGACGTGTCGCGCAAGGATGCCGACGGCACCTTGTGGCATGGTGAGGCGGCCATGGCGTGGAAGCAGGATGGCAGCAGTTATCAGATGAAGCTGGAAGCGGGCATCCGGGTGCTGGTGACGCGGGTCAACCTGGTGGTGCTGGAAAGTAGCGGCAAGATCGATGCGGCCGGCTTTGTTCCCAGCACCATGCTGGAAAAACGGCGGGGCAGGGCGCAAACGGCCACGCATTTTGGCGCGGAGGGCGACAAGATCACTTTTTCAAACTCGAAGGCGACATACGGTCTGGCCCCCGGCACCCAGGACAAGGCCACCGTGCCGCTGCAATTGGCAGCGATTGCCCGCGGCGACAGCGAGCAGTTGAAAGGCAATATCGATATGCTGGTGGGGGAGGACAAGGACGCCAGCGTGTTTCGGTTTGTGCTGGTGGGGCAGGAAACCATCGACACGCCGATTGGCAGGCTGGACACCTGGCACCTGTCCCGTCCGCCACGGTTCAATGCCTACAATTCGCGCCTGGACATCTGGCTGGCGCCCTCGCTGGGCTGGCTGCCGGTGCGGATCGACAACACAGAATCAAGCGGGGCCAGCACGACGCAGACCGTCAAGAACATCGACCGCCAGGGGGCGGGTTGAAATACAAGGAATAACATGAAGCATCGCAGTCTGATTCAATTCTTGCTGGCAGCAGCCTTCACCGCTGCCAGCGTCAGCGCCAGCGCCGCGCCCGACCTGGCCAGCGCCGCCGGGATCAAGCGCCCGGTCGACCTGCCGCCCTCGGCCGACCTGTCCTATGCCATCAAGGCCCGCCAGAAAGGTTTTCAGCTGGCGGGCGACGCCACCGTCAACTGGCGACTGGGCGGCGGCAAGTACAGCGTGCATTCGGACACCCGCGCCGCCCTGTTCGGCAGCCTGATCGATGACCGCAGCGAAGGCACGGTCGACAGTTTTGGCCTGGCGCCCGTGCAGTTCACGGAAAAACGGGTGCGCCACGAGCCCTGGTCGGCCAATTTTGACCGCAGCAAGAACCAGATCAGTTTTACGGAAAGCAAAGTCACCTATCCCATCAAGGGCGGCGAGCAGGACCGCACCAGCGTGCTGTTCCAGTTGGCCGGGGTGGCGCGGGCGGCGCCTGACAAGATGACGCCCGGCTCGGAATGGACCTTCTTTGTTGCCGGCCGGCGCGATGCGGATGCCTGGACCTTCAAGGTGGTCAAGCCGGAAAACGTACAGACGGGCTTTGGCAGCGTCGATGCGCTGCACCTGGTGCGCGTGGCCCAGCCCGACTCGAAGGACCAGACCCTGGACGTGTGGCTGGCGCCGGGCAAGGAATGGTATCCGGTGCGTATCAAGTTCACCGATGACGACGATGAATTCGTCGACCAGACCTTGCAAACGGTGACCCGCAAGTGAGCCTGCGGCATTGCAACGTCGCAACACTATGCGATATCTTGCATAATCTTTCCCGCCGTCCTCTCATCCGTAGCTGATATACTGACGCCCCCGTGCCCTCCTGGCGCACCGAAGCCTCAGTATGAACACGATGACCGATTTAACGGCAGGCGCGGCAACGGCCGCGGACACCCAGACCCTGCCACAGGACGATGCGGACTCCCTGCAATCGCATTTCCAGCCCGAAATTTCGGCTGACGAAATCGAGCAGGTATTTCACCTCAAGCGGGCCCAGCCAACGCTGGCGGCCTTCACCGCCCTGTTCCATGGCGGCGCCGACGGCGTCATGATCCGCCTGCTGGTGCTGCGCGACCTGGCCGCCGACAGCGGTTCGGCCGCGTTCTCGCGCGCCGACATCAACACCAAGTTTGCCTACCTGCTGCCGGAGAGCCTGGAAACGGTGCTGACCCGCCTGCGCTCGCACGGCCTGCTGGCCTGGGATGCCCAGGCCGCCGTCTACCGCATCACGCCGCTGGCCCGCAACATCCTCGCCGCCCTCGACGGGCTGCTGGCGATCGGCCAGGCCGACGATGAAGCCGACGTCGGCTTTCTGCTCTCGCAAGTGGCAGGCGCCCAGGCGGTGGGCGGCGTCACGGTCGATCAACTCAAGCACCTGCTGGGCCGCCTGGTCGACCTGACCGAAGAATTCCGCGATGCGATTGCCTCCGGATCCGAATTCAGGCTGCGTAACTCGCAGTCGAAATGGCACACGGCCTGCGACTGGGTGGAAAAGGGCTCCGTGATCCTGCGCGCCATCCTGGCCGACGAACGGGCCGACGGCGCCACCCACAAGGCCGCGCAAGCGATCGGCCGCGCCCAGAGCGCGCTGTTGAACATGCAGGGCATGTTCTCGCGGGCCTTGAATCAGATTGAGCGCCAGCGGGTGCACCTGGGCCAGTCCGGCCTGTCGACGACGGACGTCAAACGCTGGTTGCTGGCGCATGAGGACTTGTCGAGCCTCGCGGTGGGCGCCATCGACCGCCCCGTGGTGCCCCTGTTCGCCACCCCAGCCGAGATGATCGACGTGGCCGAAACCGAACTGCTGACGGAGCGGCTGGCCGTGGCCGGCCCCGGCGGCCTGCCGGCCGGTCAGGATGCACCGCTGACGATCAACGACGGCCCGGCCATCCAGGCTGAACTCGATGACTGGCTGGCGCGCCTGTCCGACTTTGCCAACCTCGGTAACTTCCCCAGCTTTTCCGAAGGGGGGCCGACCTCGGTGCCGATCGAAGAATCGCTGCTGCCGGCCACCTTTGCCATTGCCTCGTATCGCGCCTCGCTCTTGCCCCTGCTGGGCGACGCCGCCGAGGCGAGCCTGCAGGGCGCCACCGCGCAACTGGCGCGCCTGCCCGTGCGTTTTAATCCGCAGGATGAACTGGTGCAGCTCGACGATCCGCACGTCGCCGCCATCTCGCTGGCGACCCTCTCACTCGACCTTGAAAGCGGCCCGGCCGATGAATGACCTATGAACGACGACAGCCAAATTCTGATCGCGCGCCTGCTCACCCACCAGACGCTGCGCCGCGACGACAAGATGGTCAAGCGCGTGCTGTCGGACGAACAGTTCCGCGCCGAAGTGGACAAGCGCCTGCTGGAATCGGGCCTCAAATTGCTGGACAACGTGTACGCCGACCATGTGACCCTGGCCCTGCACCGCGCCGTGGAACCGAAGATTTTCGGCGCCAAGGACATCTGGCAAAACAATAACTTTGGCCTCACCCGCGACGGCGTGGCCCTGCTGGTGGTGCTGTGGGCGCAGATTATTTTGCCCAAGCGCGAACGCCAGGAGACCCACCAGAGCGCCGACGACGAGCAGACCGACCTGTTCGACAAGGACCGTCCGATTGCCCGCGCCGAAG
>JBJMVV010000296.1:0-17476 GCA_045810505.1 Massilia sp.
CGCGGCACCACGTAGGTGATCAGGAACATGCTCACGCCCCCGCCGACGGCGAGCAGGATGGTGGGATAGATGGCGGCGCTGGCGATTTTTGCCCGCACCGCGTCGATGCGCTGCTGGTAGTCGATATAGCGCGCCAGTGAACGGGGCAGATCGCTGGTGCCTTCGGCCGCCTTGACGATGCCGATGTAGAGCGGCGGGAAACGCCCGCCCTGCTCGGCCAGCACGCTGGAAAAGCGCTTGCCTTCGCGCAGACCGGCCAGCAGGCGGCCCAGCACATTGGCCAGCGCGGGATTGGCTTCCTTTTCCAGCAGGGCTTCAAGCGCTTCGACGACGCCGAGGCCAGCCGACAACAGCGCCAGCAACTCCTGGCTGAACAGCACCAGGGACAGCCCGCTGGCCCGCGCCGCGCGTCCCCGTTGTTTTACCGCGGCGACGAACAGGCCGCGCGACTCCACCTGGCGGCGGGCGTCGGCTTCGTCGAGCGCATCGATGTTCAACTGCGCGACAGCCGCATCGGCGCCCAGGGCGCGCACCTCGAACTGCATGGCGTTACCGGCCGTTCAGTTGGTGATGTCGGCGTCTTCGCCGCTGCCGCCCGGCTGGCCATCACGGCCCAGCGAGAGGATCTCGAATTCGCCCTTGGGACCGGGCGCGCGGTACTGGAAAGGATGGCCCCAGGGATCGAGCGGCACGGCCTTTTTCAGATACGGCCCGTTCCACTTGGGACCGGCCGTGGCGGGCACCGTCAGCAGCGCGGCCAGGCCCTCTTCCGAACTGGGATAGCGGCCCACGTCGAGCCGGTAGGTGTCGAGCGACTTTTCAAATGCTTCGATCTGGGCCTTGGCGATGGTCACTTCCGACTTGCCCAGTTGCGAAAAATACTTGGGGCCGACATAGGCGGCCAGCAGGCCGATGATGACGATCACCACCAGCAGTTCAAGCAGGGTGAAACCGGCGTGGCGACCGCCCCTGCGGCGTGGTGTTCTTGCTGCGTGCATCCGAACCGCTCCTTGATGACTTGTAAGCTATTTTTGTGTACATCCGGTAAGGGGCGAACACAGCATTTCTGACCCGACAAGGCTACCATGCCACGTATCGCCCCCACAATATTTCTTTCAAAGGAGGAATGCAAAATGTGCATTTTGGCGCGCCATGTCGCCCAAAAAAAACAGCCGCCCCGGCGTGCCGGGACGGCTGAAGTACTACCTGCTAATACCTGTTTTATTACTCTTTCGACAGCGCCGGGGCTTTTTCCGCCTCAGCCTGCGGCACCGATGCCGTGCCCGTTTCCACGCGCAGCACGGTGGTGGCCTGGACCACGTTGCCCAGGTCCGTGAACTGCACGCCGCCGAGGTAGCGCTTGTTCATCTCCAGGCCCGACCAGCTCATGCCGACCGAAGTGTTGTTGCCAGCGACCACGCGGGCCGGCAGGACCACGGTGAACTTGCCACCCACGTCAGCCGGGGTGACGACCCATGAGGACAGGCGGTGCGTCATGGCGGCAGGACCACCGTAGGCAACCACGCAGACCTTGTAGTTGCCGGCTGCAGGGCTGGACAGTTGCGCCGACTCGTTGCTGCCGTCGTTGCCCGAGTAGGTGAACGTACCGTCCGGCGCCAGCACGCCCATGTCGTTGTCGTCATTGCCGCCGCTGGTATCAGCCTGGCGCAGGGCGAAACGGGCCACGATGGCGCCGGCCGGGATGGTCACCGGATAGACCTTGACCGAAGCGGTCGAGTTGCCGGCCTGGCAGATCGTCTTCAGGGTGGCCGAACTGGTTGCCGTCGGGGTCAGCGTGACGGCATCGCCCACGGTGACTTCCTTCAGGCCGCCCTTGATGGCGCCCATCTTGCCGGAGAAGGCGGTCTTGACCGGGAACAGCTTGCTGCCGGACACCTTGTCGCTGGTGAAATCGGCCTGCGCGCTGATCGGCTTGCCTGAACGGGCCTGGATGGGGCTGCGCACGGTGGCGCCGGCGCCGGTCCAGGTCAGGTTGCCGAAGTACCAGGTGTCAGCCGCGGCCCCTGCCGCCGGGGTGATCTTGACGGTGAAGGCGCCGGTAGCGCCAGCGGCCAGGTTCAAGGTGGCCGGCGTGACCACCACGGTGTGGTTCGGCACAGAAGCTGCAGCCGAGAAGGTGGCCGAGCCGCCGCTGACGTTGGTGACCTTGCGGTTGACCGTCACGGAGCCGACGATGGCGCCCGCGGTGATCGACGGCAGGTTCAGGTTGTAGGTCTCGTCGAGCGTACCAAAGGTGGTGCAGTCGCTGGCCGGAGTAATGGCCGCCTTGTTCACCTTGCACTGGTAAGCAATGTAGTCGGCCTTGCCGGCGTCATATACCAGGCCTGGTGCATTGGCCTTGTTGGGATCGACGTGACCTGCACCCTGCGCCCATGGCAGCAGACCGTTCTGGGCGCCGGCCAGGCCGTCATCCAGGGTCGTGTAGCCGGTCGTCATCAGAGCCGATTTGATGGCCGCGGGCGACCAGGTCGGGTGCGACTGGTGCAGCAGCATGGCCAGGCCCGCCACGTGCGGGCTCGACATCGAGGTGCCCTGGTAGGAGTCGAAGGCCCCAGCCGGAGTCAGGGTGCCGGCCGCGACGGCATTGTGCTGCGCCACCGTCAGGGCGGGAGTCACACTGGCGATCACGTCCACGCCAGGCGCGGTCAGATCGGGCTTCAAGATGTTGACGTCAGCCTGGTTGGGACCACGCGAGGAGAAGCTGGCCATGATCGGGGCCGGCTTGGTGCCTGCGTAGAAGGCGGACAGGGCCGTCTTCGGATTGGCCGCCTGGTTGGCGGCGTAGGTCTTGATGAGGGCGCCATCGGCGGCCAGCACGTGCACCGTCGGCACCGAGTGCGCTTCGGCAACCAGGCCGGAGCCGTTATCGACCAGCACCATGCCGACGCCGCCGGCGTTCAGCACGGCCAGGCTCTTGTCGACGCGGGCATTGTTGCCGCGGGTGCAGGCCACCACCTTGCCGGCCACCTTGGCCGGATCGAGCAGCACCTGGCCGGCGCCTGCGGCGGCGGTGGCGTCGGAGAAGCACAGATTGGCGGGGCCGCCGGCAACACCGGCGTCTTCGGCACGGATCAGGGGCGTTTGCGGCAGCGGATTGACGTTGGTCGAGGCGCCATAATACACCTGGCCATTGCCCAGATTCACGTCGGCCTGGAACTTGCGGTCGTGGGTGGAGGCGGCCACGGTGGTCAGCCACGGGCTGATGTGGGCGACCTGGTTGGCCGGACCGCTGTTGCCGCCGGACGCTGCGACGAACACATTGGCCAGCGCGGCGCGGTAGAAGGCCTGTTCGACCGGATCGTTGACGGTCGTTTGCGAACCGCTGATGGAGAAGTTGATGACGTTCACGCCATCCTTGACAGCCTCGTCGATCGCCTTGACGGAGTCGGAGTTGAAGCAGGAGTTGGTGGCGCCGGAGCCATCGGTGGCAGTCGGATCGTCGTAAGTCCAGCACACTTTATAGGCGGCCACGCGGGCGCGCGGGGCGATACCGGACGCGTCGCCCATCGGCACGCCGGCAATTACCACTGGCACGCCGCTGTTGCCGGCGGCGGTCGAGGCGGTATGGTCGCCGTGGCCGCCGTGGCCCGTGTTGATGCCATTGCTGCCGATGTTCGAGTCACGGGGCGAATAGAATTCGCTCCAGTTCTTGGGCAGGTTGGCGGCAATGAAGCCGGCGTTGAAAAACTTAGCGCCGACCAGCTTGTTATTGCAATGGCGCAGGGGATCGAAGCCCTCGCCGGCCGCGCAGGCGCCCTTGAAGCTGGCGGGCGCGGTGGTGTAGGCCAGGGTTGCGCTGCCATCGAAGGTGGGTTTGCCATTGCTGTCGACACGGTCGGCAAAGGCGGGGTTTTCCGGCCAAATACCGCCGTCGACCACGCCAATCACCACGTTTTCGCCCTTGACGGCGGCGCCGCCCACAACCTGGGACCACAAGCCGCCCGGGGTGGACAGGCCGAGGAACTTCGGCGTGGAGACAGTGTCCTGGTGGCGCGGCAAGTCGGCCTGTACATCGGCCACGGCCGGATTGTTTTTCAGGGCCAGCACCTGCTCGTCCGTCAGCATGGCGGCAAAGCCGTTGAGCACGACGTCATAGGTGGCCAGCACGGGGGCGTCAGCGACGGTGGCGATGACGCTGGCCTGCTGGTCGGCCAGGTAGCGCACGTAGTTCTGCACGTCGGGATTGGCGTAATCGAAGCGGGCGCCGGGCGCCGGCTGGGTGGCCGGCATGCCGGCGGTACCGCCCGTGTAGGCGGCGGCGGGCACGTCCTGCAACTGGACGATATATGGACGGCGGGCTTCCTGGGCCTGGGCCTGGACAGTCAAGGTGGCGCCGGCCAGCAACAGGGCGGCGGCGAACGCAATGGGACGCAGATTCGAATTCATGGCAGCTTTCGGGAAAGTGGATGAAGGTCTCAGGCAGCGCGGCGGCGGGCGGCGGCGATGCCAAAGGCGGCCAGGCCGAACAGGGCCAGCGAACCTGGTTCTGGCAAGGAACGAGTGGTGATGTTGTCGAGGGCGTAGTTCGCCAGGCCGCTGCTGCGGTTGCAGTTGCCAGCGGCATCGCAGGCGCCGTAACCGAGGATGCGGACGTAATCGACCGCGTTGTTGCCGAAACTGCCCAGGTCGAAGTCGGCGAAATTGAAGTTGCCCGCGCTGTTGGGACCGGAAAGGGCGACCTGCCTGGCGCTGCCGACGGCGCCCGTGGTGAAGCTGAAGCCTTGCAATACCAGCAGGCCAGCCACAGCCTGGTAGGAATCGCTGGCGCCGATAAAGCTGGCCGACAGACCCGTCATCTTGAATTTATCCCCGTTCGTCATGTAGATGAACAGGTAGCTGTCGTCGAGCATGGCCAGGTAGTTGGTCTTGTTGTTGACCGGGCAGGCCAGGTAGCACAGGCCGTTGTCGCTGCCATCGATCAGCATGCCCGCCAGGTTGCCGTCGCTATTGTCGACAGTAGCCGTCTGCACAGTGAAACCGTTACTGAACTGGTAAGCGCCGTTGCCGACAAGGAAGGGACTGTCCCCCAGACTGTTGGGGCCTTCAAAATTGAGTACGCCGGCGCTGGCGACGCTGCTTGCCGTGATCGCTGCCGCCATCACGACTTGCTTGATGAAGTTGCCCGAACTGCGCTTGAGTGATTTTGCAAAATAAGTCACGTGATCCCCACTTCCCGATAGAGTTATTGTCACCGTCGACCATCTCCAGGCCCGACTGCTGTGCTGGCGTCTTTCGACCTTGAGGCCGAGAAACCTATCCGCACGGACTCATAAGCATGGAACGTGCCTAAAGGAAAACTTATTGAAGATCAATGATTTATGAAAATGCGAAAGATTTGCTGATCGGATATGTAAAAAAAGCTGACAAAATATTATTTTGTCAGCTTGGCTTATTGCGGCAAAGGAAGGATTTCCTCCGGCAAATCTTCATTCACCGTAGGAAATGTATTGCGGCAGCGCTCAGCGCGGGTCGGCGGCGCCGCTGCGCAGTTGGCAAATTCGCGCCACGCAACTGGCGCCGGGGTCGATGATGATGCTGCAGGTGGAGGCCGCCCCGCGGCTCGCCAGCTCAGCCGCCCGGGCACGGCTCAGTTCGGCGGCCAATGCCTGCACCGCCTCGGTACGGGCGCCGCCCGCGGTGGAATACGCCAGGTAAGCTTCCGGCCCGCCGCAGGCACGGGCGCCCACGGCGACGGTGTGGCAGTCGCTGTCGCTGGAACAGGCGTTGTCTGCAGTGAGACTGCGCAGTTGCACCAGCAGTGTGGCCGACTGGCCCGCCTTGGGTGGCGGCGCTGGCGCGGCTACGGATGGGGCCGCTGGGGGGGCCGGCGCGGCGACCGGCGTGGCAGGCGACTGGCAGGCAGCGAGCAGGCAGGCAAACAGCAGTGGTGATTTTTTCATCAAAACATGATCGCGCCCGCCTGGATGACCGTCAAGCAAAATGTACGCGGGTTGACTGAAGGAAACACTTTTCAGTGGAAATAATAGTTTCCTGCAATCAATTTACGGCTGATTTATTGCTTCCGATGCAAGACATCATGCGTGCATACCAAATTAATTGTCACAACACCAGCACATATTTTTCACAAGCGTGTGAAAAAGCGACACGGAATTTTTGCTCTCGATCTCAACCGTATCAGAGACAAAACCGCCGAAAATTCATGCTTTTCCGAAAAAAAAGAAATTTTCCACGTTGAAATAATTTTCACACTACTTGTGCCGCTTGCTATATTTGTTTGCATCCCGTTACGAATTAGTGACATTTAAGAAGATGTCATTGTCAATTTGTAACGGATGGGGAACCAATATCAACATAATAACGGAGCGGTATAGTCATGATGAAGAAAACCCTTTGCGCCCTCGCGCTGGCAGCAGTCTCGTTCGCGGCCCAGGCTGGCGCGCTCACCATTGAAAATTTCAATCCCAGCGCATCGGGCAACATCGTCGGCGATCTGACGGCCAAGGGTTATGTGCTGCGCAATGACAGCGCACCAGCCGGCACCGACAGCTTCTATCAGGGCGACATTTTTGGTGGCGTTGGCGTCGGCGGCAGCGGCGGCTACCTGGGCGCAAACTACAACGCTGGCGTGGCAGGCGGCACGATCGACGACTGGTTCATCACCCCCGTGTTCAGCACCGTCTCGAAAGGCATCATCTCGGTGTTCCTGCGTGGTGACGAAGCGCCCGGATTCTTCGACAACGTCCAGTTCGGTTTCAGCAGCGGCAGCAGCAGCGCCGCCGGCGCGTTCAAGCTGCTCGACGCAATCGTCGTGCCGACCGCAGGCTGGACCCAGTTCGTGTTCGATATCGGCGGCACCGGTGTAGCCGGCTCGACGGGCCGTTTCGCCATCCGTTACGTCGGCGCCGCCGACACCTCGAACGCCATCGGTATCGACCGCCTGGCCATTCAGCTGCCTGAGCCAACCAGCATCATGATGGTCGGTCTCGGCCTGGCCGGCATGGTCGCCGCCCGCCGCCGCAAAGCCAAGCAAGCCTGATCAGTTTCCATTTTTAGCAGTGAAAAACACGGCGCCATGACGGCGCCGGTCCGAACCCAGGAGATCCACATGTCGAAGAATTTGTTGAAAATGACGGGCGCTTGTCTCGCCCTGACGGGTGCGGCAGTGCTGCCCCTGCACGCGTCCGCCCAGGAAGCCAATGCTGTCGTCGCGCGCGACGCCGTCACCGGCCAGATGCGTGCTGCCAACGCTGATGAAATCGCCAAGCTCGACGCCGTCAAGGCCGAGAAAGCCCGCATGTTCCGCGCCGACCGCAAGCAATTGATGGGCCGTATGCACAAGAGCGGCGGCCATGGCGCCCGCATGACCGACGAGTCGATGAGCGCATCGGTCGCCGTGATCGGCAAGGATGGCAAGCTGCAGCAGGAGTGCTTCGATTCGGCAGCCGAGGCTGAAGCCGCCCTGGCCTCCGGCACCCTGACCCACACACACGCCAACCTGAAGCCAGTTCTGGAGTAAGCCATGCGCAATAACACTACCGCTCAATTGACCCGCACCCTCGTCGCCGCCGCCTGCGCCGTGACCTGCTTCGCCGCTTCGGCCGCGACCATCCAGATCCAGAACCGTGATCCAGCCGGTTTCGGCTTCAACGATCCCACCCCGGTCGCCCCGGTTGGCGGCAATATGGGCACGACCCTGGGCCAGCAGCGCCTGAACGTGTACCGTTATGTGGCCGACATCTGGGAAAAGAACCTGGACAGCCCGGTGCCCATCACTGTCAGCGCCGGCTGGGAAGCCCTGACCTGTACCGATAGCTCGGCCGTGCTGGGCAGCGCCGGCGCCTGGAACATCTGGAACAACACCCCGGGCGCCCAGAAGGACACCTGGTACGCCGCCGCGCTGGCCAACAAGCTGGCCGGCGTCAACCTGGCAGCCGACCAGCCCGATGACGGCACCGGCTACGGCAACGTCGACATCAAGACCCAGTTCAACGCCAACCTGGGCAACCCAGGCTGCCTGACCGGCACCAGCTTCTACCTGGGCTTTGACGGCAAGGCCGGCGCCAACGTTAACTTTGTCGAAACCCTGTTGCACGAACTGGGCCACGGCCTGGGCTTCTCGGTGATTTCGGTCAACACCGGCACCGGCCAGCGCATCAACGCCGCAGGCACCGCCTACGTCACCAATGGCGGCCTGCCAAGCGTGTGGGAACAGTTTATGTTCGATAACACCGCGAAAAAATCGTGGCTGAACATGACCTCCGCCGAGCGCAAGGCTTCGGCCATCAACCCGCTCAAGCTGGCATGGACCGGCCCGAACGTCGCCGCCGGCCAGGGCATGCTCTCGGCCACCCCAGTGCTGAAAGTCACCGCGACCAACGCTTCCTTGTCGGGCAATATGGACTTCAACACCGCGCCGTTCGGCAGCGCTGTGCCAACGTCCGGTTCGATCGGCAAGATCGCCGCGCTGTCGCCCCAGCCAAACACCCTGGGCCCAGCTTGCGAACCGCTGACGGCTGCCAACGCCAACGCCGTGCGCGGCAACGCTGCCCTGGTCCAGCGCGGTGGCTGCACCTTCGCCATCAAGGTGAAGAACCTGCAGGATGCCGGCGCCACTTTCGCTGTGCTGTACAACAACGTCGACGGCGCCCTGGTGCCAGGCGGCTCCGATCCAGCCATCACCATCCCCGTGCTCGCCCTGAGCCTGGCCGATGGCCTGAAGCTGCAAACGGCCGTCACCGGCGGCAGCCGTTCGGCTCCTGCCTCGGCCACCGGCGCCCTGACCACGGATCCGACCCGCATCGCCGGCGCCGACGCCTTCGGCCGTCCGCTGCTGTACACGCCAGCCGTGCTGGCCTCGGGTTCGTCGGTCTCGCACTGGGATGTCACCGCATCGCCTAACCTGTTGATGGAACCAAACATCAATCCGGACCTGGGCACCATCCTGGTTGCACCGAAAGATCTGACCAAGCCTCTCCTCCAGGATATCGGTTGGTAAATCACTTGAAGTGAAACCCTGCTTTTAAGTGGGGTCAACTGAAAAACCGCCAGAGAAATCTGGCGGTTTTTTTACATCGAAATTATGCGCGATTGCGCATAATTATTTTCTTTTTTTAGCTGAGGATCTGCAGGGTGAGGCAGCGGGCCAGGGCGTGGGTGCGGTTGGAGACGCCGAGGGTGCGGTAGATGCGCTGGAGGTGGTTTTTGATGGTGATGGGGCTGAGGCCGAGGATGAGGCCGACTTCGAAGTTGCTTTTGCCTTCACGGACCCAGCCGAGGATTTCGATTTCGCGCGCGCTCAGGGGGCGCGCGATGCCGGCGCTGGCGCCGGAGGATGGGTCGCGCGGGCCGGTGGCGCTCTTGAGCAGGGCCAGGTGCAGATGGGGCAGCAGGAGCGCCAGGAAGTGGGCGTGGCGGGCGGTGGGCGGGGCTTGCCAACCGCACAGGGCGAACAGGGTGGCGGGGCCGGCGACGGCGCCGCTGCCGTGCACCACCAGGTGATCGAAGCCGAGTTGCTGGAGTTCACGCCGCAACGCACCCAGGGTGGCGTCGCCGCTGCGCCGCCCTGCCCCGCTGATGGACGGCAGGCGCTCGCTGGCGCGGCATTGCGCCGCGATACGGGCGGCCAGTCCCGCCAGCGGATCGGTCAGCGCGCGCAAGGTGGCCGCGTCAAGCAGGCCGGCGTGAACGGGGTCGGTGCGCAGCACGCTGCCGGCCTCATCAAGCTGAATGCACAGCATCAGCCGGTGCGGCAACAGCGCCTGCAACTGGCCCTGGGTCCATAAAAATAACTGGCGCAGGTCACGCACCCGCACCGCGGCCTCGATCGCGCCGATCAGGTACTCCTGCTCGCGGTTGCTGAGGATGACGGCGCTGTCGAGGTGGCCCGCGGTTTCCGCAGCGGCGTTCACGCCACGCTCTGCCAGCGCGCCGCCAGCCGGGCATCCCAGACAAAGCGGTAGCCGCTGCCGCGCACGGTCTCGATGTGTTCCTGGTGGCCGCTCGGCTGCAGCGCGCTGCGCAGGCGCCCGACGTGGGTGTCGACGGTGCGCTCATCGAGAAAGACGTCGCTGCCCCAGACCTGGTCGAGCAGTTGCGCGCGGCTATGGACCCGCTCCGGATTGAGCATCAGGAAATTAAGCAGGCGAAATTCCACCCTGCCCAGGTCCAGCTGGCGCGCACCGGCCGTCACGCGCCGCGTGTGGGGATCGAGCCGCAGGCCGGCCAGCTGCACGGTGTCGGCGCGGGCCTGGGGCACGCGGCGGCGAAGCAATGCATGGATGCGCGCCAGCATTTCGCGGGCGCCAAACGGCTTGGTGATGTAGTCGTCGGCGCCGGCCTCCAGCGCCAGCACCTTGTCGTGTTCGCTGTCGCGGGCGCTGACCATGATAATCGGCAGCTCGCGCGCCCGCGGGTGAGCGCGCAGGCGGCGGATCAGGGCCAGGCCCGACTGCCCGGGCAGGTCCCATTCCAGCATGACTATGTCGGGCAAGGCCGTCTCGATGGCCGCCAGGGCGACCGCGGCATCGGCCACGCAACAGACGCGGTGCCCGGCCTGCCCCAGGTTAAAACGCATCAACTCCTGAATGGCGGGCTCGGCTTCGACGACGAGAACGTGTGCGGACATGGTTTCAACTCTCAGCGAAAACGTGGACTTTGTGTCAACAATGTGTCTGTTGATCAACAGCATTTTCAATATGCACCAAAGCACCGGCCTTTGACAATACGATTTTATTTTGTGATTCAGAGCATCGCCGAATAAATACCGCCGATGAGCCACCACGCCCACAGACACAGCCCCGCCGTCAAAAATCGCCCCACCTTTCCTCCCCATAAAAAAAACGACACTGTGCCGGAAACGACACAGCTCCCAGCTCCAACGCCCGCCCGCAGGGCAAAAAAAAGCCACCCGATCACTCAGGTGGCTTCCTTAGTTAACACAATGCTTTTGCGTAGCTTTTTCCCCTAAAAATCATCTGGCTCCGCCAGTGATTTTTTAGCTGACTGGTCCTGTGTTCTAAGCCGGTTTAACCCGCCTCTCCCACTTCAATCCACTCAAAAGTAGGTTTTCACTTTTGAGTGATTACGCGCGCTGATAGATATCTTCAAAGCGGACGATATCATCCTCGCCAAGATAGCTGCCCGACTGCACCTCAATGATATGCAGCGGCAGCTTGCCCGGATTTTCCAGGCGGTGATTCATGCCGATGGGGATGTAGGTCGACTCGTTTTCCGACAGCAGCTTGATGGAATCGCCGCAAGTGACGCGGGCGGTGCCGCTGACGACGACCCAGTGCTCGGCGCGGTGGTGGTGCATCTGCAGGGACAGTTTTTCGCCCGGCTTGACGGTGATGCGCTTGACCTGGAAACGCTCGCCCATGTCGATGCCCTCGTAGTGGCCCCACGGACGGTAGACCTTGGTGTGGTGCAGGTGCTCGGTGCGCGCTTTCAGTTTCAGGTGGTCGACCACCTGCTTGACCTTCTGCACGGCGTCCTTGTGCACGACCAGCACGGCGTCATTGGTTTCGACGATGACGATGTCCTTGACGCCAATGGCGGCGACGATGCGGCTCTCGGCGCGGATCAGCGAGTTGGACACGCCATCCATGTAGACGTCGCCGCGGGTGGCATTGCCGTCTGCATTTTGCTGCTGCACTTCCCACAGGGCCGACCAGGAACCGACGTCGCTCCAGCCGATGTCGGCAGGCACGACCACGGCGTGGCGGGTGCGCTCCATGACGGCGTAGTCGATGGAATCGGAGGGGCAGCTGGAAAAGGCGGCTTCATCGAGGCGGCAGAAGTCCAGGTCGCGGTAGCCCAGGCGCACGGCCGTTTCGGCGGCGGCGGCGATCTGGGGCTTGAATTCCGTCAGCTCTTCCAGGTAGGTGGTCGCCTTGAACAGGAACATGCCGCTGTTCCAGTAGTAGCCGCCATCGGCGAGGAAGGTTTCGGCGGTGGCGCGGTCGGGCTTTTCCACGAAACGGTCGACGGCGTAGCCCTGGCCTTCGCTGCCGGCAACATTGCCGCGGTGGATGTAGCCGTAGCCCGTTTCCGGACCGGTCGGGACGATGCCGAAGGTGGCCAGCGAACCCTGCCCCACCAGGCTTGCGGCCTGCTGCACGGCGGTCGCAAAGGCAGCACGGTCGGTGATGACGTGGTCGGCCGGCAGCACCAGCATGACTGCATCCGGGTCGATCGCTTTCAGGTAATGGGCCGCGGCGGCCACGGCCGGCGCGGTATTGCGCCCGACCGGTTCAAGCAGGATGCCCAGCGGGGAAACACCCGCTTCGCGCAGTTGCTCGGCAACCAGGAAGCGGTGCTCGTTGCCGCACACCACCACGGGCGCCATCAATTCAGGCCAGTCCGCCACGCGCAAGGCCGTTTCCTGCAGCATCGTCTTGTCCGACACCAGCGGCAGCAACTGCTTGGGCATGACTGCGCGCGACAAGGGCCACAGGCGGGTACCGGCGCCGCCGGAGAGGATGACGGGATAAATTTTCATGAACGCTCTTTCTTGTTTAATTGGAGGGCACCATCGGCGCCTCGGTACGGCGCTTGTTGCGACGGTCGCGGGCATTGACCCATTCGTCCGACGAGTATTCCGACACATGCTTCATGTCGCCAGTCCGGTCGACACTATATTCCTTGAACACAATCGTTTCAAATAAACTAACCTCGGGTAGCACGCGAGTATACTCAAACAGCACGCTGCGCACCACCTCCGCATCCTTACAAATGTGGCTGCCATGTCCAATCCAGGTGGGGCCGATGATGTGGGCGCCCGCTTCGATCTTGCAGCCTGAGCCGATGTACACGGGCCCTTCAATCACTGTGCCCTGCCAGTCAATGCTGGTGTTCAGGCCCACCCACAGGCCCTCCTCGATGCGGGTGCCCGGCATGTCCATGTGGGCCACTTCGCCCATGAGGACATTTTGCAACACTTCCCAGTAATCGGACACGCTGCCGATGTCGAGCCAGTTGAAGGGACGGCGCTGGGCGTAGAACGGCAGGCCCCGCTCGGCCATCAGGGGAAACAGCTCCGAGCCGATATCGAACGACACGCCCGAGGGAATCAGGTCGATCACTTCCGGTTCGAAAATGTAAATACCGGTGCTGATGTAGTTCGATTTGGCGACGGTCTGGTCGGGCTTTTCCTGGAATTCGGTGATGCGCCCATCGGCGTCGGTGACCACCACGCCATAGCTTGACACTTTATCCCAAGGCACTTCGCGGGTCACCACGGAGGCCAGCGCCCCTTTGCGCTTGTGCTCGAACAGGGCCGACTTGATGTCCAGGTCGATCAAGGCATCGCCGCACAGGACAATGGTGGTCTCGTCGAAAAACCCGCCCGCCTCCTGAATTTTTTTCATGCCGCCGGCCGAGCCGATCGGCATCGGCACCACTTCGCCATCATCCTTGGTATAGCCTTCGAAGGAGTAGCCGATCTGGACGCCGAACTGGTCGCCTTCGCCAAAGTACTCTTCGATCTTCTCGTGCAGGTAGCTGACATTGACCATGATTTCGGTCACGCCGTATTTGGCCAGATGCTCGACCAGGTAAGCCATCACCGGCTTGCCCAGCAGCGGAATCATCGGTTTCGGTAAATCGTAAGTCAGCGGACGCACGCGCGTCCCTTTGCCTGCCGCCAAAATCATGGCCTTCATGTGTGGTCCTTGTCAGTTGGTGCGGCAGCACTGGCCACCGCTTTATTTCACCGTTGTCTGGTAGCGCCATGAATCAGCGCACATCTGGGCAATATCGCGCTGGGCGACCCAGCCAAGCTCCTCGCGGGCGCGGCTGGGGTCGGCATAGCATTTGGCGATATCACCGGGACGGCGCGGCACGATGCGATAAGGAATAGGCTTGCCGCAGGCCTGTTCAAAGGCCTGCACCATTTCCAGCACGCTCACGCCGCGACCGGTGCCAAGATTGTAGGTAATAACGCCAGAACCTGTCGCCAGCTTGCTTAGCGTCTTGACATGACCGACGGCGAGATCGACCACGTGGATGTAATCGCGCATGCCGGTGCCGTCCGGGGTCGGGTAATCGCCGCCGTAGACGGACAGTTGCTCGCGCACGCCGTTGGCGACCTGGGCGATGTAGGGCACCAGGTTGTTCGGGATCCCGTTCGGGGTCTCGCCGATCAGCCCGCTCTCATGGGCGCCGACGGGATTGAAGTAGCGCAGCAGCGCGATCCGCCACGACGGCTGGGCGCGCGACAGGTCGCGCAGGATGTCTTCGATCATCAGCTTGCTGCGCCCGTAGGCGTTGGTGGCCGACAGGGGAAAATCTTCCGTGATGGGCACCGAGGCAGGGTCGCCGTACACGGTGGCCGAGGAACTGAACACCAGCGTCTCGACCCCGAATTTCTGCATGGTCTCGAACAGGACCACCGAGCCGGTGACGTTGTTGTCGTAATAGCGCAGCGGCTGCTCGACCGATTCACCGACCGCTTTCAGGCCAGCGAAGTGAATCACGGCATCGATCTTGTGGTCCGTAAAAGCCTGTTCGATGGCGGCGCGGTCGCGGATGTCCGCGTTGACGAAGGCCGTGGTCTTGCCGGTGATGCGCTCGATGCGTGCTTGCACGGATGGGTCGCTGTTGCAGAGGTTGTCGAGGATGACGACCTGATGGCCGGCCTGCAGCAGTTCGACGCAGGTGTGGGAGCCGATGTAGCCCATGCCGCCGGTGACGAGAATATTCATAGGTGCTCTCTTGAAGTGGTGAAACGCAAGCGCGCTCAACTACGTTGCTAAACCGTTATTGTAATGGGGCGCAGCCGGGCGGGGCGCACGGGCTTTACCAATACTGCCAGCTGTTCGTCGCGACGACGTAGAGACCCAACAAGCCGTTGGTGACGCCGTGCGCCAGGATGGGCGACCAGAGGCGCTGGTGGCGGCGGTACAGCAGCGCGTAGGCAAGCCCGGCGACCAGGCCGGCGAACCAGAGATTGTGCTCGACGCCGAACAGGAGCGAGCTGATGGCGATGGCCTTGACCGACACGGCGCCGGGGCTGACGCTGCTGAAATCCGGCCTGTCGAGCCAGCGCAGCACGAAGGAACGCCAGAACAGTTCTTCCATCACCGGCACCACCAGCGCGGCGCCGGCGATGCGGATCGCCACCAGCAGCCAGTCGATGGCGCCGTCGCTGCGAGGATCGTAGCCAGAGGCGCTGCCGATGGTCATCCAGGCGGCGCCGAGATTGAGCCAGAGGATCAGGACGACGATGCCGGTGATGATGGCGATGAGGGCTTGCTTGGTGGTGATGTTGGAGCGCAGCTCTTCGTAATCGCGCCAGAAATACGCCAGCGCAGCGACCACTGCGGCGATTTTGACGGGGTAAAGCCAGAGGAGTTGTTGCGGGGTGAAACCGAGCCAGGCGAGCAGCTCGGCGATGGCGATGAAGGCCAGGTAGAGGGCGAAGGGGAGGCAGCGGGCTAGCGTCGGACGGGTGGGCATTTTTTCGGTCTCGATGTTAAAAAAGGGACAGGCACCTGCGGCGCCAGTCCCTCCTCCGTTCGGGGTCTGGCGCCATCGGTGCCTGACCCCTTTTAATCTTTACTCGCCTTTCGACTTCGCCTCAATCAACTCCCACTTCTCCAGCGCATCCATCAGCAAGCCATCAATCTGCGCAAAGCGCTCATTGATGCGGCGGGCGTCGGCCGGGTTGGTCTTGTAGAAATCCGGCGCATTCAGCTGCAGGGTAATGGCGGACTGTTCGTCTTCCAGGCTGGCGATCAGCAAGGGCAGCTCTTCCAGTTCGCGCTGTTCCTTGTAGCTCAGCTTGACCTTTTTGGCAACTTCTTTCGGCGCCGGTGCAGGCGCGGCCTTGGCGGCCGGCTTGGCGGACGGGGCCGGCGCCTGGGCTTTGACGCGCTCCCAGTCGCTGTAGCCGCCGACGAATTCGCGCCAGACGCCCTCGCCTTCGGCCACGATCACCTGGGTGACGACGTTGTCGAGGAAGGTGCGGTCGTGGCTGACGAGGAACACGGTGCCCGTGTAGTCTTCCAACAGTTCTTCGAGCAATTCGAGGGTGTCGATGTCGAGGTCGTTGGTGGGCTCGTCGAGCACCAGGCAGTTGGCCGGTTTGGCGAACAGGCGGGCCAGCAGCAGGCGGTTGCGTTCGCCACCGGAGAGCGACTTGACGGGCGACCTGGCGCGCTCGGGCGCGAACAGGAAGTCGTTCAGGTAGCTCATCACGTGCTTCTTGGCGCCGTTGATTTCCACCCAGTCGCTGCCGGGCGCGATGGTTTCCATCAGGTTGGCTTCTTCGTTCAGTTGGGCGCGCATCTGGTCGAAATACGCCACCTGCAGCTTGGTGCCCAGTTTCGCCTTGCCGCTGTCCGGGGACTCTTCGCCCAGGATCATTTTCAGCAAGGTGGTTTTGCCGGCGCCGTTGGCGCCGATCAGGCCGACCTTGTCGCCGCGCAGGATGGTGCCGGAGAAATTGTCGACGATGACCTTGTCGCCGTAGCGCTTCGAGACGTTTTCCAGGTCGGCGACGATCTTGCCGGAGCGGTCGCCCGAGGTCACTTCGAGCTTGACCTGGCCCTGCTGATCACGGCGCGCGGCCCGTTGCAGGCGCAGCGCTTCGAGGCGGCGCACGCGGCCTTCGTCGCGCACCCGGCGGGCTTTGACCCCCTTGCGGATCCACACTTCTTCCTGGGCCAGGAACTTGTCGAACTTGGCCGCTTCGACCTCTTCGATTTCAAGCTGCTCGGCCTTGCGGGTCTGGTAAGCGGAGAAATTGCCGGGATACGAGAGCAGCTTGCCGCGATCGAGTTCAATGATGCGGGTGGCGACGTTGTCGAGGAAACTGCGGTCGTGGGTAATGAACAGCACGGAGCCTTTAAAATCGCGCAGCAGGCCTTCCAGCCACATGATGGAGCGGAAATCAAGGTGGTTGGTCGGCTCGTCCAGCAGCAGCACGTCGGGCGCCGACACCAGCGCCACGGCCAGGGCCACGCGCTTTTGCATACCGCCCGACAGGGTGCCCATCTTCGATCCGCCAGCCAGGCTCAGCCGGTCGAGCGTGGTGTCGACCTTGTTCTGCATGCTCCAGCCATCGGTCGCATCCAACTTGACCTGCAGGTCGTGCATCTTTTCCATCAGCGCATCGTCGTCGCCCTGGCCGAACTGGCCCGTCAAGGCCTCGTACTCGGCCAGCCACTGGGCCTGCTCGCCCATGCCGGCGGCCACCGCTTCGAACACGGTGCTTTCCGGGTCGAAGGTCGGCTCCTGCTCGACGTAGGCGATTTTGATGTTCTGCTGCATCACCAACAGGCCATCGTCGAGCTTGAATCTGCCCGAGATGGTTTTCAGCAGCGACGATTTGCCGGTACCGTTGCGGCCAATCAGGCCGACGCGCTCTCCCGTCTCCAGGGAAAATTCCGCGTGATCGAGCAAGGCGACGTGGCCGAACGCAAGCTGCGCCGACGAAAGGGAGATGACTGCCATAGTGTGAGAGACCCGGGCGGGCGCAGCTGTCGGGGAAGAA
>JBJMVV010000297.1:0-6991 GCA_045810505.1 Massilia sp.
CTGTTCCTGGTGCTGGCATTCTTCAATGCGGCCGGCCTGTGGATGCTCTTGAAGGCCGAGTTCCTCGCCATCGTGCTGGTGCTGGTCTACGTCGGCGCCGTGATGGTGCTGTTCCTGTTCGTCGTCATGATGCTCGACATTAATATCGACCGCATGCGCGAAGGCTTCTGGGGCTATCTGCCGCTGGCCTCCGGGATTGGCGCCCTGATCGTGCTGGAAATGGCCGCTGTCCTGTGGCGCGGTTTCCTCACCTTCGAGCAGCAGCCTGTCAACGCCGGCAATATCGGCGGCACGCGGGAACTGGGTCTCTTGATCTACACGAAATATATTTTCGGCTTTGAAGTTGCCGCCGTGATCTTGCTCGTGGCGATCATTGCCGCCGTGGCACTCACCCTGCGCAAGCGCAAGGACACCAAGGCCATCGATCCGGGCGCCGCCGTCCGCGTCAAGCGCAATGACCGTCTGCGCATCGTCAAGATGGCGAGTGTCGACCAGCCTGCGCTGGACGCCGCCTCGACCGCCGCCGCCGAAGCGCGCGCGGCCACCGCTACCAAGGAGCCAACGTGACCTTATCGCTCGCACACTACCTGATCCTGGGGGCGATCCTGTTCGCCATCTCGATCGTGGGAATTTTCCTCAACCGCAAAAACATCATCGTGCTGCTCATGGCGATCGAACTGATGCTGCTGGCGGTCAACCTGAACTTCGTCGCCTTCTCCCACTACCTGGGCGATGCGGCAGGGCAGATCTTTGTCTTCTTCATCCTCACCGTCGCTGCCGCCGAGTCGGCCATCGGCCTGGCGATCCTGGTCGTGCTGTTCCGTAACCTGGACACGATCAACGTGGAAGACCTCGACAGCCTCAAGGGCTAAGGTTTGCAACGTTCTGCAACTTCATTCATATAAATAACGATTAAGGTTCAACATGGCGGGGCAAATTCTCAACCCTAACTTGCTTCTGGCGGTGCCCCTGGCGCCGCTGGCGGGCTCGGCAATCGCCGGCCTGCTGGGCACGAAGTTCTTTGGCAACGTGGTCGGCCGCAAGGTCTCCACCGCGGCAACCATCCTTGGCGTGCTGATCGCACTGATCATTTCCGTGCAGACGCTGCTGGCAGTGAACGGCGGCGCCTCCTTCAATGGCGACATCTATACCTGGATGACGGTCGGCACCCTGAAAATGACGGTGGGCTTCCAGATCGATGCCCTGTCCGCCATGATGATGTGCGTCGTCACCTTCGTGTCCCTGATGGTGCACATCTACACGATCGGCTACATGGCCGAGGACGAAGGCTACAACCGCTTCTTCTCGTACATCTCGCTGTTCACCTTCTCGATGCTGATGCTGGTGATGGCCAATAACTTCCTGCAGCTGTTCTTCGGCTGGGAAGCAGTGGGCCTGGTGTCCTACCTCCTGATTGGTTTCTGGTACACCCGTCCGACCGCCATTTTCGCCAACATGAAGGCCTTCCTGGTCAACCGCGTGGGCGACTTCGGCTTCATCCTGGGCATTGGCCTGCTGCTGGCCTACGCCGGTTCGATGAACTACCAGGAAGTGTTCGCCAAGCGCGAAGCGTTGGCCGCCATGTCGGTTGCCGCGACCGGCTGGCCGCTGCTGACCGCCGCCTGCATCTGCCTCTTCATCGGCGCCATGGGCAAGTCGGCCCAGTTCCCCCTGCACGTTTGGCTGCCTGATTCGATGGAAGGCCCGACCCCGATTTCCGCACTGATTCACGCGGCGACGATGGTTACCGCCGGCATCTTCATGGTCTCGCGCATGTCGCCCCTGTTCGAACTGTCGGACACGGCGCTGTCGTTTGTGCTGGTGATCGGCTCGATCACGGCCCTGTTCATGGGTTTCCTGGGCATCATCCAGAACGACATTAAGCGGGTGGTGGCTTACTCCACCCTGTCGCAGCTGGGCTACATGACGGTTGCGCTGGGTTCGTCGGCCTATTCCGTCGCCGTGTTCCACCTGATGACCCACGCCTTCTTTAAGGCCCTGCTGTTCCTTGGCGCCGGCTCGGTCATTATCGGCATGCACCACGACCAGGACATCCGCAACATGGGCGGCCTGCGCAAGTACATGCCGATCACCTGGATCACGTCCCTGCTCGGTTCGCTGGCCCTGATCGGTACGCCTTTCTTCTCGGGTTTCTACTCGAAGGATTCGATCATCGAAGCCGTGGCCGAGACCCATATCTGGGGCGCCGGCTTTGCGAACTTCGCCGTGCTGTGCGGCGTGTTCGTCACCGCTTTCTACTCCTTCCGCATGTATTTCCTGGTGTTCCACGGGGAAGAGCGTTTCGGCAAGGCGCATGCGCATGATCATGGTCACCATGATTCTGATGCCCATAACGAGGAAGACGCACACGACGGTCACGACGATCACGCCCATCATGGTCTCGCACCCGGCCAGAAGCCGCACGAGTCCCCATTCGTGGTGTGGTTCCCGCTGGTCATGCTGGCGATCCCTTCGGTCATCATCGGCTACCTGACCATCGGTCCGATGCTGTTTGGCGACTTCTTCAAGGGCGTGATCTTTGTTGGTGATAACCACAAGGCAATGGAAATCCTTGGTGAAGAATTCCACGGTCCAATGGCCATGGTGATGCACTCGGTGACCACGCCAACGTTGTGGCTGGCAATCGGCGGCGTCGTCGCGGCTTACTACTGCTACATGATCAATCCCCGCGTGCCGGCCTGGTTCTACCAGAAGTTCCATGCAATCCACACCCTGCTGGACAACAAGTACTACATGGACAAGTTCAACGATGTCGTGTTTGCCGGCGGCGCACGCCTGCTGGGTAACGGCCTGTGGAACGTGGGCGACAAGGGCCTGATCGACGGCCTCATCGTCAACGGCAGCGCCAAGCTGGTGGGCTGGTTCTCTGGCGTCGTGCGCGGCGGCCAGACGGGCTATATCTACCACTACGCTTTCGTGATGATTCTCGGTGTGCTTGCCACGCTGATGTATTTCTTCCCGTTCTGGCACGCAGCTTAAGACACGCAAAGATCAACAACATGACGCAGTCTATGAACTTTCTTCCTTACCTGAGTTTGGCCATCTGGCTCCCGATCCTGTTCGGGGTCATCGTGCTGGCCATCGGCCGTGACAATAACCGTGGCCTGACCCGCTGGGTCACCATGATTGGTTCCCTGATCAGTTTTGCGGTCACCATCCCGCTGATCATGCACTTCGATAATGCCCACCACGGCATGCAGTTCGTCGAATCGACCCCGTGGATCGGTCGCTTCAACATCATCTACAATCTCGGCGTCGACGGCCTGTCGCTGTGGTTCGTGCCCCTGACCGCCTTCATCCAGTGCGTGGTGGTGGTGTCGGCCTGGCAGGTGATCGAAGAGAAGGTGTCGCAGTACATGGGGTCGTTCCTGATCCTGTCGGGCCTGATGATCGGCGTGTTCTGCGCGCTTGACGGCCTGCTGTTCTACTTCTTCTTCGAAGCGACCCTGATCCCGATGTTCATCATCATCGGCGTGTTCGGTGGCGCCAACCGGGTCTATGCCTCGTTCAAGTTCTTCCTGTACACCTTCTTCGGTTCCCTGCTGACCCTGATCGCCATCATCTACCTGTACAACCGTGCCGGCGGCAGCTTCTCGATCCTGGAATGGCACGCCCTGAAATTGACCCTGCGCGAGCAGATCTTCATCTTCATCGCCTTCCTGATGGCCTTTGCCGTGAAAGTGCCGATGTGGCCCGTCCACACCTGGCTGCCTGACGCCCACGTCGAAGCGCCTACCGGTGGTTCGGTCGTGCTGGCCGCCATCATGCTGAAATTGGGTGCGTACGGCTTCCTGCGGTTTTCGCTGCCGATCGCCCCTGACGCTTCGCACTATCTGGCCGGCTTCATCATCACCCTGTCGCTGATCGCCGTGATCTACATCGGCCTGGTGGCACTGGTGCAGAAGGACATGAAAAAGCTGGTGGCGTATTCGTCGATTGCCCACATGGGTTTCGTCACGCTTGGTTTCTTCGTCTTTAACCCGATGGCAGTGCAGGGCGGTATCGTCCAGATGATCTCGCACGGCTTCGTGTCGGGCGCCATGTTCCTGTCGATCGGCGTGCTGTACGACCGCATGCACTCGCGCCAGATCGCCGACTACGGCGGGGTGGTCAACCGCATGCCCAAGTTCGCTTTCTTCGCGGTGCTGTTTTCGATGGCCAATGCCGGCCTGCCTGCGACCTCCGGTTTCGTCGGTGAATTCATGGTGATCCTGGGCGCGACCCAGTACAACTTCTGGATCGGCATGCTGGCCGCGACCGCCCTGATCCTGGGCGCCGCCTACTCGCTGTGGATGGTCAAGCGCGTCATCTTCGGCGCCATCACCAACCACCACGTCGAGGAACTGACGGACATGAACGGGCGCGAATTTGGCCTGTTCCTGGTGCTGGCCATCGCCGTGATCGCCATGGGCCTGTATCCGGCGCCGTTCACCGATACGATGCAAACCTCGGTGGCCGAACTGCTCCAGCATGTCGCCATCAGCAAACTGCCATAAATCAAAATGACCCCAATCCCTACCCCTGACCTGGTCCCGCTGTACGCGGAAATCTTCCTGACGGTGGCAGCGTCGGCGATCCTGCTGATCGACATGTTCATGTCGAAACGCGCGGTGGCCTATTACCTGTCGCTGCTGACCCTGGCCGGCTGCGCCTTGCTGAGCTGGCACGACTACAACGCCGGCACCACGGTCTACACCTTCGGCCACATGTTCGTGTCGGATCCGATGTCGAACCTGCTGAAACTGTTCACCTACCTGACGGTGGGCATCACCCTGATCTACTCGCGCCAGTACGCGGGTGACCGCGGCATGTTGTCGGGTAACCTGGGCGGCGAGTTCTACGTGCTGGCCCTGTTCTCGATGCTGGGCCAGATGGTCATGATTTCGGGCAGCAACATGCTCGTCATCTACCTGGGCCTCGAACTGATGTCGCTCTCGCTGTACGCCCTGGTGGCCCTGCGCCGTGACCACGCTGTCTCGACCGAAGCGGCCATGAAGTACTTTATCCTGGGCGCGCTGGCCTCGGGCTTCCTGCTGTATGGCATTTCGATGATCTACGGCGGCACCGGCCAGCTCGACATCACCGAGATCATCAAGGTGGCCAGTAACGGCACCGTCAACAAGACCATCCTGACCTTCGGCATCGTCTTCATCGTTGCCGGTATCGCCTTCAAACTGGGCGCCGTGCCATTCCACATGTGGGTGCCCGACGTCTACCAGGGCGCACCGACGGCCGTGACCCTGCTGCTGGGCGGCGCGCCCAAGCTGGCCACGTTTGCAATCGCCATCCGCCTGCTGGTGGAAGGGCTGCTGCCGATGGCAATTGAATGGCAGCAGATGATCCTGGTGCTGGCCGTGCTCTCGCTGGCGATCGGCAACCTGACCGCGATTGCCCAGACCAACCTGAAGCGCATGCTGGCCTATTCGACCATCGCCCAGATCGGTTTTGTCCTGCTCGGCCTGATGAGCGGCGTGATCGGCACCAGCACGGCCAATGCGGCATCGAGCTATAGCGCCGCCATGTACTACTCGATCACCTATGTGCTCACCACCGTCGGCAGCTTTGGTTTGATCATGATGCTGGCCCGCGCTGGCTTCGAAGCCGAAGACATCGCCGACTTCAAGGGCCTGGGCAAGCGCAGCCCGTGGTTTGCCATCGTCATGACCATCTTGATGTTCTCGCTGGCCGGCGTGCCGCCGATGATGGGCTTCATGGCCAAGTGGGCCGTGCTGCAGGCCGTGGTCGATGGCGGCCAGTTGTGGCTGTCCGTGGTCGCGGTGATGTTCTCCCTGATCGGCGCCTTCTACTACCTGCGCATCGTCAAGACCATGTGGTTCGATGAGGCGGTCGACGCTTCGCCGATCCTGGTGCCTGCCGACATGCGCGCCATGCTCTCGATCAATGGCATCGCCATCGTGGTTCTCGGCGTTGTGCCAGGCTCGCTGCTCAATGCCTGCCTGCACAGCATGACCAAGACCCTGGGAAGCTGATGGATGTAACTGTGGCGAGCTGGCTGGTCATTGCCCTGGCTCTCTTGCTCGCCAATTTACCCTTCCTCACCGACAATCTGTTCGGCGTGATTCCCCGCCGCACGCCCAAGCCGCTGTGGCTGCGGCTGGTCGAGCTGGCCGTGTTTTATCTGCTGCTGGGCCTCTGCGCCCGCCTGCTGGAAGGGCGCATCGGCAGCGTGTTCGACCAGGCCAAGGAGTTTTACATGCTCACGGTGCCGCTGTTCGTGACCCTGGCTTTTCCGGGCTTCGTGGTACGCTACTTACGCAAGCGTTCACGCTGAACCCCGCGGCGCCTCCGGCGCCGTTTTCTTTTCTGGAGAGCCCATGTCAGACCGCCTCACCGAAACCCGCATCGACGGCGAACTTGCCTACGATGGCAAATTCCTCAAAGTTAGCCGCGACCGCATCCGCCTGCCGGATGGCTCGGAAACCTTCCGCGAATACATCCGCCATCCCGGCGCCGTCGTCATCATTCCCCTGTTCGACGACGGCAAGGTGCTGCTCGAACGCCAGTTCCGCTATCCGAACGACCGCATCTTCATCGAATACCCGGCCGGCAAGATCGACCCGGGCGAAGATCCGCTGGCCTGCGCCAAGCGCGAACTGGAAGAGGAAACGGGCTACACGGCGGGGCGCTGGGACTTCATCTGCACCATCCACAACGCGATTGCCTACTCGGACGAGCATCTCGACCTCTACCTCGCGCGCGACCTGGTGGCGGGCGAGGCCAAACTGGACGAAGGCGAGTTCCTCGAAATCTACCAGAGCAGCCTTCCTGAATTGCTGGAACAGGTGCGCAGCGGCGAGATCAGCGACGTCAAGACCGTCATCGGCACCTTCTGGCTTGAGAAAATCATCAATGGCAGCTGGCAGCCGGGCAAGTAAGCTGGCTTGGCTGCCGCTGCTGGCCGGCCTGTGCGCCGGCAGCGCCGCAGCAGCTTCACCGGCCTTCCATGCGC
>JBJMVV010000298.1:0-3376 GCA_045810505.1 Massilia sp.
ACGTTCGGCCTGCCAGCGGCAGGCCGTCGGCCACTTTTCCCTGCCCCATGAGGACATTGCATTGAAACCATTTCTGCTCAGTACCCTGACCTTGAGCCTTGTCAGCGCCTTTGCCTGCGCCGCTGAACCATCCGTTCCCACCTCTCCCATCTCCGGCGTCGCCAAGGAATACATCGACACGAACGTGCGCGTGCAGGACGATTTTTTTACTTACCTGAATGGTGAGTGGCTCAAAACGACACAAATTCCCGCCGACAAGGCCAGCTGGGGCACCTTCGCCAAGATGCGCGACGACCTCAATCCTCAGCTGCGCGGCATCATTGAAAAGACCCGCGGCGCGAAGAATCCAGCAGGCAGTGAAGCGCAGAAAATCGGCGACCTCTACGGCAGCTACATGGACGAGGCGCGCTTGAATGAGCTGGGCTACAAGCCCCTGTCGGGCGAGCTGCAGCGCATCCGCATGGTCAAGGACAAGAAGGCCCTGCCGGCCCTGATGGCCCACCTGACCCAGATCGGCGTGACCACGCCCTACGGCCTGTATGTCGGCCAGGATGCCCGCAAGTCCACGGTCTATGCCGTGAGCCTGAGCCAGAGCGGCCTGGGCTTGCCGGACCGCGATTACTACCTGAAAAAAGACGACGCCAAGATGGCCGACGCGCTCGGCAAGTACGAGCAGTTCGTCGCCGACATGCTGGGCAAGGTCGGCGAAAAAGATGCGGCGGCGAAAGCCAAGGCCATTGTCGCGTTTGAAACGGCGCTGGCCCAGGCCCAGTGGACCAAGGTGGAAAACCGCGATCCCGTCAAGCGCTACAACAAGGTCAATCTCGGTGAGCTGGGCGCGCTCACCCCCGGCTTCGACTGGAAGGCGGCCATGGCCAGCGCCGGCGTGGCAGGCAAGGTCGACTATGTGATCGTCAACCAGCCCAGCTACCTGACGGCGATGGACCAGGTGATCGCGCAGACCGAGCTGGCGACCCTGAAAGAATATCTGACCTGGCAGCTGGTGCGCGCCTACGCGCCGTATATGTCGAAAGACTTTTATGACGCCAACTTCGCCTTCTACGGCACCGTCATTTCCGGCACCAAGGAAAACCAGCCGCGCTGGAAAAACGGCGTCGGCACGGTGGAAAACGTATTGGGTGAGGCCGTCGGCCACATCTACGTGACGCAATATTTCCCGGCCGAGCGCAAGGCGCGCATGGAGCAACTGGTCGCGAACGTGCTGGCAGCCTACAAGCAGAGCATCGACACGCTGGACTGGATGAGCCCGGAGACGAAGAAGGAAGCCCAGGCCAAGCTGGCCAAGTTCACGCCGAAGATCGGCTACCCGAACAAGTGGCGCGATTACTCGGCCCTTTCGATCAAGCCGAACGACCTGGCCGGCAACATGATGCGCGCCCGCACCTTCGCCTACAACCGCGGCATCAACAAGCTGGGCAAACCAATCGACCGCGACGAATGGGGCATGACACCGCAGACGGTGAATGCGTATTACAGTTCTTCGATGAACGAGATCGTGTTCCCTGCCTCCATCCTGCAGCCGCCGTTCTTTGACATGCGCGCTGATGACGCCGTCAACTATGGCGCCATCGGCGCCGTGATCGGCCACGAAATCAGCCACGGCTTCGACGACAAGGGCAGCATGTCCGATGGCGACGGCAACTTGCGCGACTGGTGGACCAAGGAAGACCGGGCCCGCTTCCAGGCCAAGGCCGACGCCCTGGTGGCGCAGTACAGCGGCTACAGCCCGCTGCCCGGCTACAACGTCAACGGCGCCCTGACCCTGGGCGAAAACATCGGCGACAATTCCGGTGTTGCAATTGCCTATAAAGCGTATAAATTGTCGTTGAACGGCAAGCCGGCGCCGGAAATCGACGGCTTGACGGGCGACCAGCGCTTCTTCATGGGCTTTGCCCAGATCTGGCGCGAAAAAATGCGCGACGAACAGCGTATCGTCCAGGTCAAGACCGACCCGCATTCGCCGGGCCAGTTCCGCACCAACGGCACTCTGGTCAACCAGCCAGGCTTTTATGAAGCCTTCGGCGTGAAACCGGGTGACAAGATGTATGTGGCGCCGGAAAAACGCGTCATCATCTGGTAACAGCAGGCAAGCAGAACACGGGGACCGCCGCAAGCCGGTCCCCGTTTTAAACACCACAAAGCTAAAAACAATCACGGAGAATCACTTGAAACCTACACTCATCAGTGCCCTGATCATCGGCGCCCTCGCCACCATGGGCAATGCCAGCGCCGGCGGCGCCGCGCCTGCCAAGGCCGATGTCGCCAAGGCTGCCAAGACACAAGCCGCATCCGGCATCGAGACGCAGTACGTCGACCCGGCCGTGCGCGCCCAGGACGACTTCTTTGCCCACCTCAATGGCAAGTGGCTGAAAGACACCGCCATCCCCGCCGACAAGTCGAGCTGGGGTTCCTTCCAGAAGCTCGACGATGACACTCAGCCGCAGTTGCGCGCCATCATCGAGAAGGCCGCCACCGGCAACGCCGCCGCGGGCACGGACGCCCAGCGCATCGGCGACTTTTACGCCAGTTTCATGGACGAGAAAAAGGCCGACGCGCTCGGTCTCGCGCCTTTGAATCCTGAGTTGGCGCGCATTGCCGCCCTCAAGGACAAGGCCGAACTGCCGGCCCTGCTGGCGCACCTGGGCCAGTTGGGCGTGGGCGTGCCTTACGACTTCGGCATCCACCAGGACGCCAAGGACTCGACCAAATATGTGGCCGACCTGTCGCAGGGCGGCCTGGGCTTGCCGGACCGCGATTACTACCTGAAAGCGGACGACGCAAAACTGGCCGATGCGCTGGCCAAATACCGCGTCCACGTGGAAAAAATGCTGGCCCTGGCGGGCGACAAGGATGCCGCCGCCAACGCCGCCAAGATCGTTGCTTTTGAAACGGAAATCGCCAAGGTGCAGTGGACCAAGGTGCAGAACCGCGACCCTGTCAAGACCTACAACAAGGTCGAACTGGCGAAGATGGCCGAAGTGGCGCCGAACTACGACTGGTCGGCCTATCTCGCCGCTGCCGGCATCAGCCAGAAAGTGGGCTATGTCATCGTCAGCCAGCCCAGCTACCTGAAAGGGTTTGCCGAGCTGTCGGCGAAGACCCCGCTGGATGTCTGGAAATCGTATCTGCAATTCCACCTGATTTCGTCCTACGCCAACTTCCTCTCGAAGCCCTACGTCGACGAGCGCTTTGCGTTTTACGGCACCACCTTGTCGGGCGTGACGGAAATGCGTCCCCGCTGGAAGCGCGCCGTGACGACCGTCGAAGGTTCGCTGGGCGAGAGCCTGGGCAAGCTGTACGTCGAGCAGTATTTCCCGGCCGAGCGCAAGGCGCGCATGGAGGCGCTGGTGAAAAA
>JBJMVV010000299.1:0-13720 GCA_045810505.1 Massilia sp.
ACACGTCGGGCCGGGCGCGGATATAGTTTTCCATGCCCAGTTCCGAGCCGAAGGAGTGGATCGTCTCGACAAAACCTGCTTCGATCGCCGGGATCAGGGCAGGGTGGGGATTCAAGGCCCAGTGGCGGGCGATCTGCCCTTTCAGCCCCAGCGACTCGGCGTAGGTCGGCAGCAGCAGTTCGATGGCAGCCGTGTCGAAGCCGACGCCGTGGTTCAGGCGCTGCACGCCGTATTCGGCGTAGATGCCCTTGATCGCCATCATCGCCATCAGCACCTGGATTTCCGAGATCTGGGCCGGGTCGCGCGTGAACAGGGGCTCGATATAATACGGTTCGGGCGAGGCGACGACGAAATCGACCCAGTCGCCGGGAATGTCGATGCGGGGCAGCGCCTCGCCTTGATCGACGATGCGGTTCACCTGCGCGATCACGATGCCGTTCTTGAAGGCGGTTGCTTCGACGATGGCCGGGGTGTCTTCCGTGTTCGGCCCCGTGTACAGATTGCCGTGGGGGTCGGCCGCTTCGGCCGCGACCAGGCAGACGCGGGGCGCCAGGTCGATGAAGTAACGGCTGAACAGCTCCAGGTAGGTGTGGATGGCGCCGATATTGAGTTTGCCGGCGGCGACCAGGCGCGCCACCCGGCCGGCCTGGGGGCCGGAAAACGAAAAATCCAGGCGCTCGGCCACGCCCCGCTCGAACACATCGAGGTGCTCGGGCAGGGCCAGCACCGATTGCAGCATGTGCAGGCGATTGACGCGGGATGGATCAAGGCTCGCCAGCGTCCGCGCCAAAAAATCGGCCTGCTTCTGGTTGTTCCCCTCCAGGCAAACCCGGTCGCCCGCCTCGATCACGCTGTAAAACAGCTCGCCCAGGCGGGAACCCGGGATGGCCTTGCCGTCGAGCGCCCCGTCGAGCGTGGCGCGCGCGCGCGCCAATCGGGTGGCGCGGTTCTGTGCGAGGGTGTCCCAGCTGCGGCTCACTTTGCCCCCATCAGCATCGTCGGCAGGCTGGTGGCGATGCCGGGGAAGACGCACAGCAGCAGCACCGCGACGAACATCAGCACGACAAAGGGCAGCACGCCCCAGATCACATCCTTCAAGGGGATGTCGGGCGCGATGTTCTTGATGACGAAAATATTCAGGCCCACCGGCGGGTGGATCAGGCCCATCTCCATCACGATGGTCATGACGATGCCGAACCAGATCAGGTCAAACCCGGCCGCCTTCAAGGGCGGCAGGATGATGGGCGCGGTCATCAGGATGATCGAGACGGGCGGCAGGAAAAAGCCGAACACGATCACCATCAGCAGGATCACGGCCAGCAGCAGCCAGCGCGACAGATGCATGTCCACCACCCATTGGGCGGCCGACTGGCTGATGTGCAGATAGCTCATGACGTAGGAGTACAGCAGGGACATGCCGATAATCAGCAGCAGCATGGTCGACTCGCGGATGGTGGAACTGAGGATGGGCGCCAGGTCGCGCGGACGCCATACCTGGTAGACCACGGCGATAAGCACCATTGCCAGCAGCGCCCCCAGGCCCGCCGTTTCCGAGGGCGTGGCGTAACCGCCGTACAGCGCCACCATCACGCCGATCAGCAGAATCACGAATGGCAGCACGCGCGGCAGCATTTCCACTTTCTGGCGCAAGGTGAAGTGCTCGGTTTCCAGGTACGCCGACTTGGCGCCGCCCGCCTCGTAAATAGTCTTGGCCAGCTTGTACTCCTGGCGCGCGCGCCACACGGCGTAGCCCGCAAACAGCAGCACCAGCAACAGGCCCGGCCCGATCCCGGCCAGGAACAGGCGGCCCAGCGACTGCTCTGCCGCGACCGCATACAGGATCATGGTGATCGAAGGCGGCAGCAGGATGCCCAGGGTACCGCCGGCGGCGATGATGCCCGCCGCGAAACCGGGCGAATAGCCGCGCCTGCGCATCTCGGGAATGCCGGCCGAGCCGATCGCCGAGCAGGTGGCGGGAGACGATCCGGCCATCGCCGCGAACAGGGCGCAGGCAAACACATTGGCGATGCCGAGGCCCCCCGGCACCTTGTGCAGCCAGGTGTGGATGGCCGAGTACAGGTCCTTGCCGGCGGGGGACTTGCCGATCGCGGCGCCTTTTAAAATGAAGAGTGGGATCGACAGCAGAGTGATCGAGGCCATCTCCTCGTAGACGTTCTGGGTGATGGTGTCGAGCGAGGACGCCGGCATGAAAAAATACATAAAGCTGGTTGCTACGACGCCCAGCGCAAAGGCGATCGGCATACCGGAAAACATGACGATCAGGGTCACGGCGCCGTACAGGGCGCCCAGGGTCAGGGGACTCATGGCAGGCTGCCTGCGGCGTTGGTGGCGGAATTAGTGGCGGAATCAGTGGCGGGGCCGCCCCGCCGGTTAGTCAGATGGGTCAGCACCTGCACCAGGATCTGCAGGGTCAATATGCTCATGCCGAAGGCCATCATGGCGTAGGGGATCCACAGCGGCGGCGCGAAGGTGGACGAGGTGGTCATGCCGTCGGCCCAGGCTTCATGCCAGAGGGTCCAGGACTTCCACGAAAAGAAAGCGCAGAACAGCATCGAGACGGCGTCGACGATGAACAGGCGCACGGCATTGACGCGCGGCGAGAGCAGGGAGGCGAGTGCTTCGATGCCGATGTGGCCCCGGTAGGACTGCACGTAGGCGGTGCAGAAAAACGTCACGCCTACCAGCATGAACACCGACGCCTCGTCCTGCCAATCGGTGGGCGATTTGAAAAAGTAGCGGCTCACCACCGAGTAGGTGAGAATCAGGGCGGTGAGCACCATCGCCGCCATCGACAGGCGCAGCAAGAACTTGTTGAAGGCGTCGAGCGCGCCGGAGAAGCCGGCCAGCGCCGGCTGGTCCGGCACCGCGGGACCCGTAGCCGCTGGTGCAAGCTCGACGCCGTGGCTCATAAGGTCTTCTCGGCCAGTGCCAGCAGCTTGGCGCAGTTGGCGTTCTTGTCGGCGTAGTCCTTCCACACGCTGGTGCGGGCGATGGTTTGCCACTGCTTGACGATGTCGGGATTGAGGTCGACCACTTTCGCGCCCACCTTGGTGTAGACGGCGGCGACGGCGGAATCATCGGCCTGGGCAGCCTTGCGGGCAAACGACTCCATCTCGGCGCCGACCGTCATGATGAGGTTCTGCTGGTCCTTGCTCAATTTGTCGAACACGGTTTTCGACATCATCAGCGGCTCGAACATGAACCAGTAGGCGCCGTTGCGGCCCGTGGTCAGCGCTTTCGACACTTCCTCGAGGCGGAACGAGATCAGGGACGTGGACGAGGTCAGCGCCGCTTCCATCGCGCCCGTCTGCATGGCCGCGTAGATTTCGTTGGACGGCACGCTGACCACCGCTGCGCCGGCAGCTTTGAGCATCAGGTCCATTTCACGCGAGCCGCCGCGCACCTTCATGCCCTTGGCGTCCTCGGGATGGACGATCGCCTTGGTGCGGGACGCCACGCCGCCGGCCTGCCAGATCCACGATACCAGCACGATGCCTTTTTCAAGCAGGATGCGATTGAGTTCCTTGCCCACGTCCTGGTTCTTCCAGCCATAACCCTGGTCGTAAGAAGTAACCAGGCCGGGCATCAGGCCGATGTTCACTTCGGGGACTTCGCCGCCCGCGTACGACAGCGGCACCAGGGACATGTCGAGCGCGCCCTTGCGCATGGCGGCGAACTGCGAGTTGGTCTTCATCAGCGAAGCGCCCGGGTAGATCTCGAATTTGAGGCTGCCCTTGCTGCGTTTTTCCACTTCGGCAGCGAACATGCGGCACAAGCGGTCGCGGAAATCACCCTCGGCCACGGTCCCGCCGGGGAACTGGTGCGACAGTTTCAGGGTGGTTGCCGCCTGGGCGAAGGCGCTGTGCGCCCACAGGGGGCTGGTCGCCAGGGCGCCGACGATGGCGCGGCGGGTGTTATTCATTGTCATCCTCCAAGTCCTTTTTTCACAAGGTTGTTTTACGAGTTGAAAACACGGGTGGAGATATTTTTCCCCTTTTATGTATACGAGACTAAACTTAAAAAATACAATGTCAAGCAAATTGTCGTTTTATAACCAGTCGGACTCAGGCATTTATGAGCGCAGCGCAGAGCCGTTCGTCCCAGTTGCGAGAAGCGATCGAAGAGTTGATCGCCGTCGGTGCCGTCGCGCCTGGCCAGCACCTCGACGAAACGGAACTGGCGGCCCGCTTTGGCGTCTCGCGCACCCCCATTCGGGAGGCGCTGATCCAGCTGGCGTCGATGGGCCTGGTGGTGATCCGTCCCCGTCGCGGCGCCCTGGTCGCCGAACTCGGTCCACGCCAACTGGTCGAGATGTTCGAGCTGATGTCGGAGCTGGAAGCAGTGTGTGCGCGCCTTGGCGCCCGCCGCATGACGGCCATCGAGCAGGGCGCCTTGGGCGCGGCCCACGCGGCCTGCCGGGCAGCCAGCCAGAGCGCCGATTCGGACGACTACTATTACAAGAACGAGGCCTTCCATCACGCCATCTACCACGGCAGCCACAACCAGTTCCTGATCGACCAGGCGATGGCGCTGTCACGCCGCCTGCGGCCCTACCGCCGCCTGCAGCTGCGGGTGCGCGACCGTTTGCCGGCCTCGTTTGCGGAACACGATGCACTCGTCACCGCCATCCTCGCCGGCGACGGCGAACTGGCGGCGCGGCTGGCGCGCGAACACGTGATGATCCAGGGCGAGCGCTTTGCCGACCTGATGGCGTCTTTGCCGGCGGCGCGGGCATAGCGGCCGCGTTCGTGGGAACGTTTCCACAGTCCGGCGGCGTCAATATTGACCAGCGCAGCAGCCTCGTTTATGGTTGACCGTTCGCCCTCCGATTTTTTTTGCCGAAGATTTTTACCTATGCGTTTTCCCCTCAAGCCGCTGTTCTGCGTTTTTTCACTTGCTGCACTCGCGTCCACCAGCCATCTTGCGCAAGCCGCACCCGCGCAGCAACCGAAACTTGTCGTCGTCATGGTGGTCGACGGCCTGCCCAACGAGCAGGTGCTGCGTTACCGCGACCAGTTCGCGCCGGGCGGCTTCCGGCGTTTTCTCGACGCCGGCGCTTCCTTCGGCAACGCCCACCAGGCCCACGGCATCACCGTCACGGCAGTCGGCCACTCGGCCGTGCTGACGGGCGCCTATCCCTACCAGCACGGCATCATCGGCAATAACTGGATCGATCCCGTCACCGGCAAGTCGGTCTACTGCACGGAAGACGCGGCCAGCACCTACATCGGTGAGACCACCAGGCCCGACGACGGCACCTCGCCAAAAAATCTGCGCGTCGATACCCTCGGTGACCAGCTGCGCTATGCCACGGGAGAACGGGCCAAGGTGGTGACGGTGTCGGGCAAGGACCGCGGCGCCATCCTGCTGGCGGGGAAAACCGGCACGGCATATATGTACATGGAAGGGACCGGCAATTTCGCCAGCAGCACCTTTTACATGCAGTCGCATCCCGCCTGGGTCCAGCAGTACGGCGCGAAGCACCCGCAGGACCGCTATTACGGCAAACGCTGGACCCCGCTGCTGGACGCCGCGGCGTATGCGGGCGATGCGCCGGACAGCGTGATCCCCAAGACCAGCGACCGCTTTCCGCTGACAATGGGCAGCAGCAGCGGCAAGCGCGATGGCGAGTATTACCTGGGCCTCAAGACCAGTCCTTTTCTCGATGAACTGACGCTCGATTTCGCCCGCGCCGCCGTCGAAGGCGAACAGCTGGGCAAAAACCCGGCCGGGGTGCCCGACATCCTCGGCGTGAGCCTGTCGGCCCACGACTACGTCAACCACAAGTACGGCCCCGAAAGCCGCATGTCGCACGACCACCTGCAGAGGCTCGATCGCATGCTGGCCGACTTCTTCAGCTACCTGGACACGCAGGTGGGCAAGGACAATGTGCTGGTGGTGCTGACGGCCGATCACGGCTTTGCCAACACCCCTGAATTTTCGCGCGCGCGTCACATCGACGCCATGCGGGTCAACGCCAAAAAACTGGTGGCGGACCTGAACGCCAGCCTGGCCGCCAGCTTCGGCCTGGACAAGGCGGTGCGTGCCAGTTCAGTGCCGAACCTGTATCTCGATTACCCGCAGATCGACAAAAAGGGCGTGGCACGCGCGGTCGTGGAAGCGGCGGCCAGCCGCTTCCTGCTGGACCAGCCGGGCATCGCCCAGGTCTACACCCGCTCGCAGTTCGAAGGCGGTGGCGCCACCGGGACCCGCATGGACCTGTTGATGCGGCGTGCCTGGCATCGCCAGCTCTCCGGCGACCTGATGGTGGTGACCAAGCCCTACGTGTTCTTCGGCAGCGGCTCGACCGGCTCCTCGCATGGCACCCCATATGCCTACGACAGCAATGTGCCGCTGCTGCTGTCAGGCCCGCGCTGGATCAAGCCTGGGCGCTATGGCCAGTATGCGGAGGTGGTTGATATCGCGCCGACCCTGGCGCATTTGCTTCAGGTGCGCCCGCCTGCGGGGGCGGAAGGGCGGGTCTTGCTTGAGGCGCTTGAGTAGACCGGGGACTGGCCCTGCGGGCCTGTCCCCATTTTCAAAACAGAGGCAAAGTCAAATCGCGGCCCGAGCCCAGTTGCATCTCGGTGCCATTCGCGCCTCGGCCCAAAATGGGGACAGGTCCGCAGGACCAGTCCCCGGGCACTAATTTTTTTCGATGAACGCCTGCAGTACCCCAGCCAACACCTCCGGCTGATCAAACATCACAAAATGCCGCGACGGCGCAACGGTCGTCACTTCCAGCTTCGGCGTGCCGGTCATCAGCGCCGTGTAGTACTCCTTCACCATCGGCTCGGTAAGCCCGCGCTGGATGGCGTCCGGCTCGAAAAATGGCGCAATCACCAGCACCGGTACAGTGATCCTCGGCAGGCCGGCGCGCAGGTCCTGTTCCACCACTTCGCCCATGATACTGGTGACGGCGGCGGGATCGCTGCGGGCGGATAGTTTGGCCAGTTCGTCGGCCATCGCCATGTCGGTCACGCCGATGCCGCGCATGTATTTCTGCTGCTGGGCGGCAAACTGGCTGGCCGGGGCGGCGGCAAAGCGGGCCTTCATGGCGGCGGCCATCTGGGCGCGCATGGCTGGCGGGGTCTGTTCGGAGCCCGGCATGACGGGCAGGCCGTCGATGCTGACCACGCCGCGCAGCAGGCTTGAATCGGCTTCGGCCAGGGCCAGCGCGAGGGTGCCGCCGAGACTGTGGCCGACCAGCACCGGGTGGTCGAGTTTGCGCGCGACGATCAACTGGCGCAGGCCTGCCCGGGCCTGTTCGAACACGGCGCCGCTGGCGGCTGGGCGGCCGTCGAAGCCGGGCAGGGTGACGACGTAGACGGCGTGCTTGTCCTTCAGGCGCCGCACCAGGTCCTGCCAGGCCCACGAGCCGCTCGACAGACCAGGGATCAGGATCACCGGGGAGCCGCTGCTGCCGTGACGTTCGACGGCGAGAATGCCCGATTCAAAGCGTTCGGTCGGTGCAATGCTGGCGGCGAAGCGGTTGGCCGCAGGGGCGGAGGTGTCGGCGGCGTGGACAGCGCCGCAGCACAGTGATGCCAACAGCAGTGAAGTGATAACGGTTTTCATGCGGACTCCTGGTCAGGTTGAAAAATCTCTTCGATGGTTTTTGCAAACAGGCGCGCGATGGAAAAGGCCAGCGGCAGGCTGGGATCGTAGCGGCCCGTCTCGAGCGCATTGATGGTCTGGCGCGAGACTTCGAGCAGGTCGGCCAGGTGGGCCTGGCTCCAGCCCTGTTCCGCGCGCAGCTGGCGGATGATATTGTTCATGGCGCTGTCCGGCGGTCCAGCAGATTGCGCACGCAGCCCACCAGGCCCCAGCTCACGCCCATCACGATCCAGACGGCGAACATGGACTGGCGGGGGAAGCCGGCCGTCTCCAGGAAACCGTAGGTGAAGGTGACGGCGCCCGTGATGGCCATGGCGATGGAAAACGATTCGAGCATGCGCAGGCGCTGGTATTCGTCGATGCGCGCGACGTGGCGGACGATGGCGCGGATCATCAGCGCGAAACCGATCATGGGCGACACCAGCAGCAGGGTGCGCGCCGCGCTGGCGTCCATCGGGCGCGCCAGGCGGATGGCGCCAAACAGCAGCACCATGTAGACGACGATGGCCAGCGCCAGTTCGCGGCGATACTGATTGTGCGTGCGTTTTTCGTTTCTGCTGCGTTGCATGGTGTCCTCCGTGGTTGTAAAGTATGCTTTACATAGTAGTCAGGTCAAAAAGCGATGTCAAGGTCCCTTTACATGTTTTTTTGATGTGGCGGGTGCACTACAATGGCGGCCTTTGTCACCATCACCGAATCTCCCATGCCGGTTTTCCCCGCTCCCGTTTCCCGCATTGCCATCATCGGCGGCGGCCCCGCCGGCCTGATGGCGGCGGAAGTGCTGGGCGCCGCCGGCGTGCAGGTGGACCTCTACGACGCCATGCCCTCGGTGGGCCGCAAGTTCCTCCTGGCCGGCAAGGGCGGCATGAACATCACCCATTCGGAGCCGCGCGAGGCCTTCACGGCCAGATACGGCAGCCGCGCCGAGCAGGTGTCCCACTGGCTGGACGGCTTCGACGGCCCCGCCGTGCGCGCATGGATCGCGGGCCTCGGGATCGACACCTTTGTCGGCAGTTCCGGCCGCGTCTTCCCCACCGATATGAAAGCGGCGCCGCTGCTGCGCGCCTGGCTGCACCGCCTGCGCGAGAGCGGGGTGCGGCTGCACATGCGCCACCGCTGGCTGCCGGGCGAGGGCAAGCTTGATCCGGCCGCGCTGCGTTTTGCCACCCCGGAGGGCGAGGTGCTGGCCCAGGCCGATTGCGTGATCCTCGCGCTGGGCGGCGGCAGCTGGAAGCGGCTCGGCTCGGACGGCGCCTGGGTGGCGCCCCTGCGCGCGCAAGGCGTCGAGGTGGCCGAACTGGCGCCGTCGAACTGCGGCTTCGACGCCGACTGGAGCGCGCATTTTCGCGAGCGTTACGCCGGCGCGCCCCTGCTGACGGTGGCCGTGGCGATCGATGATGCAGACGGCGCGCACTTCAAGCGGGGCCAGTTCGTCGTCACGGCGGGCGGCGTCGAGGGGAGCCTGATCTACGCCCTGTCGGCGCCGATCCGCGAGCGCATCGCGCGCGACGGCAGCGCCACCATCTGGCTGGACCTGGCGCCTGACTGGACGGCAGAAAAGGTGGCGGCTGAAGTGGCGCGGCCGCGCGGGGCCCGCTCGCTGGCCAGCCACCTGCAAAGCCGGCTGGGCATCAAGGGCGTGCAAGCGGGCCTGCTGCGCGAATGCCTGTCCAAGGACGCTTACCAGGATCCGGCGCTGCTGGCCGCGGCCATCAAGCGCCTGCCCGTGAAACTGTTGCGAGCACGGCCCATCGACGAGGCGATCAGCAGCGCCGGCGGCATCACGTTCGCGGCGCTCGATGCGCACCAGATGCTGGTGGCGGCGCCAGGCATGTTCGCGGCTGGCGAGATGATCGACTGGGAAGCGCCGACGGGCGGCTACCTGCTCACAGCCTGCTTTGCCAGCGGGCGGGCGGCGGCGCAGGGGTCGCTGGCGTGGCTGGCGCAGCGGACGATCTAGTCCTTGTAACTGACCGATCCCGAGCCGTTGACGTTCACTTCCCGCACCTGCGGGTTGCCATAGACGGCGATATCGCCGCTGCCGCGCAAGCTCGTCTCGAAGCGCGTGGCGGCGTTGACGATGGCGCTGCCCGAGCCCATCATGGTCAGGTCGACGATGTCGGCCTTCAGGTGGCGGGCGTTGAAGTCGCCCGAGCCGGCCAGCACGGCCTTGAGCTCCTTGCTGGAGCCGACCACGGTCAGTTTGCCGGAGCCTTCCAGCGTCGCTTCCATCTTCTTGCTGGCGCCGCCGTTCATTTCCACTTCGCCGGTACCGCGCACGGTCGCCTCGACTTCACTGTAGCGGCCATTGAACTTGAGCGTGCCGCGGCCTTCCATGCGCACGTCGATGGCGTCGCCGGAAAAGCCGTTGACGGTGCTGTCGCCGTCGCCCCGGATGTGCACTTCGCGCAGGGCCGGCAGCACCAGCACCACTTGCAGGGGCTGGCGGTGATACAGCAGCATGCCGGTGGTGCCGATATGGATGGTGTCGCCCTCGCTGCTGGTGTCGATATTGGCCAGCAGGCGCTGTTCGCCCTTCACTTCCAGCGAGGCGGTGGCGCCCTGGCGCACGGTCAGGTCGATCGGGCCATTCAGGTCGATCACGCGCACCTGCGCGCCCACCTGGCGCGTGACGCTTTCCAGGTCGCGTCCGGTCACGCTGACGGGACTGCTGACGCCCTTGGCGCGCAGCATGCTGTAGGACAGGCCGATCAGGATAAAGGCCAGTACCAGCAGGCTCAGACCGACGCGGAACAGGGTTTTCATGGGCGTGCCGATCAGCTGCCCTTGAGCAGCGAGAGATTCATCTGGAAGTAACGTTTCAGGCCGACCATGGTGTATTTACTGAGTACGAGGCTGAGTAAAAACAGCAGGATGGCGCCCACCACCATGACCAGGCCAAAGGCGGTCTGGGTGGTGCGCGAACGGGAGTCGAGGTCGGTGGTGATGCGGATGGCGCGCCCGGCCACGGCCTCGGCGCCGCGCAGCACCCGGGCCGGACGGGGGCGGGCGAAATCGGCCTCGGCCCCATTTTCGCGGCCGACCGCGCGTGCGGCTTCGCGGGCCGCGGTGCGTTCGGCTTCGCGTGCGGCGACCCCGGCGGCGCGCTCGGCCTCGCGTCCGGCCCGGGCGGCGAGGCTGCCGGCCCGCTCGGCTTCGCGCCGCGCCCGTTCGACCACGGCGGCGCGCGATGCGGTGTCGGCGGCATCATCGGCACCATCGGCAGCGTCGGCGGTGTCGGCCGCATCGGCGCCGGCTTCGGTATCGTCTTGCCTGGCCCCTGGCTTGTCATTGAACACCCGGATGCCCGATTCGCTGATCGAGATATGGGTCTGGGCATTGCGCTCGCTGCCATCATCGTCGTCCGAGAGCACGATGCCGAACGGGCGGTTGAGCACCAGTTCATTGGCGCCGGCCAGGGCACTGGCGGTGGTGGCGATGCCGATGATGTAAAAGCCGAAGGCGACCGCGTACAGGGCCAGGAGCATGGAAAAATACACGGCGGCGGGCACCACCATCAGCAGGTTGAAGATGGCCAGGCCCAGGCCCGAGACAACCATGCGGACAAATGTGGCGGGGTTTTTCTTTTGTTCGAAGGCCGACAGGTGGCTGCTGGCGCGCAGGGTCATGGCGATTTTGGTGGGCGCATCGAGTTCGGCCGCGACATCCTGCTCGCTGCGGCCGGCCGCGACGCCGTCAACGAAGCGCTGCTCGTAATAGGCCAGGGTCTTGGCCTGCACGGCGGGCGCCAGGCCGGCCATGGCCCGTTTGAGCGCGTCGAGGTATTCCAGCTTGCCCATGGCGCTGCCTTATCCGAAGTAGACGCCGGCCAGCAGATTGCCGTGCCGGGTGATCAGGACCGTGGCGGCCGCGCTGAAGGCCAGCACGAACAGCGCGGCGAGGCTGGCGCGGGTGTGATTGAAGAGGTTACACATGATAAGCAGCTTATTCAGCCGTTTTGTGATGATCGATGATGCCACTGTAGCGGCGCACGCCGCGCACAGCCACCGCCATGCGACAGGCTGCACAATTGGCGGGGCAGATGGCAGCACGGCGCGACAGCCGCCCGGAGACAGATTCATTTACCGCCGACCAGGCGGGCGGCGGCCAGGCCGCTGCGCACCGCCCCTTCGAGGGTGGCAGGATAGTCGCCGGCCGTGTAATCGCCAGCCAGCGCGAGGCCGGCCATGCCGCTGGCATTGGCGGGACGCAGCAGGTTCGGGGTGCAGGCAAAGGTGGCGCGCTTGTCGGTGATGACCCTGTGGCCCAGCGGATGGGCCAGGGCCGGCAACGCGAAGGCCTCGGCCAGTTGCGCCGCCAGCAGGGCAGCCAGTTCGCCCTGGTCAAGCGCCTGTGCGGCGCTGGCGGCGCTGATCACGACTGCCAGCAGACCGGCGTCGGCCGCGTCCAGTTGACCGCGGTCGAACACGAATTGGCCGTAACGGCCCGTTGCAGCGTCGTCGACCAGGGCGCAAAACGGCAGCGGCAGGGATATGGCCAGGGACTGGGCAGGGTCGTACTGCAGGTAACAGGTGGTGATCGGCTGGTAGTCGAAGGCGTCGAGCGTGGCTTGCAGTTCCGGCAAGCCCGCCTCGCGCAACAGGCTTGACGCCACCGGCGGCGGCACCGCCAGCACGACCGCGTCGAAGCGCTCGCCGTCGACCAGCCAGCCGGCGGCGGGTGCTTCCGTGTCCGCGCGTGCGAGCGAGCGCACGGCCGCGCCCAGGCGCACGGCGCCGCCGTGGCCTTCGATGAAGCCAGCCGCGGCTAGCGGGAACAGGGCCGACAGGTCGACGGTCGGCAGCAGCATGTCGGAGGCGCCGCGGCTGGCGCCCAGGCTGTCGCGCAGCACGGCCAGGAATACGCGGGCCGAGGCCTGGTCGAGCGGGGTGTTCAGGGCCGCCAGGCACAGGGGGCGCCACAGCAGGGCGATCAGGCGGGGGGGCTGGTCGAAGCGTTCCAGCAGTTCGGCCACGCTGCAATCGACGTGCAGGGTCCAGCCCATCCAGCGCGCGGTGGTGGAAAAGCGCGCCAGGGCCAGTTTGTCGTCATAGGCCAGGCCCTTGGCGCGCAGCAGTGCGCCGGCCAGGTGGAAGGGGGCGGGCAGGCGGGCGGCGACGAAATCCATGCCGGCGCCGGACGCCACGCTGGCCGCCGGGTAGCGCATCTGCATGGGCAGGGTCATGAAAGCGGCCTTGCGCGCGATGCCCACGCGCGCCAGCATCGCCAGCGTCGCCGAATACGCGCCCAGCATGATGTGCTGGCCGTTGTCGAGGGTGCGTTCACGGCCGGCCAGATTGGCCTTGACCACGCGCGCCCGTCCGCCCAGCGCGCGCGCCGCCTCAAACACGGTGATGGCGTGGCCGGCGCCGGCCAGTTCGACCGCGGCGGCGCAACCGGCCCAGCCGCCGCCGATGACGGCGACCGTCTTCAAGCGCGCGCTTTCAAACGATCAGCCGCGCACATAGGTTTTCCACGCCAGCCACAGCTTGCGCAAGGGCGTGAGGGAAATGCGCTGGGTCAGCACGTGAAATTTATCGCGCTCGATTTCGTCGAGCAGGGCGCGGTAGATCGCTGCCATCATCAGGCCCGGGCGCTGGGCGCGGCGGTCGGCCTTGGGCAGCAGGGCAAAGGCTTCGTCGTAGGTGGCCTGCGCGCGCGCGGACTGGAAGGCCATCAGCTGCTCGAACTTCTCGCTGTGGCGGGTGTTGAGCAGATCGGCCGCCGTCACGCCGAACTGCTGCAATTCATTCACGGGCAGGTAGATGCGGCCCTTGCGGGCGTCTTCGCCGACGTCGCGGATGATGTTCGTCAGCTGGAAGGCCAGTCCCAGTTTTTCGGCGTATTCCAGGGTGCGGAGATCGGTCACGCCAAAGATGCTGGCCGAGAGGATGCCGACCACGCTGGCCACGTGCCAGCAGTATTTTTTCAGGGCCGGGTAATCGAGATAGCGCGACTGGTTCAGGTCCATCTCCATGCCGTCGATGATGGCCTGCAGGTGCACTTCCTTGAGGTCGTAGATGGCGAGATGGGGCTGCAGGGCCAGCATGACGGGGTGGGTCGGTACGCCGCCCTGCCTGCA
>JBJMVV010000300.1:0-4788 GCA_045810505.1 Massilia sp.
ACCCATTTGCTGACCGTCGAACCGGGCAGGGCCAGCGAGCGCGCCGCCCGATTGAAGCTGCCGGTCTCGACGACACGTGCAAAGATGCGGATTGCCTGCAGATGATCCATGGCTCGTTTCCAATATTATCCATCACTGTGGATAATTCTCCCATAGATTGTGGCTATGCAGTCCGGTCCGCCTCGCCTATTCTGGTTTTTTACTTTCACCGACAGGACCTGCCATGACCGCATCAACCAATCTCCGGCTCGCGCAAAACTTCCTCGCAAAACTGGGCGGCGGCGCCAGCCCGGAAGACATGGCCGCGCTGTGCGTGTCCGATCTCGACTGGAACATTCCCGGCGACGCCAGCGCCCAGCCCTGGATTGGCGCCAGGCGCGGCAGTGCAGCGCTCGCCGACTTCGTGCGCGACAGCGGCACTGCCATCAGCCGCGAAGGCCTGGAAATCCACGATATCCTGAGCAACGACCATCGCGCGATCATTCTTGGCCACCTGCAGTCGCGCGTGAATGCCACCGGCAAATTGATCGACACGCCGTTCAACATCGTAATGCGCTTTGCCGGCGAAAAAATCGCCAGCTTCCTGCTGTTCGAAGACAGCTTTGCCGTGTCCGTCGCTTCGCGCTAAAGGAGATTGTCAACCATGAATGTTCGCAGCGAACTGGTGCAACAAAACCTCCACGCCATTTTCGGCGAGCACGATGCTTTCAAACGGCGCCAGCGCCTGGAAGCCATCTGGCATCCAGACGGCCTGTTCATTGATCCGGACGGAAGCCATCATGGCATCGACGCCATCGAAGCGCGCGTGATTGCCCTGCAGGCGCAGTTTCCCGACTTTGTATTCAGCGAACTTGGTGCAGTCCAGCAAATGCATGAGGTCGCGCGCCTGGGCTGGGCTTACGGCCCCGCCGACGCGCCGCGCACCGTGACGGGCATCGATGTGGCGGTCAGCAGGGACGGCAAGCTGGTGGCCCTGTATGCGTTTATCGATGGGTGAGCAAAAGGGGCTGGCTTGCCCGCCCCTCAGACACCGCAGGCAACGGCAGTTTCCGCGGAAAACTGTCGTTGTCATGCGCGCTTTCGGCCTTAGCTGGTGACAGCGGGCCCACGCATATTTAAAGCGTAAAGCACATTTGACTACGCCAGCATGTCGAACAGCGAGCTGGGCCCGTTGGAAGATGCGTTCGCCTGCTGCGTATAAAATGCCGCCAGCGCCGTCGCCTGCGCCGTGATCACCTTGCTCATGCCGCTCTTTTTCGTTTCCAGCACCGTCACTGCATGGCCGGTGGCGGCCGCTTCGCGCGCGACCGGGCCGTTGTCGGTGGTGAAGGTGCCGAGCCGGCTGGCAAGCTGGTCGACGGGGCCGCGCCCGCCGGGGGCCAGCAGGCCAGCCACACCGGCAGGGTCGCTGGCGAGCGATGCCGCCAATTTCTTTTCATCGAGCTTCATCATGCCGCTGCCATCGACGCTGATGCCCGCTTTGGCCAGGGCCGCGCCGTTCGAGCTGCTGCCCGTATCGCGCAGCATCTGGCCCAGCTGTTCGCTGATTTGCTTGAGGGCAGGATCGGCTTTCAGGCTGCCCTGTTGCAGCGATTGCAGCTTGGCGGCGAGCGTGTTGAAAGCGCTGACAAAACTGTGCAATTTGGCCGATGGGTCGGCCGGGGCAGCGGTGGCAGCGGTCGAGGCGTCCGCCGCAGTGCTCGCAGGCTTGGCCGTCAGGCTGGCGGCGGCTTTCTGGAAATCGGCGATGGCGCTTTTCAGCTGCCCCAGCCCGGACAGCTTGGCCTGGCCCTGGGCCAGCGCATTGTTGAGCTGGGCGACATTGGCCGTAGCCGGCGCCAGTGCCTGCTTGACCTGGGCCGCAATCTCGGGGGAAATCGCGGGCGAAGTCGCCGGCGCGCTCGCTGCGGGCTTGGTGTTCTGGGCGCTTGCGCCGACGGCAGTGGCGGTCATGGATGCGTTTTCGCGGAAGGGAAAACCCCATTATCGCCGAGGAAGCAACTTGTCGAATGGGCAAACAGATGGGGACATTCCAGCCACTTGTTCAATATCACCCGGAGGCACGCGCCTGCGCCTCGCCCAGCAACTCGGCCAGCACCGCCACCGGGGCGGCCATGCGCGCCGCTTCCACCTGCGAGTAACCCAGCAGCAGGCCATTCCAGCCCTGGGGCGAGAGGCCGATGGCGTGCCGCGACAGGGCGCGCGCGACCACGCCCCGTTCCAGGGCGGCGGCGGCGATGCGGCTGTCAACCAGCGCCGCATCGTGAAAGCGCAGCGACAGGTGGATGCCGGCCGAGGCGCCGTGCAGGCTGATGGCGGGACCCAGGATGGGTTGCAGCGCGGCCAGCAGGGCATCGCGGCGGCCCCGGTACAGCCGGCGCATGCGGCGCAGGTGCAGGCCGAACTGGCCGCTGCGTAAAAAGTCAGCCAGGGCCAGCTGGTCGGCCGCGCGGCCGTGCGGGGCCATGCGCGCCAGCACCGCGCGCAAAGGGTTCACCAGCCCGGCAGGCACCACCATGAAGCCGGTGCGCAGGGCCGGGAACATGGTCTTGCTGAAGGTGCCCAGGTAGATCACGGGCGCGTCCGGTGCCAGGCCCTGCATGGCCGGCAGGGGCGGGCCGTCGTAGCGAAATTCGCTGTCGTAATCGTCCTCGATGATGAGGGCGCCCACTGCCTGCGCGCGCGCCAGCATGGCAAGCCGGCGCGGCAGATCGAGCACCGTGCCGGTTGGATACTGGTGAGAGGGCGTGATGTAGATCAGGCGGGGCCGCTCGCGTTCCCAGTCGGCTTCAACCGGGGCGATGCCGTGCTGGTCGACGCCGATGCCGACGGTGCGCAACTGGGCCGCGCGAAAGGCGGCGACGGCGCCCAGGTAACCGGGGTTTTCCAGCCAGGCCGTTTCGCCCGCGTCGGCGAATGTGCGGGCGCACAGTTCCAGGCTGGACTGGGTGCCGCCGGTGATGAACACCTGCTCGGGCGTGCAGCGCACCCCGCGCGAGGCGGTCAGATAAGCCGCGATTTCCTGGCGCAGGGCGGGCACGCCAGCCGTGTCGGCGTAGTTGAGGTCGGCAGCCGTCATGGCGCGCCAACTGCGCTCGACGGTCCGGCGCCAGGCCGCCATGGGAAAGGCGTCCAGCGCCGGCACGCCTGGCGCAAAGGCGCCGATATCGTCGCTGGAGACGGGCAGGGCGCGCAGCGATTGCACCCGGCGGGCCAGCCGCACTGGTGCGCCGCCGGCAGGGGGCGGGGCGGCCGGCTTGATGCCCAGCGGCGCCACCAGTGTGCCGCGCGCGCCCGGCTGCACCAGGCCTTCCGTGGCAAGCTGGTCGTAGGCGTACAGCACCGTGTTGCGGGCAATGCCCAGTTCGTCGGCCAGTTCGCGGCTGGCCAGCAGGCGGGCGCCGGCCGGCAGGCTGCCGTCCATGATGGCCGCGCGCAGGCAGGCATGGATGACCCGCTGGCGCGGCCAGCCCGTGACGTCCGTGCCGCCGGTAAAACTCGTGAGCAGGATTTTATAATCCATCGATATTCATAGCCGAAAATACTGAATCATCCAGTGGTTCCAAAAAATCGTCACGAACTGGCGCTAGCGCTAGGATAGCTTGCTTGTTAAGGTGGGGGCATCTTTTTTAAGGCTGCCCCCATGACTTCCTCCCTGCTCGCCTTGTCCGCCCACGCCCTCGCGCTCGGCAGCCCCGCTCCCGCCGTAGATGCCGCCTGCTGCCAGGTGGTCGAACTGCGCCAGTACATCACCTATCCCGGCAAGCGCGATGTGCTGATCAAACTGTTCGAGCGGGAATTCATCGAGTCGCAGGAAGCGGTGGGCATCGAGGTGCTTGGACTGTTTCGCGATCACAATGATCCACACCGTTACACCTGGCTGCGTGGTTTTCCCTCGATGCCGGCGCGCCAGCAGGCGCTGACCGAGTTTTATGGCGGGTCCGTGTGGAAGCGCTGGCGCGACGAGGCCAACGCCACCCTGTACGACAATGACGACGTGCTGCTGCTGCGCCCGGCGCGGGCAAACAGTGGTTTCAATGTCGATGCAAGCACGCGCGCGCCGCAGACGGCGAGCCTGCCGCAAAAAGGCCTGGTGGTGGCCACCATTTATTACTTCAAGCAGGAAGTGAGCGGAGATTTCATCGCCCATTTCAATGGCGCGCTGGCCCCCGTATTCCAGCGCAATGGGGCGAGCATGCTGGGCCTTTTCGTCAGCGAAAAAAGCCCGAATACCTTCGCCCGCCTGCCCGTGCGGGAAAACGTCAACGCCTTCGTCTGGTTCGCCCATTTCGCCGATCGGGCCGCCTGGCAGCGCTACAATGAAAATCTTGGACAGGATGTGCAGTGGCGCGACGCGCTGTTTGCGCCACTCTATAAAAGCCTGCTCCGCACCCCGGAAACCCTGCTGCTGGAACCGGCTGCCCGGTCCCTGTTGCGCTGAACCCTTGCGAGAGACTGCCCATGTTTGAAGCGCCGCCCATCATTGTTACCGTTGACGAACAACACACCGCGGTGATCCGCCTCGATATTGCCCGCAGCGCCATGCAGGCGGAAATGGGACCGGCCATCGGCGAACTCATGCGTGAATTGGCGGCCCGGCAGTTGCGCCCGGCCGGGCCCCTGTTTTCGCGCCACTTTGCCACGCACCCTGATCGCTTTAGTTTTGAAGTGGGCGTGCCGGTCGCCGCGCCGGTCGCGCCGGGCGGGCGGATGCAGGCATCGACCTTGCCAGCGGGCAGGGTGGCGCGCGCCGTGCTGGAAGGCGATTATGCTGGACTGGCAAACGGC
>JBJMVV010000301.1:0-4711 GCA_045810505.1 Massilia sp.
ACAAGTTCAATCCGCGCCTGTCCTTGAACGTGCGCGCCAACGACCTGCTGCGCTCGACTGACCAGAAATTCCGCGTCGAGACGGACACCCTGCGCGACCGCACCGACACCACCGTCCACCAGCGCCGCCTGTATGCGGGGCTGCGTTACACCTTTGGCGGCGTGACGGGCAATGATGCCGTGCGCAACGCCCTGCAATCGGCCGGCGTCAACCCGGACAGCCCGCAGGCGCGCGAGGCGATGAAGATGATGCAGGGGGCGCAGACGCCGCCGCCGCCAGCACCGCCGGCGGCAGTTTCATCGCCAGCGCCGAAACCCTGAGGGTCAGGGCAGGCGCGCGAGCCTTTCCTGCTCCTGCAACTGGGCGCCGATGCGGCGGATGCCTTCTTCGCCCTTTGCCAGCGCGTCGGCGCTGGTGTGGACCGAGTAGGTGCCCAGCACCAGTTCGTGCGGATGCGGGACGGCTGAGCCCAGCACGAAGGAGGTGACGCCCTGGGCGGTGAAGCTGAGTGCGCCGTTGCCATGCTCGAACACGGCCAGTTCGCCTTCGCTGACGGCATCGCCATCGGCCAGCGCTACGCGCCCCTGGTCGAGCGCGATCCAGCCGACCGTGTGGCCGGCCGGGGGCGTGTAGGTCCAGCTTTCGCCGTCAGCGAGGCGTACATCCAGGTAATTGATACCGGCCGGGGCCGGGATGGGACTGGCGGCGTCCTGGTAGTTGCCCAGCGCCACCCGCGCCGGACCGGCCTGGGTGATTTCTTCCGGGCTCAGGTAGAGGCTTTCGGCAGGGGCGTGTTCTTCGCTGGCGGGCAGGGCGATCCACAGTTGAAAGCCGGACGCGGCGCCGTCGCCCATCAACTCGCCGCCATGCCAGACGCCGCTGCCGGCGCGCATCCATTCCACGTCACCCGCCTGCAGCACGCCGGATTTGCCGGTGGTGTCGCGGTAGGCGATCTGGCCATCCTTGTTCACCGTGAAAGTAGCGATGCCCGAATGGGGATGCATGCCGAAACCCTTCATGCCGTTGCCAGCCTTCAGCTTGAACAGGTCGAGAAACACGAAAGGCTTGAGCAGTTGACCGAGGTCGCCAGGGCTCATCAGGCGGGTGATGGGGCCGTGGGTGGTGCCGCGGGTGCGGTAGATGATGGGGCGTGTGCTCATGGCGGTGTTCTCCTGATTATCTGATACAGCCACAATGGCGCTGGAAGCATTGATTTACTAGATGGAAGAATGGGATTAGACTCGTCCAAAAATGATAGGAATGGCGATGGGAATAGTCTCGATGCTCGACTTGAACGATGTCGCCCTGTTTGTCCGGGTGGTGCGCGACGGTAGTTTTGCGGAGGCGGCGCGCCAGTTGGGCCAGCCGCCCAATACCGTCAGCCGGCGGGTGCAGCAGCTGGAACACCAGCTGGGCACGCGCCTGCTGCAGCGCTCCACCCGCAAGCTGACCCTGACCCAGGCGGGCCAGGCTTTTTATGCGCGCTGCGAAGGGGCGGTAGACGGCCTGCTGGAGGCGGGCAATGCCGTGCTGCTCGGCAGCGAGGCGCCGGCAGGTCTGGTGCGGGTGGCCGCGCCCGCCGATTTCTTCGACTTCTTTCCGATGGCCTGGGTGGCGGAATTTCTCGACGCCCATCCCCGCGTGCGGATCGAATTTGTGCTCAGCGACGAGCGCGCCGACCTCATCGCCGAGCGCATCGACGTGGCGTTTCGTGGCGGTCCCTTGCAGGATGTGGGCTATGTTGGGCGCGAACTGCAGCGGGCCGGCGGCAGCGCGCTGTACGCCAGTCCGGCTTACCTGAAAGTACGGGGCGCCCCTGCAACGCTGGCCGCGCTGGCCGATTTTGATTGCCTCGCCTTTGCCCATCCCAGCGGCAAGGTCAGCTGGCGCCTGAACGGGCCGGACGGCGTTGAAGAAGAAGTGCAGCTGACGCCCCGTTTCAGCGGCAACACCGCGCAAGCCCTGCGCCGCGCCACCGTGGCCGGGATGGGCATCGCCCTGCTGCCGGCGGCGGTGGCGGCGCGCGATGTCGAGGCCGGTTCGCTCCTTGCCGTGCTGCCGCAGTACCGGCGCAAGGGGCAGGGCCTGCATGTGCTCTATCCGAGCCGGCGCCACCTGCCGCTGGCGGTGTCGGCCTTCATCGATGCAGTCAGCGCACGTATCGCAGCGCATGAACATGCGGGAACTTCGCCCTGGCATGGCGGCGGCTAGATTATCATTGGAAAGAATCCGCACTTTCAGCGGCAATCATCAGGAGAGACGATGTTCAATCACGTCATGCTAGGCTCGAACGACATCGAGCGTTCCCAACGTTTTTATGACGCCGTACTGGCCGTGCTGGGCGCCGGCGCGCCCTTTGCCAACACGGCCTCGACCGGCCACAAGCGCCTTTTCTACCGCCATGAAGGCAATACCTTTGCCTTGAGCGAACCCATCAACGGTGAGCAGGCCACCTGCGCCAACGGCGGCACGATCGGCTTCAAATGCACGTCCGCCGAACAGGTCCAGCAATTCCACGACGTCGCCATCGCCCATGGCGGCAGCACCTGCGAAGAGCCGCCGGGCCTGCGCGAGAGCGGCATGCTGGCGCTGCACCTGGCCTATGTGCGCGATCCCGATGGCAATAAACTCTGCGCCGTGCACCGCATCAAAACTGCCTGAACGTCGTTCACGGCGGCGCCGGGCCGGCGCATGCTGCGCGCTGTCTGGTAGCGCAGGGTGCACCTTGATAAGATTTTCGGTGGCTGTGTTTCGCCTCTGGCAAGATGTTGCAATTCTTTAAGCGGAGGATTGCAATGAACAAGGGATTGCGTTTGACGGAGACCTGGATGCAGCGGGCCTTGTGGCTGGTGGCGCTGGTGTTCGCGGCCTTTCTGATCGGCCTGGGCGGCAAGGTGGTCGACAACCTGTGGCAGCTGGAACCCTTGCCTTCCGTGGAAAGTTATGTGGCGCCGCGCCAGGGCGCGGCCGTGGAAGCGGCGCTGAAGCAGGCGCGCGTGCAGAGAAAGCAGGCCGAGGATGCGCTGGCCCAGGCGCGGGAAAAGCACAAGGTCGCCGTCGCCAACAGCGCCAGCGCCCAAGGGAGTTTTCAGAACTGGCTGGCCACCCGCCGCGTCACCGACCGGCCCGACCAGGACCCGGAACTGATCGCCCGCAACCGCAGCCTGGACGCACTGCGGGCCGCCGAACGGGCCGCGCTGGCCGCCGTGCAGGCGCAGGAACAGGTGCAGCTTGACGCCAGCCAGGCCGACAACAAGGCCAGGGAAGAAAAGGCGCGCCTGATGGACGCGGCCCAGCGCCAGTACGACGCCGCCGAACGCTCCCACGAAACCCGGGTATTTTTATTCCGCCTCGCGGTGACCTTGCCGCTGCTGCTGGTGGCCGCCTGGCTGTTTGCGAAAAAGCGCAAGAACCAGTACTGGCCGTTTGTCTGGGGCTTTATCTTCTTCGCCCTGTTCGCGTTCTTTGTGGAGCTGGTGCCCTATCTGCCCAGCTACGGCGGCTACGTACGCTACATCGTCGGCATCATCATCACCGTGTTCGCCGGCCGCTACGCCATCGGCTCGCTGCAAGCCTATCTGGAACGCCAGAAACTGGCCGAAGCCCTGCCCGAAGTGCAGCGCCGTGAAACGCTCAGTTATGACACGGCCATGACGCATCTCGCCAAAAACGTCTGCCCAGGGTGCGAGCGCAGTGTGGATCTCAAGGATGGCAAGACGGATTTTTGTCCGCATTGCGGCATTGGGCTGTATGACCGTTGCGGTCACTGCACGGCGCGGAAGAATGCGTTTGCGCGGTATTGTTTTTCGTGTGGGACTGTTGCTACGGCGCGGGCGTAAAAAAACGGGGTCAGGCGCCAAGTCCGATTGCGGCCCAGCCAGCCCCCCTGCTGCAAGCGCTTCGACGGCATAAAGAGCAGGGGGGACTGGCACTTTGGTGCCTGTCCCCGTTTTAACTTACAGCGTAATTAATCTTTGAGGTCGGCCGGCACCTTGCCGCCATTCGCCGCCAATTTATTCATCACCTGCCGATGCAACCACACATTCATCGTCGCCGAATCATTGGTGTCGCCCGTGTAATGCAGCTCCTGTGCCAGTTCTTTACGCGACTGCAGGCTGCTGTCGAGGTTCAACAGTTTGAGCAGGTCAACGATCGACGTGCGCCAGTTCAGCGGCTGCCCGGCCGAAGCCGACATATTGTTCAGCACGGATTCCACATCCACTTCCGACATGGCCGCCGGGGCTGGCGCGGCTGTCGGTGCAGCAGTTGGTGCGGCGCCCGCCGTGGGTGCCGGCGCAGCAGTAGCCGTGCCCGCTGCGGCGCCGGTGTTTGCAGGGTGCGACGAAGGGAAGATCTTGTGGAAGATATTGCTCAGAATGCCCATGGTGTGTCCTTTGTTGTTAGTGAATGGGTGAATCAGTTACGGCGCATGCCCTGCGCCATGTGGCCCAGTGCGATCGCCAGCGCGGCGCCGCCCAGGCCCTTGACCAGTTGCGGATGCTGGGCGTAGAACTCGCCCATGCGGTCGACAATGCCGGGGTTGTGCTGCTCGGCCTGCTGAGCGATTTCCTGCACCTGCTGCGGCGTCATCTGCGATGCCTGGTCGGGCGTGATCTGGGGCGCCTGCTGGTGGTTGCCGCCGCCGAACATATTGCCCAGCACGCCGCCGGCCAGCGAGGACAGCACGCCAGGGCCGATGCCGCCCAGCAGT
>JBJMVV010000302.1:0-23064 GCA_045810505.1 Massilia sp.
GCCAGCGGGGTGGAGCAGGGCCGGCGCGGCGAGACGGAAGGGTTTCGCAACCTGCTGTTCAAGCTGCACAGCTCGCTCGGGCTGGACGACACGGGTAAAGCCATCCTGGCCTCGATTGCGCTGGTGTACCTGTTCATGCTGGTGACGGGCGCCGTGCTGTGGTGGCCGCGCCGCTGGCCGCCCGTGCTCAGCATTCAGTTGCACAAGGGCTTGCTGCGCGGCCTGTTCGACCTGCACCGCACCGGCGGCGCCGTAATGGGCGTGCTGATTGCCGTGTCGGTTGCCAGCGGCGCCTACATGGCCTGGCGCCCGCTGGGTGACGTGGTGACGGCGCTGGCGGGCAGTGCGCCGGTGAAAGCGCCGAAGCTGCCGAAGTTGAGTCCGATTGAAGCCGCCGCGCCGGATGCGGATGCCTTGCTGGCCACGGCCCGCGCCGCCATTCCGGGCGCGCCCGTGTTCGTGCTTTCTCTGCCAGCCAAGGACGACCGCCCCGTGCGCGTGCGCTTCAAGCTGGCAGATGACCCCCATCCGAATGGCTTGAGTTCAGTGTGGCTCGATCCCCGTGACGGGCGCGTGCTGGCCGTCAACCGCTGGCAGGCGCTCGACCCGGGCGCGCGCGCCGTCGCCGTGGTCTATCCCCTGCACACGGGCGAACTGGGCGGCGTGGCGCTGGAAGCGCTGGTCTCGCTCAACGGCCTGGCGCTGGCGCTGCTGGCCGTGAGCGGCATCTGGCTGTGGTGGAAGCGGCGCCGCATGCGCCTGGCTTCGGCGGCGTCAAAGCCCGCATAGTTGCCGGCACGCTCAGTGGCGCGCCTGCCCGCGTGCCTGCGCTAGCATCTGGGTCAGGATAATCACGCAGGAGTGAGCGATGAACCAGCCCGCGCAACAGCAGCCGCCGCCCGGCGTCGAAAGCCAGCTGAACCCGAAAGCCGATCATGGCGAGACCAGTTATCAGGGCTCGGGCAAGCTGACCGACAAGGCCACCGTCATCACGGGCGGCGACAGCGGCATCGGCCGCGCCGTCGCGCTGGCGTTCGCGCGCGAGGGGGCCGACGTGCTGATCGCCTATCTCAACGAGCACGAGGATGCGCAGGAAACGGCGCGCCTCGTCAAGGCGGCAGGCCGGCGCGCCGTGCTGGTACCGGGCGACATCAGCGACGCCGCCCATTGCCGAGACATCGTCGAGCGCGCAGTGAGCGCGTTTGGCCGCATCGACGTGCTGGTCAACAATGCGGCCTTCCAGATGACGCACGACAGCATCGAGGACATCCCCGACGAGGAGTGGGAGTACACCTTCAAGGTCAACATCAGCGCCATGTTCCACATCTGCAAGGCGGCCGTAAAACATATGGCGCCCGGTTCCTCGATCATCAACACCACTTCCGTCAACTCCGACAATCCCAAGCCGACCCTGCTGGCGTACGCGGCCACCAAGGGCGCCATCGCCAATTTCACCGGTGGCCTGGCACAACTGCTGGCCGACAAGGGCATCCGCGTCAATTCGGTGGCGCCAGGTCCCATCTGGACGCCCTTGATTCCATCGACCATGCCGCCCGAGCAAGTGGAAAGCTTTGGCCAGCAGGTGCCGATGAAGCGGCCCGGGCAGCCGGCTGAAGTGGCGCCCGTGTATGTGCTGCTGGCGTCGAACGAGGCCAGCTACATTTCCGGTGCGCGCATTGCAGTCACGGGCGGGACGCCGATCCTGTAGGCGCGCCATCCAAACAATCGCCGGATTGGCTGTGTGCTGGGAAGCAATCTTATAATAGGATTTTCTTCACCATTCCCAGCATACAAAGGAACAGCATGAGCAGCGTACGTACACCGGACTATCCCATCGATGGGCAATTTGTCGACCGCTGGTCGCCGCGCGCCTTTGCCGACCGGCCTCTAACCGAAGAGCAGGTGCTGACCGTGCTCGAAGCGGCCCGCTGGGCGCCTTCAGCGTCGAATCTGCAGCCCTGGCGGTTCTTTTACGGCGTGCGCGGCAGCGCCGAGTTCGATACGCTCCTGAGTTTGCTGGTGCCCTTCAACGAAGGCTGGGCCAAGAATGCCGGCGCGCTCATCTTCATCGGCTCCGTCACGTCCTTCGACGGCTCGCGCCCTAACATCACCCACAGCTTCGATGCAGGCTCAGCCTTCATGTCGCTCTCGCTGCAGGCCCACAGCATGGGCCTGATTGCCCACGGCATGGCCGGGGTCGATTTTGAAAAAGCCCCACTGGTGCTGCGCCTGCCGGACAACCTCAAAATCAACGCCGCAGTCGCCATCGGCTACCACGGTGAATCATCGAGCCTGCCGGAAGCGCTGCAAAAGCGCGAAATGCCGTCGCAGCGCCTGCCTTTGTCGGAACTGGCGTTCAAGGGCCATTTTCACGGTGAGATCAAGGCGCCTGCTTAAGACTGAGTGCATCGTTGCAAGGAGGGCGCGGCCGCCTCGCGCCCCTCGCAAAATGCTGTTTCGACAAAGATGAATTGCTGGTCCCGCGGATTGTTGCTGGGCTCGCTTGGGTCTATGATTTTTTATCGAGATCCAATCGATCCGACATTCCTGAGGAGTAGCACATGAGCACAGCACAAAAAGTCGTCGTCGTCACCGGCGCATCGCAAGGTATCGGCGCCGAAGTCGTCAAGGCGTTTCGCAAGATGGACTATCGCGTCGTCGCCACTTCGCGCACGATCAAGCCATCGGACGACGCCAATATCGTCACCGTCGCCGGCGACATCGGCGATCCGGCCGTCGCGAAAAAAGTCATCGATGAAGCCATCGCCCGTTTCGGCCGCGTTGATACCTTGGTCAACAATGCCGGTATCTTCATCAGCAAACCGTTCACCGAGCACACCATCGAAGACTTCAATGCCGTCATGAATGTGAACATCGCTGGCTTCTTCCACATCACCAAGCTGGCGCTGGCGCAAATGGAAAAACAGAAGGGCGGCCACGTCGTCACCGTGTCGGGCAGCATCGACAATGGCATCGCCGGCGTACCGACCACCATGGCTGCGCTGACCAAGGGCGGCCTCAATGCCGCCACCCGCACCCTGGCGATCGAATACGCCCCGCAAGGCATTCGCGTCAATGCGGTGGCGCCGGGCGTGACCAATACGCCGATGCATTCGAAAGAACATCACGCGATGCTGGGCACCTTCCACCCGCTGGGCCGCATTGGCGAAGCGCATGAAATCGCTAGCGCCATCGCCTACCTGGAAACGGCGCAATTCGTCACGGGCGAAGTGCTGCACGTCGACGGCGGCCAGAGCGCCGGCCGCTAAGGAGGTGCAGGGGCGTGGCAGCAGCGGCAGGCCGGCTGCGGCGCGCCCCTACAGATGGTCCCAGTAGGGAGGAACGCCAATTGCCTCGACGAGAAACGCGGACACTTCGCGGGTTTTTCGCGAGCGCAGCTTGTTCTCCGGCGAGAGCATCTGGACGTACAGCTCGTCGGCATACGGTGCGCTGTCCCACTCGGCCAGCAGGCGCACCAGCTTGCCTTCCGTGAACCGGCTGGGCGGAAACAGCCAGCTTGGAAACAGCACGATGCCCCGTCCCGCGATGGCCGCATTGATCAGGACTTCCGAATTATTGCTGCGCAAGGGACCGTTGACCACCAGCGGTTTATAGGCTTCCTGCGCCGAACGCCTGAAATGCCAGCGCTGCACTTCCTGCAAGCCCTTGTAGAGCAGACAGCTGTGTTGCAGCAGATCATCCGGACTGAGCGGCGTGCCCCACGCCGCCAGGTAGTCCGGACTGGCCGCCAGCAGGTAGCGCTGCGCGCACACCACCTTGCCGATCAGGCCGGAATCGACCAGCCGCCCCACCCGGATCGTGATGTCCGCCCCTTCCAGTACGGGATCAATAAACGTGTTCGTCAAGGTCAGATCGACCTGCAGCTCGGGATACTTCGCCTGCAGCTGGTCCACCAGCCGGGCGATATGCAGCCGGCCCAGCGATTCAGGCGCGTTGATGCGGATCAGGCCACGGATCTCGGTGGCACTGGGGTCCAATTGCTCCGCCCCCTCATCGAGCAGCTCCACCGCCTGCCTCGCTTGCACGTAATAGCGCTGGCCCTGCTCGGTCAGCCGCACCGCGCGCGTGCTGCGGAAAAAAAGCTGCTGGCCCAGTTCCTTCTCCAGCGACGCAATGAAGCGCGAGACGGAGGAGGCGGGCACCGAGAAGTGGCGCGCCGTGGCAAGGAAACTGCCGGTGGTCGAGACCATCAGGAAATAACGTAAAGCCTGGATGTGCATGGCTGCCTTGTAGCGGGTAACACCGGGAGTGCCTGGGCGAAGTGTCCAGCACTGCACGATACGCAGCGCTGTTACTGCTTGTCAATCCCGGCGTCCGCTCATCCATTTGTGGCGGTCCAGGCACGCCGTGAAACGGCTCAATCGAAGGCCCACGAATACAGCACATCGAAGGCCGTATTGGTGCCCGCCTGAAGCTGCAGGGAAATGCGCGGGTTGAGTTTGTAGCAGCGGCTACCCTTGTCGGAACTGGCGTTCAAGGGCCATTGCACGGTGAGATCAAGGCGCCGGGCTGATAGCGAGCGCCGGGTTCTGATTCAGCAGGGCCGGCGTTTCAAGACTGCTCGCCGTTGATCGGTGATCGCAGGCGCGAAGTCCCAGAAACTGGCGATGCTGCCTTCAAACCCGGCAACGTTCGGCGTCAGGCGCATCTCAACGCCTGAAAGGCCGTTGTTACTCCAGGTGATGGAAAGCACGTCCTTGTCGACTTGCCAGTAAGCGGCGCGGTAGTCGAATTGTTCCGAGACATTTGCCGGCATAACCAGACGGGACGGTGGCCCGGTCCAGGGCGCCGTGGCCGGCTTTGATGTGAGGCGGATATCTTTTGCGCGCAGCAGCGGCGGGGATGCATCAAATGGCGAGGTGAGGCCCAAAGTATCGGCGACAAACACCGCGTAGCACGCGACAGGGCTCGCCTCAGCCTGTACCGCGCACAGCGTGGCTGACAGCATCAAGCATAACAGTAGCCGCATCCCATCTTCTCCTTGGCGCCGGGCCGCGCCTGTCCGAAGAGTTCAAGATACACCCAGTCGTCACAATCGGCTGCCGTTTCGATGTGCCGGTCAACAATGCGGCATCACATCTGCACTTCGGCCTCGCTCAGGCCAGCCCAGGCCAGTGCCTCCGCGCGCTCGCCGAAGGAATAATATTCGGTGATCAAGCCATGGCGAAACACAAAGCCATCGGCAAACCGCCCGCCCATCCACTCGCTGGCCCCGTGCAGCCGCACCCAGGCGTACAGGTAGACAACCACCTTGTCGTCCTTGACGAAAAAGCCCTCGGTCTCGCATTTGCCTTCGGCCCAGGTCGCCCGTCCCCGCTGCACGTGCGCGCTGACCTCGGCGGCGCCGCGGTAAGTTCCCGCGGTTGGGAAGCCCGGCGGTTCGATCCGCACGATGTGGGGGGCGAACTGCGCGCCGATGGCCTCGCTGTCCTGGCGGTTGACGGCGGCGTAAAACTGCGTGAGGGCTTCCACTGCGTCTTGCATGGGGGCGGCTCCGCGAATCAATCGAAGGCCCACGAATACAGCACATCGAAGGCCGTATTGGTGCCCGCCTGCAGCTGCAGGGAAATGCGCGGGTTGAGTTTGTAGCGCAGTTTGACGAGCGAGGAGGCGGTGGTCGCGCCCTGTTCAAAGCTGACGTAGGTACGCTTGGAAATGCGCTTGCCGACGGTGACGACGGTGCTTTCCAGGCCCTTCGCCTGCGATACGCCGAGCTCATCGACACCGAGGGAATTGGCCAGGCGCGATTGCAGGCCGCCCCCTTTGCCGCTGCCACCCAGCAGCGCGCCGGCGGCCGCCGACAGCACCCCGGTTTCGCTGCCGGAGGTGCCTTCCAGGCCGTGGCCGAGCACCAGCCAGGCCAGCTTTTCGCTGTCGGGCACGTTTGGCGTGGAGACCAGCTTGGCGGCCGGGGCGAGCGCGCTGCCGCGCACCTCGACGCCCGCTTCCACATTGGTTTCGGTCAGCTGCTCGCCTTCCGGGCGTTTGCGCACGGCCAGGATGTTCAGGCCCGGATTGTCGTAAGGCCCGTTGAACGTGATCACGCCGCGGTCGATGGCGAGCTTCTGGCCGTAGGCGGCGTAATTGCCTTCGACGATGCGGATGGTGCCGTTGATGCGCGGCGGACGGTCGCCCGCACCGCGCACCCGCACCGCGCCGCCCAGCTGGGCATCGAGGCCCATGCCGCGCAGGCGGAAAGAATCGCCCAGGTCCGCTTCCACGTCGATATTCAGGGGCAGCGATGGCGCCTTGTCCTTTTCAATCAGGCCCTTCTTGTCGCGGCCCAGCACGACGATGTCGTCGGACAGGGTAGGGCGGCCTTGCGGCGCCAGTTCGACCAGGGCGCGGTCGGCCTTGAACTTGCCTTCGAGACTAAATCGTTTGGCGTCGCGCACCAGGGTGCTCTGACCGCTGATGACGACGGTGCGGTCGGGGCGCGACAGCACTTCGAGCCTGTCGGCCACCAGTTTCAAATTCATGGTCGCTTCGCCGCCGGCAAAGCGGACATTGCCATCGGCGACGGCGCTGCCCTGCTGGCCCTCGAAGCTCAAGCGCTGCAGCACCAGTTGGTCGCCCGCCAGTTGCGCGCGCAACTGGCCGTTACGCAGCTTGACGCCCTGGTCGGGCCAGCGCACGGCCAGCCGGTCGCCTGTCACGCCGCCGTTCAAGGTCGGCGCGCCGACCGTACCGGCCCCCGTCAGGTTCAGTTTCAAGGCGCCGTCCAGTTCCAGCGCGGCCTGGCCGGTAAGTGGCGCCATCCAGGCGATCGACCCCATGTCGGCGGTTGCTTGCAGCTTCAGCGGGCTGTCGTTGCCGAGCTTGCCATTGACCATGCCGGCGGTGGCGTCGATGCGGGCCTTGCCGGCCTTCGTGCCATCGACATCGACCTGCATCCGCAAGGCGCCGTTGGCAACATCGGCGCGTGCGTCGAGGGTGCGCAGGCCCAGCACGACCGGGAACTCGCTGCCGGCCACCAGGTCGCCCTTTTCGCGGAACACGTGCACGCCCCCGTTCAGGGCCGGTACGCCGCCGGCCTTGGCAGGCGCCTGCATGTCGAGCGCCCAGTCGGCGCCCAGGGTCAGGTCGCCAGCCAGGTTGTCGCGCATGCCGGCGGAAAACTGCGTCAGGTAATTGAGCGGCACGCCGGTGGCGCTGCCCTTGCTGTTCCAGCGGGGGCCGTTCTTGTTGAGCGCGGCAATGGTGACGCTGCCCTGCGGCAGCTTGATGACAGCGTTGCCCAGCGCGATCAGTTCCGGCTTGGCCAGACCGCCCAGGCCGCTGCCGGCGGGCGCCGCCAGTTTCAAGGACGCGGGCGCGGCCAGGGTCATGGCGTAGCGGCCCTTGTTTTCAAGCCGGTCAATAACGCCCGTCCAGACCTTGTTGCTCCAGCCGCCGTGCAGTTCGGTGAGCACGTCGAAGGTATCGGCGCGGGCGGCCAGGCGCAGGGTGTGGGCGGCGCGGGTGCCGCCTGTTTGCAGGCGGGCGCTGGCGATGCGGGTCTCGCCGCTAGCGAAATCGGTCAGCTCGATGTCGCTGGCGACCGGGTCGGCCGCGCCCTTGCCATTGCCCACGCTGGCCGTGGCCCGCAGGGTTTGAAGGGACACCTTGCCCATCAGCCGCAGGTTCTGTCCGTCCATCGCCAGTTTTAACGATGGCGCCTGCAAGGTGCCCGCCAGGCTGCCCGAGCCTTTTAGAGTACCGCCGTAGCCGGGCCCCAGCACGGCCAGTGCGCCGGCGTCGAGCCGCCAGTCGAGCACGTCGCCGGGCGCACCAAAACTGCCCTTGGCGGCCAGCACATTCGGGCCCAGGTGCAGGTCGACGTCTGCATTGCCGACGTGACGCTGGTCAGCAGTCAGCTTTGCCGTGCCCCACAAGGGCGCGTTCGACAAGGTCGAATCCTGGAGTTTGACATCGAGCGAGCCGCGCAGTTCCCCACCGGCGCGGCCATTGACGGCGAAATCGCCATTGATGCTGCCGGGCAGGGGCGAGCCGAAGGCGCCCGGGTTGAATTTGCGCGCCGTGCCGCTGGCTTTTACGTCGACCGAGCGCTTGCCATCCTTGCTGGACGAGGCAGGGGCCAGCGCCGCTTCGCCGCTGGCGTGCAGGATGCCGTTGTCGAGCTTGCGGCTGGCGGGCACCCAGCCCAGGCCGTTGGCGTCGACCGTGAATGTGGTGCGGGGCGCGGCCATCGTGCCGCTGACAATACCGTTGGCCTTGACGGCGCCGTACAGGTCGCTTCGGGCGGCGCTCAGGTCGCGCCCGTCCACCTGCCAGGCCAATTGCTCACCCTTGCCGCCGAAATCGCCCTTTAGATTGACCGTGTTGCTGCCCAGCGCCAGGCTGGCGTCGATGTTGCTGATGTGCTCGGCGTTGGCGTCCAGCTTGCCCTTGCCGGACAGGGGCTGCTTGAACAGGCGGCTGGGGCGCACGGTGAAATTCGCGCCTACTTGCCACGCCGGATTCAACTGGCCCGCCGCGTGGATGTCCGCGTTGAGGTCCGCCTCGGGATAGTCGCCCAGCGCGGCCGGGTCAAAACGGCTGGCGCTGGCATCGACCTTGAACTTGCGGGTGTCGAGCAGGCTGGCCGAACCCTTGACGTCGATTGAACCCCGTCCCGCCAGCAGGCGCGCCTGCTCGATCGTCAAAACATTGTTTTCCAGCGCGGCGCGCGCGTCCAGTTTGAGGCCGCGGTCGGCCAGGGTGGCGATCAGCATTTGCGTATCGCCCGCATTGGCTACCTTGATGTCGCCGGCGATGCGCGTCGTGTTGAGCTTGCCGTGCAGACCCTTCAAATCGAGCCGGTCCGTGTGCAGCACGAACTCGGCTGTGCCCAGGCCCGTATCGGCCTTGGTACGCGCCACCACGCCGCTGCCGGTGAATTTGCCCGCATCGCCAAAATCGACCAGCACGTCGCGGATGTCGAGTTGCGACAGGCTGCCAGCCAGGGTGCCGCGCATGGCACGCAGGGGCAATCGCTGCTGGTCGATGCTGCCGGCCGGGCCGGTATTGTCGAGCACGACCTTGCCGCTGACATTGCGGTTCGGATCGATGCTGGCATCCACCAGCAAGCCCAGCCGCGCGGTCGGCAGGGCCGGGTTGAAAAAGCCGGGGTCGATGTCGCGCCCCTCGATGTGCATGGCGCGCAAGGGGATGGTTTCAAACGGCGCCAGCGAAAGGCGGGCGCTGCCGGTCGCGGCGCCGGACTGGCCGTCCGCCGCCAGTTGCGTCGCAGTCAGATCACCCGTGGCGCGCAGAGTCAGTTGCGCCGCTTTTTGTCCCGCCGGCACTTTTAATTGCGTCAGGCTGGCGGTGGCGTCGAGTTTGAACGGACGCACGGCGGCAATGCTGCCGTCGGCCTTGACAAGGCCCGCGGCCGTGATGGCGCTGCCGTCTTTCAAGGTCCAGTTCTGCTTGCCGCCCTGCAGTTTGAATCGCACTTCATCGAGTTCATTGCCGGTCTTGGCGCCCAGGCCGAACATGGTCACCTTGGCCAGGCGCGCATCGCCAATCGACAGATTGAAGGGCGCGGCCAGCGAGACGGGCATCTTGGCCGGCTCGCTTTCCTTCAATGCGCGGGTACTCAGGTTTTGCACGTAGAGCTTGTTGACGGCGACGCCCTTCGACAAATATTGAAACGGCGACCAGTTGATGTCGATATTGTCCGCGTCGATCTGCTGGTCTGCGCTCTTGAACACCAGGTGATCGATGTGCATGGCGCCGTACAGCGAGCCCGACACGCCGGTGATGACGATGGCGCCGCCGCTGGCATTGGCCACTTTCCTGGCGATGGTCTGCAGGGTTGCTTCGCGGCCGCCATACCAGTACAGGCCGGCGGCGAGTGCAGCCGTGATGGCGGCGGCAATGGCCAGGCGGCGCGGCCAGCGGCGGGCGCGGGCGGGCGGCAAGGCCTTGCCGGCTGGCTGGTGGGGTGGGGGTTCGCGCAGCGCCATCAGAAAGTAAATCCCAGCGAAAAATGGAGGCGCACTTTTTTGACGGCATGGCCGTAGGCGACATCGACGTTGATGGGGCCGACCGGCGAGCGCCAGCGGGCGCCGATGCCGTAGCCGGATTTTGGCCGCAGTTCGCGGAAGGTGTCGGCCGCATTGCCGGCATCGTAGAACACGGCCACGCCGTAGGGCGGCTTGAAAAAATACTGGTATTCGGCGCTGCCCGTGAGCAGGTAGCGCCCCGGCACGATGGCCGAGCCTTCGCGCACACCTAGTTGCTGGTAGCCATAGCCGCGCACCGACTGGTCGCCGCCGGCGCGGAACAAATAGGTGCTGGGCACGCCCACTTTTTCACGCGAGGCCACCGCGCCTGCTTCGCCGCGGAAAATCAACGTGCTCTTGCTGCTGAGCGGCTTGTAGGCGACGAAGCGGGTGGTGGCCCGCAGAAAGCGCTCATCGGTCAGGATCGGCAGCACGGCGCCGCCCAGCTGGGCATTGACGGCGTAGCCGCTGGTGGGGCTGAGCAGATTGTCGAGCTTGCGCCGGGTGATGCTGAAGGTCAGCGGCACGCTCTTGCTGGCCGTCGTCGGCTGGCCGTCGACGTTGCGCAATTCGTTGAGGTATTCCAGCGTCACGCTGCGCTCCAGTTGGGGCGTGCCCCAGGCGCGGCGGGCGGCAACGGTCGATACGCTGGTGCGCTCGCCCTGCAGGTCGGTGCGCTCAAAGCCCGCGCCCACGCTGTCGTTGTAGCCGTCGGGCGTGGTGGGCCAGTAAAAATCGCCCCGCGCGCTCTGGCGCAGGGTTTCAAAGATGATGTTGCTTTTAAAACGCAGGCCGAACACGGACAGGTCGTCGTAGCTCAGTTGGGCGCGATTACCCGTGTTGGTGGAGTAACCGAGGCCGGCCGACACGTTCTTTTGCTTGTTTTCCGTTACCCGCACCAGCACGGGCGTGGTGATGGGGCCGGCGGGGCGGGGCTTCGGTGCTGCCGCGCCTGCGGCTGCGGGGTCCTTCTGCTCGTCCGTCATGGCTTCGATGTTTTCATCGAGCAGGGGCGCCAGGTCGGCAGACACTTCCACGCCGCTGAAATAGCCCGTGTCCTGCAAGCTCGATTGAAACGCCTGCAGGGTCGCCTCGCTGTAGTCTTCGCCGGGACGGATGTGGTTCAGGTTGGTGATCACGGTGGCCGGATAGCGCTTCAGGCCTTCGATCCGCAATTCGCCCAGGTGCACCTCGGGGCCGCTGTCGAGCACCACCTTCAGGTTGGCTTTTTTGGTTTCGGGATCGACGATGGCTTGCGAATCGACCAGTTGGGCGCGGGGATAGCGCACCTGGATCACCTGGCGCAGCAGGGTGCGCTTGGCCGCTTCCCAGTCGGCGGTACGAAAGCGCTGGCCGGTGGGCAGGCCCCAGCGCGCGCGCAAGGCGTCAGCGTCGAATTTGACGGCCCCGTCCGCCACCGGCTCGAACCCCTGCAATACCAGGTCGATGTCGCCGACCACGACAGGCGGACCGGGATTGACCGTCACGCGCGCTTCGGGAATGCCGCGGGCGGCGTCCAGTCCGGCGGTGACAGTGGGCGAATAATAGCCTTCGGTGGCAACCAGGGTGCGCACCTGGTCGGGCGTATTCTTGATGAGGCGTTGCAACTGGTCGCGGTCGAGACGGGGATTGCCGCGGAAACGGACCAGGTCGAGATTGTCCCGAAGTAAATCGTCGAGCGGATTGGGCGCGTCGATGCTCACCGTGTACGTCAGCGGCTGGGCGGGTGCAGCCTCTGCGGTCGGCGTACTGTCCTGGGCGAACAGGGGCGCGGCGATCGGCAGCGCGCACACGGCCAAACCGATCTGTGCCAAAATTCGAGGTCGTGCTAAATACATGTTGCTCCAGGCCGAAAAATGCTGAGGTATCTTACCGGATTGGCTGAAATGATGGCGTTTTGAACACTTCGGTGCAAGCGCTGGACATCGCACGGCGATGTTCTGCTCTGGCACCGACTGACTTTTAACCTTAACAATTTGGTGCAAGTGCTGGACATCGCCCAGCGATGTTCTGCCCTGGCACCAACTGACTCTAAAATTAATATCATGATGCAGACCGATGCGGCCCTTGTCCTGTTCAGCGGCGGCCAGGATTCCACCACTTGCCTGGCGTGGGCGCTCGAGCGTTATGCGCGCGTGGAAACGATCGGCTTCGATTACGGCCAGCGCCACGCCATTGAACTGACGGTACGTCCGACCGTCCTGGCCGGCATGCGCGCGCTCAAAAGTGCGTGGGACACGCGGCTGGGTGAAGACCACATGATCGACCTGTCCCTGATCGGCAAGATTTCCGATACGGCGCTCACCAGCAATGTCGAGATCGCCATGCAGGAAAATGGCCTGCCCAACACCTTTGTACCCGGCCGCAATCTCTTGTTCATGACGGTGGCTGCGACCGTGGCTTATCGCCGCGGCCTGAACGTGCTGGTGGGCGGCATGTGCGAGACGGATTTTTCCGGCTATCCCGATTGCCGCGACGACAGCATGAAGGCGCTGCAGGTGGCCCTGAACCTGGGCATGGCCACGCGCAACAAACTGGAAACGCCTCTGATGTGGCTCGACAAGAAGCAGACCTGGGATCTGGCCGAGCAAAGCGGCGGCGCGGCGCTGGTCAATCTGATCCGTGAACATACCCATACCTGCTACCTGGGCGAGCGGGGCGCGCTGCACGACTGGGGTTACGGCTGCGGCACCTGTCCCGCCTGCGCCTTGCGGGCGCGGGGATATGCCCAATATGCAGCCAGCAAGTGATGGGTTTCGACGGGGACGCATGGTAAGATGAGGCACTGGCGCCGGTAAATACGGCGCTGCGTTTTATCCTCCCGGCGCCTGCGCCACCTGCAAGATTTTTCCCCATGCGTCTCGCCCTCCTTACTGATCTCCACGCCAACCGCGAAGCCGTCGAAGCCTGCCTGTCGCACGCCGAACAGCAGGGCGCCGACCAGTTTGCCTTCACGGGCGATTTCGTCGGCTATGGCCCTGATCCTGCCTGGGTGGTCGACACCGTCATGCAATATGTGGCGCGCGGCGCTGTCGCCGTGCAGGGCAACCACGATTACTCGGCCACCCGCGAAGCGCGTCCGCAAATGCATGCGGAAGCGCGCGAAGTGATCGAGTGGACCCGCAGCCAGTTGAGCGCCGAACAGATGCAGTTCCTTGCCGACCTGCCGCTGACGCAGGAGCGCGGCAATATGCTGTTCGTGCACGCCAGCGCAGCCGACCCCATCAAATGGGAATACGTCAACTCGCTCGATGACGCCGAGCGCAGCCTGCGCGCCACCCACAGCAAACTGGTGTTTTGCGGCCACGTCCACACCCCGGCCCTGTACCGCCGCGCCGACGACGGCAAGATGGGCAGCCATGCACCCAAGCCGGGCAGCAGGGTGGTGCTCAAACCCCAGCACCAGCATCTCATCATCCCTGGTTCGGTGGGCCAGCCGCGCGATGGCAATTGCAGCGCCTGTTACGCCCTGTACGACGATGTCACGCGCGAACTCAGTTATTACCGCATCGCCTACGATCACGGCGCCGCAGCGCGCAAGGTGATTGCATCGGGCTTGCCGATTGTGTTTGCGATGCGCTTGATCGAAGGGCTTTAAGGGGACTGGCCCTGCGGGCCTGTCCCCATTTTAAAGCAGAGGCAAAATGGGGACAGGCCTGCAAGGCCAGTCCCCGCTATTCAGGCCGCAACGGTCTTGTGCTTATGCCGCCGGCTCACCAGCCACCAGATGATCGCAGCAGGAATCAATACCGGCAGCATCACCGGTGTCAGTGCCGCGGCGACGAGCAGCGCCACCAGGGCCAGCGCCGCGACCAGCACCACGCCGACGCCGGCAAACACCACCGCCAGCACGGCGCCGACGAACAGGGCGACCAGGCCGCCAATCACCAGGCCGCCGCCGGCAAAGAGCAGGCCGAAAATGGCGCCCACGGGGCCATCGAAATCTTCGTCATCGAAATCCATATCGATGCCGTGGCTATGCCGGAACACCTTCCACGCGATCATGGCGAACAGGAACAGGACGACGACAGGGGCGATGCGTTTCATGGGATGCCTCTCGATGGCGGGTTGGTATGGTTCTACTGTATTGAAGCCGCCGCGCGCTGCCCAGCCGATTGCGACAGTCTGCATATTTGGCGGGGCGAAGGTGTGAAATCAGGCGACCAGTTGTTGGCGGCACAGGCCAAAACAAGCGCCTTGTAAAAGCAGAATGATTGCCTATACTTACAACCTGCTTTGAGAAGGAAATACTATGCTTGAGGAATGTGTGCTCGACGATAGCGGCTTCGTGGGGTTTTCCTGGGACGGGCCAAAAGGGCCGCCATCGGCGCCGCCAGCCATTCCGCCCATCATCATCAATCCCTTCAGCTATCACTCGCCCGCGCCCGCCATCGACCCCCGGCGCGCGCCGCTCGGTCCTCCCTGCATTCCGCCACCCTGTCCACGCCAGCGGCTTTGATCGCGCCCCTTCGTGTGCGCTCGCGCGCGGGGTAAAATCGGGGTTTCCCTGATTGACGAAAGCAGCCCCCAGCATGATCGACGACGCAGCAGAACAGCACCCCGATGACGAATCCCTGGTCCAGGAGCCACGCCTGTGGAAAGGCAATGGCTGGACCGCAAAGGTCATCAAGAACGAAGACGACGAGGGCTGGGCGGTGGCCATGATCAAGGATGGCGAACCGGAGCCGGCCCTGGTCGGTCCCTGGACCATGGGCCGCGACAAGAAAAACCCCAAGCCGCTCGATACCAACGCCTTCAACACCCTCGTCAAGACGGCCTCCGAAGTGTTGCGCCGCCACGAGCAGCAGTTGCACGCCCAGTTGCACAAGAACGTGATCGTGTTCGCCAACGGGGAAGAGCTGAAGATCACGCTGGACATCGTGCCCGACGAAGACCATCCTTACGCTTTATTGAGCGCCTTTGACCTGTCGGGCGAGCAGTTGGCGCAGGTGCGGGTGCGGCCCGATTACAAGCTGTCGCCTTCAAGGGCGGCCGAATGGATCGAAGCAGGCTACCCGGCGCCGCGGCTGTGAGCGCCTGTAGCAAATACCACACTTCGTTCAAAAGCTGAGGGCGGCAACACGGGGAACTGCTAGTATTTCTCTACTGCACTTATTAGAGGAACACGATGCAAACCCGTCTCGATCGCCTGGAAACCGTCCAGGCGATGCTGCTGGAACTGGGCCAGATGTCCACGACCGGCGGCGACATCACCGAATTCATCCGCGCGGTCCACCGTTCGCTGGGCCGCATCATGTATTCGGCCAACTTTTATGTGGCCTTGTGTGAAGACAGCGCCGAGCGCGCCGTGCGCTTCGTCTATTTCGTCGACGAGGTGGACGCCGCACCCGATCCGGCCGAAGTGGTGGCGCTGGCCTCGCCCGACGAGTCGCCCACCGCCTGGGTCATCCTCAACCGCCGTCCGCTGGTGATGACGGCCGAGGAAGACCTGGCCGCCCATCCCGAGCGCGTTGGCTGGGGCCTGGGCAGCACCGCTGAGCACTGGATGGGCTGCCCCCTGTTCGATTCGCAGCACCAGGTGTTGGGCGCGATCGTGATCCAGAGCTACTCGCCATTGCACCACTACAGCACCGAGGACCAGGGCCTGTTCAACCTGCTGGCCGGACACGTCTCGAACGCGCTGCAAGGCATGCAGAGCATGGACCGCCTGGAAAAAGCCGTGCACGAGCGCACTGCCTTGCTTGAGCAGCGCAACCTGGCGCTGCGCCAGGCGCAGTCGGAACTGGTGCGCCAGGAAAAGCTGGCATCCCTGGGCCGCCTGGTCGCCGGGGTGGCCCACGAAATCAACACGCCGCTGGGTATCTGCGTGACGGCCACCAGCCACCTGGTGGAAGAGTTGCGGCTCACGCGCGCGGAAATGGCGTCCGATACGCTGACCGCGGAGAGCCTGCAAACCTTCTTCGACATTGTCGACCAGTCGTTGCGCATCCTCACCAGCAACACCCAGCGCGCCGCCGCGTTGGTGCGCAGTTTCAAGCAGGTGGCGGTGGACCAGTCTTCCGACGACTTGCGCAGCTTTAACCTGCACGCTTACATCAACGAAGTGCTGCTCTCGCTCCAGCCCAAGCTCAAGGGCCGGCCCGTCAAGGTGGCCGTGTCCTGTCCCGCCGACATCACCATGGAAAGCTATCCGGGCGCGGTCTCGCAGATCATCACCAACTTGGTGGTCAATTCGCTGGTGCACGGCTTCGAGCACGAGCAGGCCGGCAACATCACCATCGATGCGGTGCTGGAAGGCGACATGGTCGCTTTTCGCTACGCCGACAATGGCGCGGGCATGGATGCCGATACCCTGGGCAAACTGTTCGAGCCCTTCTTCACCACGCGGCGGGGCAGCGGCGGCAGCGGACTGGGCGCGCACATCCTGTTCAATCTGGTGACGGGGCCGTTGGGCGGTACGATCGAGGTCGACAGCGCGCCAGGGCAAGGCCTGCGCTACAGCCTGCGCTTTCCGCGTAGCCGGCGCGAAGAGCGGCGCAGGCTGGCGTGAAAAGTTTGCGCCCGTAAAAAAGCCGGCTCCAGGCCGGCTTTTTTACGGGCACGCTTGTAATCAGGCGTGCTTGCGGCGGCGAATGAAGCCCAGGCCGGCGATGGCCGCGCCCAGCAGGGCCAGCGAGCCTGGCTCCGGCACGGCGCTGATGCTGACATCGCTGACGGTGACCGTCACGCCATTGTCGATGTTTGCGGTACGAAAGCCCACGTTGCTGAACGAATTGATCGACGCGCCGCTGATGTTCAGGTCGGCACCTTTCAGCGAGGCCATTTCATCAGCGCTCGGGTTGAGCCAGACGTTCAGGCTGTTGTAGCTGGCGCTGCCATTGGTCTTGTGGAGATAGGCCATCAGGTGATATTCCGTGCCCGCGACCAGGTCGGTATTGGCCAGGAAGGTGCCGTCGGTGCCGCCCATGCGCGCGAAGATGTCGTTGCTGCAATTGTTGCCGCAGTTGGCTTTCAAGCCGAAGTTCGGTCCCGTCGAGGTGCCGAACCAGAAGCCCAGGAAGTCATTGCTTTCCAGGACGCCGCTGTACGAGAAGGTGTAGTTGACCAGCACATCGCTGCTGAAATTCTTTGGTACGACATAGCTCAGTGCGGCGTCGCTGTTGGTGCTCAGCACATGCGCGCTTGCATCGCCGGCCAAGGGGATGGTGCCGGCGGTGGCAACACCGGCGGTAGCGAACAACAGGGCAGCGGCAATGGCGGAAAAATTCTTCATGGAACATTCGGGTTGTGGTTGATAACCCATTCCATAAAGCAAGTCTCATGCCAGTCAGGCAATCCCTTTAGTAATCAATCAGTTATATTTCCTCTAGCTAATTAGAGTTATGAAATGTAAAGTTTTCCGACAGGAATTTCATGAAACGCTCAATCGGGCCAGCGCTGATTGATATCCACCGCCTTGTCCATATTCGCAATCAGTAACTCCACATACTGGGGATCGAGGTGGTGCCCCGCCACTTCGCGCAGGTGCTCCTTGACCTGGGCGATCGGCCACGCATCCTTGTAGCAGCGCTTGTGCGACAGAGCATCGAAGACGTCGGCGACGGCGACGATGCGGGCGTATTTGTGGATGGCTTCGCCTCTCAAACCTTGCGGATAGCCGCTGCCGTCGTATTTTTCGTGGTGCTGGTGGGCGATCACGGCAGCCGCTTTCAGGATCGGGCGCGAGGAGCCGTCGAGGATGGACAGGCCGACCGATGGGTGCTGCTTCATGATTTCCCATTCCTCGGGCGTGAGCTTGCCCGGTTTGAGCAGCACCGCGTCGGGCGTGGCGATCTTGCCGATATCGTGCATGGGCGCGGCGTGCATCAGCACCGCCGTTTCGTCTTCCGGCAGGCCCGAGGCCTGGGCCAGCAGGTGGCATACCTGGGCCATGCGGCGCACGTGGTTGCCCGCTTCGTTCGAACGCGATTCGACCACGTCACCGAGGCGCAGGATCAGCTCGGCCTGGGTGTCGGTGATTTCCTGGTTGAGCAGGATATTGTCGAAGGCGATCGCCACGCCCGAGCAGAACACCTGCAGCAGCTGAGCATCGATGTCCGAAATCTCTTCCACGCCTTTCAGCACCAGCAGCGAAGCCTTGCCGCTGGCGTTGGGGAAATAGCCGACGTAGGTGTCGCCATGCAGGCGTGAAATCCGGTTGTGGCGCGCATCGTCGAGTTGCGCGATCAGTTCGGGCGAGATGACGTCGACGCCGCATTCACCGATCTGGGCCAGCACTTCGTATTCGGTCTCGCCCGTGATGACGCTGGCGCCCGACAGGCGCAGCAGCATGCTCTTTTCCAGGCGCAGGAGGGCGACGACCTGTTGCAGCAGGCCGCTGGCAAAGTCTTTCAGGTTGCGCTGCTGGAAGATGTGGGCGGAGGCGGCGATGACCCGTTCCAGCCCTTCCCGGTAGGTGGTCTGGGCGCGCCGCGCTTCATCCACCTTCATGATGTCGCGATAGGCGCGCAGGGCCGCAAAGGTGGTGGTGAACAGCTTGGTGCGGTCCAGTTCGGTCTTTTCCTTGTAATCGTTGATGTCGTAATCGACGATCACCCGTTCTTCCGGCGCCTGCCCAGGCTGGCCCGTGCGCAGCACGATGCGGGTAAACTGGTTGTCCAGGTCCTTGCGCATCCAGCGCGCCACTTCCAGGCCGCTGTCCTCGCGCTCCATCACCACGTCCAGGAACACCAGCGCGATGTCGCTCTCGCGCGCGAGGATTTCCTTGGCCTCGGCACCGCTGTAGGCGTGCAGGAAAGTGAGCGCCCGCTCATCGAGGCGGAAGCGCGACAGGGTCAGCTTGGTGACGTCGTGGATATCCGGCTCATCATCGACCAGCAATACTTTCCATGGGGCGAGCTTCGGCACGGCAGAGGACAGGAAGGACATGAACGATCCGTAGAAAAACTTGATATTTATGGAATGATATTGCTCATAGGCAGGTTGCATTTGATTGTAGTCTGAGAAATGCCTCAGAACAACAAACCTGTTAAATAGGCAGGCATGCGCGCAACATATTGTTGCGTCAATTGTTAAATATTCACTTCGGGTAGCGCTTCTGGCAGCGTTCGCAAAAAAAGGCGCGCCGGTTCGTGACCCCGAAATGGGCCTTTTTGAAGGGGATGTTGCAGCGGGGGCAGATGGTCTTGGCATGGGCCAGCCAGTGTTGTTTCAATACAAAGGCTTTTTTCCAGCCGAGGAAGTCGAAACAGTAATTACGCGCTTCCGCGACCAGTTCGCGCAGCTTGGCCGGCGACAGCCCGCCCACCGTCGAGGCCGGATGCACGCGGATGCGGAACAGCACCTCGTTTTTCACGATATTGCCTACGCCCGCAAAGATGGTCTGGTCGAGCAGGGCGTCGCAGACCAGCGTGGCGGGCGCGGCGCGCAGTTTCTTGAGCGCCCTGGCGGCATTCCAGTCCGGGCTCATCACATCGGCGCTCCAGTCATAGACGGCGTCGATGTCCGGATCGATTTCCTTGATGGAGCAGGCATAAAAATTCATCACGCCGCCATCTTCGGTCTCCATGAACAGGCGCGGCGGGCGATCCTTTTCCTCATCGACCCGGTAACTGCCGAACAGCAAAAAGTGGATGCGAAACGCAAAGTCCGGCAGTTGCACGATGAATTGCTTGCCGAACGTGCGCAGGGCAAGGATGGGTTGCCCGACCAGTTCAGCCGGATCGAGGGCGGTGGTGTTGCCGCCGGCAGCGATGATGTGCTGGCCTTCGAAGCGGGCGGTTTCTTCTTTGAGGATGACGAGGGTTGGTCCTTCTGGCACGGTGGGCTCTCCTTTGCCCCATCATGGCCGATCTGCATGGAACGCCCCGTGCGCTGCCTAACAATTCGACACAAGACGCCCCGCATTGGAAACATGCCGGCCCGGCAGAACGGCCTCTTTCGGCGTATATTGAATCAGTAAAGGTTCAATCAGGAGGACATCATGAAACGCATGCCGATGAGCATGGCCGCCGCCCTTTTTGCGGCTGGGTTGGCGATGGCGGGCTGGGCGGCGCCCGCCAGCGCGGCGGTGACGGTGAACTTCGTCCAGCCGGAAAATTACGGCGAATTCCCCTTTTCGCCGATCGACCGCGAACGCATCCTCAAGCAGATGGGCGAATATTTTGTCCACCTTGAAAAATCCCTGCCGCCCGGGCAGGACCTGAAGATCGACGTGCTCGACTTCGACCTCGCCGGCCACATCTATCCGAATGCGAGAAACGGCCAGGACCTGCGCATCCTGCGCGGCGGCGCCGACTGGCCCCGCATGCAGGTGCGCTACACCCTGAGCGCCAACGGCCAGGTGCTCGCCTCGGGCGAAGACCGCCTCAGCGATATGGCCTATCTTGACCGGATCAACAGTTACTCGGATGGCGACCCGCTGCGTTTTGAGAAACGCATGGTGGATGACTGGTTCAGGAAGAAGTTTGTGGTGGGTGGGAAGAGCTAGGCGTCGGCGAAAAAGTGAAAACGCGAACAACGGGACAGGCACCGTTGGCGCCATTCGTGGCCCGGCCAGTCCCCCTGCTGCAAGCGTTCCGGTGCCTTTATTAGCAGGGGGACTGGCGCCGAAGGTGCCTGTCCCATTTCTCGCATTTCGCCAGAAGGCTTTCCAACAATCAGCGCCCCGGCCCCTCACCCTTATGCCCCATCGGCTCCTTGACCGCGTAATCCGCCGGAATACTGAACAACCCCGCCGCCGGTTCCTCCCGCTTGATCGCCGCCACCCGGTACGTATTGTCACCCATGCGGGGATCGCTGTGCTTGGTCAGCAACGTAATCTGCAGTTCTGGCGAAAACCAGCTCTCGTCGGCCACCACGATGGGGTTGCGGTTGCCCACTTCGCCGGCGGGAATTTCGTAGCTGCGCAGCTTGCCCTCCGCCTTCACACCCTCGATGTCGCGCACGCCCAGTTCGCGCACGGTGGCCTTGCGTGACCACTTCATGTCGGCAAATGCACCGCCCACGGGCCCAAGCATGAATTCGTTCGGGAAGCGGCCATTGCCACGCATCTCGCGCGCATCGATCTGGATCGGTCCGCCTTCGCTGACGATGCGCACATTGTCCTCGTCGTCGCCCGAGCGGCGCAGGATGATTTCGCGCCGCTCCTGCGGCAGCTTGCCCTCCTTGCGCAGCTGTTCCAGTCTGGGCAGCGGCGTGATGCGCAGGGCAGTCTTGTTGCGAGGATTCAAGATAATCGTGCTGCGGCTGGCGGGATCGTGGATGGTGACCGTGCGCACTTCGCCCTTGTCGTCGCGTACTTCCTGGCGGGTCCGGCCGGCGCTGTCGCGGTAGCTCATGGAGACAGTCTTGTTGACGATCTGGTTGCCATCGGACAGGTTCTGCTGGCGCTCGCTGATCACTTCGGCGCTATAGGGGGCGTTCTTGACGAGCTTGCCACCCATTCGCAGGCCCATGCCCGCCATCGGGCCGAAATCGGGGCCCTCGCCATGACGCATCTCACGCGCGGCAACGATCTCGCGCCCCTTGTCCGGCGGGGCCTGGTCGGCTCCCTCGGCCAGCACGTGGGTGGAAAACAGGGCGAGCAGCAGCAGCGGTAGGGTCTTCATGAGGTTCTCCTGGTTGTTGTTGATTGTTATTGATTCGGGTTCATTGCACCGCAAGCCGCAAGGCGAGGGGGCTGCCATCGGCGCCCACCAGCATTTCGGCCTGCACCATGTCGCCCGCGTCCTGGGGATCGACGGCCACGCCCAGCGTGCTCAGCGAGGTGCGGGGAATGGTCGTTTCCAGCATGCGGGGCGCAGGGTCCTGTTCAATGCGCTCGATGGACTGCAGGGCAATAAAATCGCCCAGCGCGGCGCTCTTGGCCACGTCAGCAGCGCTCACGGTTGCGGCAGGTGTGTCGATGCGCATGCTGGTGGTGACGAGGACAGTCACCAGCACGGCGGCCAGGGCAACGCCGCCGCCGGCCAGGCGCCAGCCAGGCGATGCCAGGCGCCGCCACCAGGGCAATCCGGCCTGGTGTTGGGCAAAGGCGGCCAGCAACTGCTTGCGCACGGCAGGCGGCGTGTCGTACTCGTCCAGTTCGCTGCGCAGCGGGTCGAACAGGGGATCGCGCAGGGGCGCCAACAACGCGCTGTCGTCCGGGGTAGAAGGGGGCATGGGCATCATGATTTATTCCACATTGATCGGTTCACGCCAGGCGGCCAGGCGGCGGGCCAGGGCGCCGCGGGCGCGCGACAGGCGCGAGCGGACGGTGCCGATGTCGAGCTGGCAGATGGCGGCGATGTCGACGTAGGATCGCTCGTTCAGTTCAAACAGGATCAATACATCGCGGTAGTGGGGCGGCAGGGCGGCGACGGCGCGGCGCACCTGTTCGGCCTGTTCGTTTTGCAGCAGGCGCAGCAGCGGGGTGGGAGCTTCGCAGACCGCATCATCTTCTTCATCCCCGGCATCGGCGGCGGCCGGGCGGTCCTGCTTCATCACGACATTACGGGCCACGCCGAACAGAAAATTGGCCAGGCTGCCGCGCAGGAGATCGAATCTATAAGCGCCTGTCAGCAGGCCCATGAATACTTCCTGCACCACGTCGGCCGCGATCTCGGCGGAGCCGCTGCGCATCAGGCAGAAACGGTAGAGGGGACCCTGGTGGCGCCGGTACAGCGCCTCGAAAGCGCCGGCGGCGCCCCCCTGCATCTGGCGCAGGAGGTCGTGGTCGGCGGTGGGGGCGGGGGCTGGGCTCATGGTCGGGTCTCTGAGTGTATTCCCAAAGCCGACCCGAAAAGTTCCAACTTTTTTAATCGAGCCAGTTCACCCGCGGAAACTTGCTGCGAAATTCTTCCGGCATCGCCACCACCTGGCCCACCTTGTAGTTATAAAAGACAAAGCCGGACTTGGCCATGGCGACCAGCGCCTTGTCTTTCGGGCGGGTGATGCGGAAGGTGATGTCGCCGCCGTACTTATTGAAATCCATCACGCCCACTTCAAACAGCAACTGGTCGCGTGCGTGCGCCTCGGCCCGGTAGGTGGTGGCGAGATCGGTGACGATGATGCCGCTGCCGTCCCGTTCCGTTTCCGGCACGCCGAATTCGAA
>JBJMVV010000303.1:0-9794 GCA_045810505.1 Massilia sp.
AAGCGGGCTGGATGCCGCGTGATCGGCATTGCCGGCGGCCCCGCCAAATGCGCCTTCCTGCTTGACACCCTGAAGCTCGACGGCGCCGTCGACTACCGCGCCCATCCCACCGTGGAAGGCCTGCGCGCTGCCATCAAGGCCGCCACCGGCGGCGTCGACATCTACTTCGACAACGTCGGCGGCATGATCACCGACGCCGTCATCCCCCTGATCAAACTGCGCGCCCGCATCATCATCTGCGGCGCCATCGCCCAGTACGACGGCGGCCTCGATGCGCCCGATCTCGCGCCCCGCTTCCTGCAGCACATGCTGTTCAAGCGCGCCACCATCCAGGGCATCCTCGCGCGCGACTACACCACCCGCATGGCCGAGATGGTCGAAGTGGCCGCGCCCTGGGTCAAATCGGGCGAGATCATTTCACAGGAGAGTTTCGTGGATGGTTTCGAGCAGTTGCCGGCGGCCCTGAACAGCCTGTTCGAGGGCGCGAATCTCGGCAAGTTGCTCGTGCGCGTGTAGCACCCGGGGACTGACGCCGTAGGTGTCTGTCCCCCTTGGCTTCAAAATATAGCGGCGAACTCACGTACAGCGGCATCCACTGACTCCGCCCCATACACACTTGAAATCGCCGCCACCATATCGGCGCCCCGCTCCACCAGCGGCGCCGCCTTCTCCGGCGTCATCCCGCCGATGACCACGCAAGGCAGATCAAACGACGCCTTCGACCAGCCGACGATATCGGCATCAGTCGTCACCGCATACTGCTTCACCAGCGACGGATAAAATCCCCCATACGCCAGATAGCTGGCGCCGGCTTGCGCCGCGAGGGTGGCGCGTTCACGCTCGCCGTAGCAGGAGGCGCCCACGATCAGCGCCGGACCCAGCGCCGCGCGGGCTTCGGCCACGCTGACGTCCAAGCCGCCCACGTGCACGCCGTCGGCGCCCAGCGACATGCACAGGTCGATGTGGTCGTTGATGATGAACGGGCGTTGATAGTGCCGGCACAGTGCCAGCAGGGCCGCGGCCTGCTCGCGCCGCAGTGCCTCGCTCGCGCGCTTGTGCCGATACTGCAGCATGGCGGCGCCCGCAGCCAGCGCCGCCTCCGTGCGCACCAGCAGCGCTGCCGTATCGTCCCAGTCGGGCGTGACCAGGTAGAGGCCACGCAGGGATGGATTGTTCATATGAATAGCTCCGTGTGTGAGCGGGCGCGCGCCGGGATGCGCTGGCCGCCTGCGATGGAAAAGCTGTCCGCCAGTGCTTCGTGGGTGAAGCGCTGGGCGCTGTGAAGTGCGGCGGCCATGGCGTCGCCGCAGGCCAGGCGCGCGGCCACCGCCGCCGCCAGCGTGCAGCCGCTGCCATGAAAACTGCCGGCCAGGCGCGGCCAGCGCCAGCTGCGCTCTCCCGCCGGGCCGAACCAGCGGTTGACGATGTCGCCGCCATCGTCAAGGTGGCCACCCTTGACGAGCAGGTCGCCGCGGCAGCAGGCGCGAAAGCGCGCCGGATCTGCGTCCCACAGCGCCTTCGCTTCCGGCAGATTGGCCGTGACGAGGCTGGCCAGCGGCAGCAGGGATGCCAGCGCCGCCGCCGACGACAGGGCGTCGCCATGGCCGCTGGCGAGCACGGGGTCGAGCACCACCGGCAGCGCCGGGTGGCGCTGGCGCAAGCGCCCGATCACCCGGGCGATGGCAGCCGCATTGGCGGTGCTGCCGATGACGCCCAGCTTGACGGCGTGGACCTGCATCTTGTCGACTAGCGCCATGGCCTGGGCTTCCACCAGCGCGGCGTCCAGCGGCGTGACGGCAAATACGCGGTCGTTGTCCTGCACCGTGATGAGCGTGGCCACCGGCAGCGCGTGCGCGCCGAGGGCGGCGACGGCCAGCACGTCGGCGGCCAGGCCCGCGCCGCCGCTGGGGTCGAGCCCCGCGAACACCAGCACGGTGGGCCGGGTGATGTTGGGCAGGACGCTCACTCTGGCCGCCCCGCGAGCGGCGACGACGGGGCCGCGGCAAACCTGCGCGGCATGCGCCCGGCCAGGAAGGCTTCGCGCCCCGCCTGCACCGCCAGGCGCATCGCCCGCGCCATGCGCACCGGCTCGCGCGCACCGGCAATGGCGGTGTTCATCAGCACCCCGTCGCAACCCAGTTCCATTGCGATCGCCGCGTCCGACGCCGTGCCGACACCGGCGTCGACCAGCACGGGCACGCTGGCCTGCTCGATGATGAGCGACAGATTCCAGGGATTGAGAATGCCCATGCCGGAGCCGATCAGGGAGGCCAGCGGCATGATCGCCACGCAGCCGATGTTTTCCAGCAGCCTGGCCTGGATCGGATCGTCGCTGCAGTAGACCATCACATCGAAGCCGTCGCGCACCAGGATCTCGGCCGCTTTCAGGGTTTCGGGCATGTGCGGGAACAGGGACTTCTCATCGCCCAGGACTTCGAGCTTGACCAGCTTGCGCCCGTCGAGCAGTTCGCGCGCCAGTTGCAGGGTGTAGACGGCGTCGGCCGCCGTGTAGCAGCCGGCCGTGTTGGGCAAAATGGTGTACTGGGACGGCGGCAGCACGTCGAGCAGGTTCGGCGCGCCCGGGTCCTGGCCAATGTTCACGCGGCGGATCGCCACCGTGATGATCTCGGCGCCGGCAGCATCGGTGGCGGCGCGCGTCTCGGCCAGGTCGCGGTACTTGCCGCTGCCAACGAGCAGGCGCGATTGATAGCGCACGCCTGCAATGGTCAAGCCAGTGTCTTCTGTTTGCATGATGGATTCCTTGAGTTGGAGATGGCGTCAACCGCCGCCGATGGCGCGCACCACTTCGATTCGGTCGCCCGGCGCGATGGCTTGTTCGGCCCACAGGCGGCGCGGCACCACCTGGCGGTTGACGGCCAGCGCCAGCGCCTGCCCTTGCAGGGACAGGGCCGCGACCAGGTCGTGCAGGCTGCTGCCCGCTGGCAGCCGGTGCGGCGCGCCGTTGAGAAAAAAGTCGCACATGGGCGCCGCCTACAATTTGTGGTACAGGTCGGCGCCGCGCTTGACGAATTCGACCGCCTTGACCTGCATGCCCCGCGCCACCGCGGCGGCCTCCGACACGCCCAGTTCGGCCGCGTACTGGCGCACTTCCTGGGTGATCTTCATGGAGCAGAAATGCGGCCCGCACATCGAGCAAAAGTGTGCCACCTTGGCGGACTCTTTCGGCAAGGTCTCGTCATGGAACAGGCGCGCCTTGTCCGGATCGAGCCCCAGGTTGAACTGGTCGTCCCAGCGGAATTCAAAGCGCGCTTTTGACAAGGCGTTGTCGCGGATCTGGGCGCCCGGATGGCCCTTGGCCAGGTCGGCCGCGTGTGCGGCGATCTTGTAGGTGATGATGCCGTCCTTGACGTCATCCTTGTCGGGCAGGCCCAGATGTTCTTTGGGCGTCACGTAGCACAGCATGGCCGTGCCGTACCAGCCAATGGTGGCCGCGCCAATGCCGGAGGTGATGTGATCGTAGCCGGGCGCGATGTCGGTCGTCAGTGGCCCCAGGGTATAGAACGGCGCTTCCATGCACTGCTCCAGCTGCAGGTCCATATTCTCCTTGATCAGCTGCAGGGGCACGTGGCCAGGGCCTTCGATCATCACTTGCACATCGTGGCGCCAGGCCACCTGCGTCAGTTCGCCCAGCGTTTTCAGTTCGGCCAGTTGCGCTTCGTCGTTGGCGTCGAAGATGGAGCCGGGACGCAGGCCGTCGCCGAGACTGAAGGCGACGTCATACGCTTTCATGATCTCGCAGATCTCTTCGAAATGCGTGTAGAGGAAGGACTCCTGGTGATGCGCCAGGCACCACTTGGCCATGATGGAGCCGCCCCGCGAGACAATGCCCGTCAGGCGTTTGGCCGTCATCGGCACGTAGCGCAGCAGCACGCCGGCGTGGATGGTGAAGTAGTCGACGCCCTGCTCCGCCTGTTCAATCAGGGTGTCGCGGTAGATCTCCCATGTCAGGTCTTCGGCCTTGCCGTTGACCTTTTCCAGCGCCTGGTACAGCGGCACCGTCCCGATCGGCACCGGGCTGTTGCGGATCACCCATTCGCGCGTTTCGTGGATGTGCTTACCCGTCGACAGGTCCATCACGTTGTCGCCGCCCCAGCGGATCGCCCACGTCATTTTTTCCACTTCTTCGCCGATCGAGGAGGTGACGGCGGAATTGCCGATGTTGGCATTGATCTTGACGAGGAAATTGCGGCCAATGATCATCGGCTCGCTCTCGGGATGGTTGATGTTGGCCGGGATGATGGCGCGCCCCCGCGCCACTTCCGAGCGCACGAATTCGGCCGTGATGTCGCCCGGGGTGGCCGCGCCGAACGCGACCCCGGGATGCTGGCGCCCCATCACCGCGGCCATGCGCGCGCCCATCGGCCCGGACGCTTCGAGCTGCGCCAGATACTCCTTGCGGCGCAGGTTTTCGCGGATGGCGACGAACTCCATCTCCGGCGTGATGATCCCGCGCCGCGCATAGTGCAGCTGGGTGACGTTGGCGCCCGCGACGGCGCGCCGGGGCTGCCGCTGCAAATCAAAGCGCATCGCCGCCGTCGCCGGGTCAGCCGCCCGCTCGGCGCCAAAGCGCGAACTGGGCCCGGCCAATTGCTCCGTATCGCCCCGCTCCACAATCCACCCCGAGCGCACCCCCGCCAGACCCGCGCGGATGTCGATCGTCACATCCGGATCAGTGTAAGGCCCCGAGGTATCGTAGACATAAACGGGCGGGTTGGGCTCCCCGCCAAACGAGGCCGCCGTATCCGACTGCGCAATGGCGCGCATCGGCACCCGTATGTCGGGCCGGCTGCCCTGCACATAAATTTTTCGGGAATTCGGAAACGGCTTGACCGCCGCATCGTCGACGACGGCAGTGCTAGATAAAAATTGCGGCTTGGCGTTCATGTTGGCTCCTTTTGTGCGGCGTGAAGAGCCAGCAAAGGAGCAAGACCTTGGTCAGACAGACCACAGTCTCGGAGCGCCTTTCAAAAGCCGTCAGGGCAAGGCGCAGGGGTCGAAGACAGTACGAAAGTACGGCAAGACCCCTGCAACGCAGCCATGGCGGCTTTTGAATGGCGCTCGAGCTTCCCTTCGCTGGGATTATCCAGATCAGGTTCGGAGGGTATTTCTCACCCGCCCATTGCAAGCAATAAGCAGGACCCCTAGCGTGTGCCGAAATTCGGCAAAAACAATTCTACCTGCCGTCGATTAGCCTCTACAACAAATTTTTTGTTTCATGCGTTAATCATCAAAATGCGACACGCAATTCAATATTTTTAAGTAATATTGTTCAGTCAACCCCACTGCGCTGATATCATCCAGATAAGGTTGCAATGACGTGCAGTGCGCCTGTCTGCCGCATGGCGGACTTACACCACATATGTTAAATAACTAGGGAGCATCAAATGAAATGGTTCATGTTGGCCGCACTGGCCGCGGCAGCTTCGCTCAGTGGCTGCGCAAGTAACAAGTCCAACGGTGACGTCGTACGATCCGAAGAGACCTACATCCCGCTTGGCACCCTGATCGCTCGCAAATCGCCGAGCCGTTCTGACGGCGTGAGCATCGTCGACAAGCAAACGCTGGAAAATGACCGCACCATGGGTAACGGGATCCTCAATCCGAAGTAAGACACGCACCAGGCCGCGCCGAACGATCTGCTTCGGTGCGCCGCTCCCTATCTCCCTGACTCCCCCACATCGTCACCACGCTCGCCAGTCGCGGCGGGTGCGCCCGCGCGCAGGACCGTTTTTTAAGATCAATATCCCTCGAAAAACGTTCTATTTTGGTGAGAAAAACTCCTACACGACACGCAAAAAGACTCCTACGAAAGCCGTGATTTTGTCGCCTTAAGATGAACTCCCCTATGCAGCAGATGACGCACATGCGCATCGGCTGAATCACTTACTTGAACCAGGAGATCATCATGGCATCGAACAATCAAGGCGGTAAATCGGGCGGCAACCAGCAGTCGGGCAACCAGGGCGGCAACAGCCAGAGCGGCGATACCAGCAACCGCGGTTTCGCTTCGATGGATCCGAACAAACAGCGTGAAATCGCCTCCGAAGGCGGCAAGGCTGCCCACGCTTCCGGCAATGCGCACGAGTTCACGTCCGAAGAGGCTCGCAAGGCCGGCTCCATGAGCCACAAGAACGACGGCAACCAGCAAAGTGGCTCGGGCGGTTCCGGCGGCTCCGGCGGTAAATCGTCCGGTGGCTCGGGCGGAGGCTCCGGCTCGCGTTAAGCGCCGCGCATGATTCAGATTCAACCAGGCGCTGCGGGCGCCTGGTTTTCAATCCACGCAAGGAGTCCATCATGGCAGGCACATCGAAATCGGAAAGCACATCGGCAGGCCGCGCCCCTGCGCAGGGCAGCGACGCCATCGAACTGTTGTTGCAGGATCATGAAGAAGTCAAAGCAATGTTCGAAAAATATGAAGCACTGAGCGACCGCTCCATTGCCAGCAAGCGCCGCCTGGCGCTGGAAATTTGCCTGGCCCTGACCAAGCACACGGTGATTGAAGAAGAAATTTTTTATCCCGCCGTGCGCGAGGCCAACAGGCAGAATGAAGACATCGTCGATGAAGCCATCGTCGAGCACGCCTCGGCCAAGGACCTGATCGCCCAGATCATCGGCATGGAACCCACCGAAGACCTGTACGACGCCAAGATCAAAGTGCTGTCCGAACAGATCGAGCACCACGTCGGCGAAGAAGAAAACGAGATGTTCCCCAAGGCGCGCAATGGCAAACTGGACCTGGAATCCCTGGGCCAGGAAATGATGGCGCGCAAGGCGGAAGTGCAGTTGCCGCAGACGCAGTAAGTACCCCTCCCCGTCCGGGGTCCAGGCCCAGAACAATGCGATACAGTTTCGAGCTAAATACTTGAAAACTGTATCGAGTTCGTGCGCCTGTACGCCGCATGGGTGGTCGCCCGCCGCCGGGCGGGTTTGCCAATTCATCCATTTCTAGAAGGAAGCGCCAGCCAGAAGCGGTAAAATGGCGCACCAGCCGCGTGGCTGCGCAATTCCCTCAAAAATCGATGACCACCGCTCCAACTGAAATCAATCCTGCCGCCATCAAGAACGGCGCAGCTGAAAAGCACACGCCAATGATGCAGCAATATCTGCGTCTGAAAGCCGACTACCCCACCATGCTGCTGTTTTACCGCATGGGCGATTTCTACGAGCTGTTTCACGACGATGCGGAAAAAGCGGCGCGCATCCTGGGCATTACACTCACCGCGCGCGGCAATTCAAACGGCAGTCCGATCCGCATGTGCGGCGTGCCGTTTCACTCGCTCGATCCCTATCTGGCCAAGCTGGTGAAATTGGGCGAATCGTGCGCCATCTGCGAGCAGATTGGTGACCCGGCGACATCCAAGGGCCCGGTCGAGCGCAAGGTCGTGCGGGTCGTCACGCCCGGCACCCTGACCGACACCGACCTGCTGCCCGAGAAAGCCGAGCGCCCGCTGCTGGCCGTGTACGTCATCAGCCAGAGAAAAGTGTCGACCACGGGCCTGGCCTGGCTGTCGCTCGCTTCCGGCGCCTTGAAACTGATGGAGTTCGCCGGCGACGCCCGCACGGTGGCGGCGCGCGTGCAGCAGGAATTCGAGCGCATCGCGCCGGCCGAGATCCTGCATGGCGAGGGTTATACGGCCGACCTGTTCGGCGACGGCGCTTCGCTCACCTATGCGCTGGCGCACCGCCAGCCAGTACCCGACTGGCACTTCGATGTCGTCGGTGGCCACCGCGCCCTGCTCGAACAACTCAATGTCGCCACCCTCACCGGCTTTGGCGCCGATGGCCTGGGCGCGGCCTTTGGCGCGGCCGGCGCGCTGCTGCGCTATGCCCAGTCGACCCAGGGCCGCGGCCTGCAGCACGTCAAAAGCCTGGCACTCGAAACGGAGCACGAATTCATCGGGCTGGACGCGGCCACCCGGCGCAACCTGGAACTGACGGAGACCATCCGCGGCCAGGAGTCGCCCACCTTGTTCTCCCTGCTCGATCACTGCCGCACCGCGATGGGTTCGCGCCTGCTGCGCCACTGGCTGCACCATGCACGGCGCGATCAGGCGGTGGCGGTGTCGCGCCACCAGGCGATTGCCGCGCTGGCCGGCGGCGATACCACCACCGGTCTCGCTGCAACCTTGGGCAAGGTGCCCGACATCGAACGCATCACCACCCGCATCGCCCTGCTGACGGCGCGCCCGCGCGACCTGGCCAGCCTGCGCGACGGCCTGCGCCAGCTGCCCGCCTTGCGCGCGCAGGTCGAGGCCAGCTGCGCGGCCGGCACACCGGCACTGATGGCGGCGATCCATGCGGCGCTGGCCACGCCCGCCGACTGCCTCGATCTGCTGGTGCGCGCGGTGGCCGCGGAGCCGGCGGCGATGGTGCGCGACGGCGGCGTGTTCGCGCCGGGATTTGACGCCGAACTCGATGAACTGCGTGGCTTGTCGGAAAATGCGGGCAGCTACCTGGTCGACCTGGAGACGCGCGAGCGCGCCCGCACGGGCATCGCCAATCTGCGCGTCGAATACAACCGGGTGCACGGCTTTTATATCGAGGTCACTAACGGCCAGACCGACAAGGTGCCGGACGATTACCGCCGCCGCCAGACCCTGAAAAACGCGGAGCGCTACATCACGCCCGAACTGAAGGTGTTCGAGGACAAGGCCCTGTCGGCGCAGGACAAGGCGCTGGTGCGCGAAAAGCTGCTGTACGAGCAGCTGCTGGCCGACCTGGCGCCCCACATCACGCTGCTGCAGGAAGTGGCGCGCGGCCTGGCGCAGCTCGACACCCTGGTGGCCCTGACGGCCCACGCCCTGGACCGCAACTGGTGCGCGCCGACCCTGGTCGCCCATCCCTGCCTTGACATCCGCGAAGGCCGCCACCCGGTGGTGGAAGCGCAGATCGAGCGCTTCATCGCGAATGACTGCTGCTTCCTCGATGAACGCCGGCTGCTGTTGATCACGGGCCCGAACATGGGCGGCAAATCGACCTATATGCGGCAGGTGGCCTTGATTACCCTGCTCGCTTATATCGGCAGCTACGTGCCTGCCGCCAGCGCCACCATCGGCCCGATCGACCGCATCTTTACCCGCATCGGCGCCACCGACGACCTGGCGGGCGGGCGCTCGACCTTCATGGTGGAGATGACGGAATCGGCTGCGATCCTTAATGGCGCCACCGAGCATTCGCTGGTGCTGATGGATGAAGTGGGCCGCGGCACCTCGACCTTTGACGGCCTGGCGCTGGCGTGGGCGATCGCGCGCCACCTGATTGATGTGAGCCGCAGCTTTACCCTGTTCGCCACCCACTACTTTGAATTGACCCAGCTGCCCGAGAGCCATCCGACGGCCGCCAACGTCCACCTGTCGGCGGTGGAGCACAAGGACAGCATCGTGTTCCTGCACGCCGTGGAGGCGGGACCAGCATCGCAAAGCTACGGCCTGCAGGTGGCCCAGTTGGCGGGCGTGCCGCCGGCCGTGATCAAGGCGGCGCGCAAGCACCTGGCGCGGCTGGAATCGCAGGCGCTCGACACCACGCCCCAGCTGGACCTGTTCGCGTTGCCCTGCGTGGACGACGACGCCGAGACGGCGGCTGAAAATCCGGCGGGCGAAGACGCCCTGCGCGCGGCCCTGGCTGCAGTGGACCCGGACTCCCTCAGTCCCCGGGAAGCGCTGGAACAGCTGTACCAGCTCAAGCGCCTGGCCGCCTGATGATCGCGCTGCGCCGCTTTGCCTGTCTTGGTCTGGCCGCGCTGGCGCTGGCGGGACCGGCGGTGCAGGAAGCAC
>JBJMVV010000304.1:0-4591 GCA_045810505.1 Massilia sp.
CGCGCCATCATCCGCAGTTCCCTGCGCATGCGCGGCCAGGAAAAAGATTTCCGGCTCGGCGAACCGGTGCGCACCACCAGTGCGTGGCTGGCGGGTTCGCTCGATATCAGCGAGCTGGAAGCCAGGCGCTTCGGTGAAGCCATGGCGGCGCTGCTTGCTGACGGCACGCAAGCGCGCATTTTCAGGCAGTACGGGCTCGTCTGAAGGCCAAGCAAAGCCTGAACCGCGGACGCTTGTCAGCGTACAAAACGCCGTCGCCGCTATCGCCCCGCCGCGTATTCCTACTGCTTCCCGGCGCCCGCCCGCGGATAGGTCTCGCGCAACAGCGCCACCAGCGCCTGCATGGCGGCCGGCAGCTGCCGGCTGCTGGGGTAATACAGCTGCAGGGGCGCTTCCCTGAGCGACCAGGCGGCCAGCACTTCGACCAGGCTGCCGGCGGCGAGGTCGGCGGCGATGGCTTCGCTGTTGAGCCAGGCGATGCCGGCGCCGAGGCGGGCGGCGGCGATCATCAGGGTGTAGTTGTCGAACATGAGCGGGCCGGCGGGCGTGATCGTGAACTGCTCGGCACCGCGGGCAAATTCCCAGGGGTAGACGGCCCCGCCCGGCAGGCGGGTGCAGATGCAGGCGTGGCTGGCCAGCTCTTCCGGCGCGGCGGGTGCGGGATGATCGGCCAGGTAGGCGGGGGCCGCCACGGCGACCCAGCGCAAGCTTGGGGTGCAGTCGAGGGCGATCATGTCGCGCGGGACGCTGGCGGCGGCGCGCACGCCGGCGTCAAAGCCCTGGGCGACGATATCGACCAGTTTGCCCTCGGTGACGATATCGAAGCTGACGTCGGGATGGCGCGCCAGGTAGGCCAGCAGGATGGGTTCGAGCAGGATGTGGGCGGCGCCGGCCGACATGTTCAGGCGCAGGGTGCCGGCCGGGGTGGCGCGCTGGCTGTCGATGCCGTCGATGGCGTCGCCGATGGCGGCCACGGCGGGCGCGATTTTCGCGAGGAATTGCTCGCCTGCCTCGGTCGGCGCGACGCTGCGGGTGGTGCGGTGAAACAGGCGCACGCCCAGGTTTTTTTCCAGCTTGGCGACCGCGTGACTGAGCGCCGAGGTGGACATGCCAAGCTCGTCCGCCGCCTTGCGAAAGCTGCGGTGCCGGGCCACCTGGAGTACAGCGATCAGTTCGCCCAGCGCAGGCGTTGCAGCATTTGAAACAGGCATTGTCTATATTATTTCATGTGTTTATCCCATATTAACGGCTGGCCCCGCACAATGGAAGCGCCCGATTTGCATAATTGCGCAATGGGCGCAGTTGACCAGTGAACTCATTTGACTCAATGCAGGGTGCCGCCGGCCCCTTCGAGCCGCGCCATGGCTTCCTGCGCGATGGGCGCGGGCATTCCCTGAAGCTGGGCATCGATCTGCTTGACGGCCTCCAGCACGTCGCCCGGCGCGGCATAGTGGGCCATGTGGCCGGCGCCGGGCTCCATGCGCAGCTCGCTGTGCGAGATCGCCTCGTGCAGGCGGACCGTGTTGGCCTGGGGATCGACGATGCGGTCGCCGGCGCCAGCAAGCAGGGTGATGGGCAGGGTCAGCTCGTCATAGCGTGCGGCGATGCGGGCGGCGGACGGCACCATCAGGCCGGTTTCGCCCGCGCTGGCGCCCAGTTGGCCCGGCCGCAGCGCCATCCACGGCGGCAGGGCGTCGAAGCGCGCCGGCACGGCGGCGGGCGCGAACATTTTTTTCGCCATAAGTGGCCACATCAGGCGACCCAGCAGGGGCGCAAACGTGTAGCGCCACAGATGCCCCAGCACGGGAATGGCAGGCATGGCGCCGATGGCGGCGTCGACCCGCGGGCTGGGATAATAATAGCCGCCCACCAGCGCCAGGCCGCGCACATAGCGGGGATAGTCGAGCGCCATCGCCAGTGCAACCAGGGTGCCCCAGGAGTGGCCCACCACGATCGGCCGTTCGACCCGCAGGATGTGCAAGGCCTGGTAGATGAGCCTGGCCTGCTGTTCCGGCGTCCAGACGGCGCCGCCCGGACGCTCGCTGTAGCCGAAGCCGGGACGGTCGAAGGCGATCACACGATAGCTGGCGCTGGCCGCGTCGAACAGGCCACTCAGTACAAAGTCCTGTGCGGTGACGCCATTGCCGTGCAGCAGAACCAGGGCCGGGCCTTCGCCTTGCTCGAGGTAGTGCAGGCGCACCCCATCGACTTCGACGAATTTGCCCGCCGGTGGATGCTCGCGCTCGACCCGGGCCTTGCACGCCTGCACGTACAGGAAGGCGGCGGCCATGCCGGCGGCACCCAGCAGGACTGGGGTGCGCCAGCGGGAGGCGGTCGACGCGCCGGTCCAGGATGAGAGGGCGTTGAAAGACGAGTTGTTGAAAGACATGTTCGCTCCTGCATGGGTTGACAGGCGAGTGATAGGCGAATGACAGGCGAATGACAGGCGAATGACAGGCAAGGGCTGGCAACGCGCGTCGCGCGCACCGGGATGCATCGAGGCGCTGTCCGGTCAGACTGCGCGCAACGCCATGAGTTTCGTCCTTGCGCCAGCGATGTCGATCCGGTCAAGCGGCGCCGAAAAAACAATGGCGCCGCCGCCCGGATGGGCAGCGGCGCACGATCATTTCAGAGCGAAGCTTAACGGCTGCCGTCTGAGGTAGGAACGCTCGAATTGGGCGTCGCGCCCTGGGTCTGGCCGCTGTTGTTACGCACGCCGTTCTTGTTGTTGTCCATCGAGCCCGTCATGCCTGGCGTCGTGGCGCCAGTGCCGGTCACGGTCGACGAGGAAGACGTCGAAGTGCCCGCGCCCGTGCTGCCATTCATGCCCGACGAGCCGGTTGTGTCGCTGCCGGTGCTGCCGTTCATGCCGCTGGCGCCGGTGGTGCTGGTCGATGGCGTCGTTGCCGCCGTGCTCGAAGTGGTGGCTGGCGCGGTCACGCTGGTGTCAGCCGTCGGGGTGGTGGTGCTCACGTCGTTTTTCTTGCAACCGCCCAGCAGGGCGGCAACGGCGACGACGCCGACGAGCATTTTCGATGCGGTGATGGTGGTGTTCATGGTCACTCCTTGTTAGTTATTAGCAGCTGGATGATGAGCTGGCCAGAGGCGGCCGGTTTGAACCTCATTATTGTTTTTGACTGGCAAATGCCTGCACCAGACAAGCGGTCACGGACCGGCTTGTTGAACAATGTGGATGCAGCCATGATACTTAACGAAAATTCATCGACCATCATCTGTCCGCTTGTGTCAACGTAGGACTGATCTTTCAAAAAGCCTGTATTGACGGGCGGCGTTCGGCGCTCGGTCCACCAGGACCGGCCAATTTCGCTATACTGAATCAATGAACCTTTCCCGCGGACCACAGTTTTGAGCACCAGCCCGGGCAGCAGTACCAGCGCCCTCAACCCTGCCGCCGAGCGGGACGGCCTGCACGGCGCCGAGCGCCTGCTGGCCATGTGCGCCCTGTCGATTGGCGTGGGCATGGCCTCGCTCGATACCGCCATCGTCAACACCGCCTTGCCGGGCGTTGCCGCCAGCCTGCACGCGACCCCGGCCGCTTCGGTCTGGATCATCAATATCTACCAGCTGGCCATGATCGCCACCATGCTGCCGTTCGCGGCGCTGGGCGAGATCGTCGGCTACCGCAAGGTCTGCATTGCCGGACTGATGCTGTTCACGGTCGCTTCGCTGGGCTGCGCGGCGGCATGGTCGCTGCCTTCGCTGGTGGCGGCGCGCCTGCTGCAGGGCCTGGGCGCCAGCGCGGTGATGGGCGTCAACACGGCTTTGCTGCGGGCCATTTATCCAGCCAGGCAGATGGGCCGCGGCATGGGCGCCAATGCGCTGATTGTCGCCATGGGTTTTGCTATCGGGCCGACCGCCGCCTCGCTGATCCTCTCGCTGGCCTCCTGGCCCTGGCTGTTCGCCATCAATGTGCCGCTGGGTATAGTGGGCCTGCTGCTGGCCACCCGCTTCCTGCCCGCCACGCGCCGCGCCACCCATCCTTTCGATCTGCAGACGGCCGTCTTCAACGCCTGCGCCTTTGGCCTGCTGGTGCTGGCCATCGGTGAAGGCGCCCATGCCGCGCCCGCTCCCCTTATTCTTGCCGAGCTGGCTGGTTCCAGCGGCTTTTTCTTCCTGCTGCTGCGCCGGCAGCGGGGCCATCCGGCGCCCATGCTGCCGGTCGACCTGTTCCGCCGGCCCCTGTTCACCCTTTCCGTCATCACGGCCGTGTGCACCTTCGCGGCCCAGGGCCTGGCCTTTGTGTCGCTGCCGTTTTACCTGGAGCATGTGCTGGGACGCTCGCCGGTGGAAACCGGTTTTCTGATCACGCCGTGGGCGGTGATGGTGGGCGTGATGGCGCCGATTGCCGGGCGCCTGAGCGACCGTTACCCGCCGGGCCTGTTGGGCGGCGCTGGGCTGCTGGCGCTGGCGGCGGGCTTGTTGTCGCTGCTCCTGATGCCGGCGGCGCCGTCCTCGCTGGCGATCTGCTGGCGCATGGCTGTCTGCGGTCTCGGCTTTGGTTTTTTTCAGGCGCCCAACCTGAAAGCGATCATGAGCAGCGCGCCGCCCGACCGGGCGGGCGGGGCCAGCG
>JBJMVV010000305.1:0-14210 GCA_045810505.1 Massilia sp.
GCCACGCAGTTCGAGTTACGCATGCCGAATTTGGCGATGCGCTCGCGCACCGGGGTCCAGTCCATGGCCGAGGAATTGTCCACTTCCAGGTAGCCGCCGCGCTCTTCCGCCAGCAGGCGCACCGAATCCTGCGGCAGGATGCCACGCGACCAGAGCGAGCCTTCGTACGACTCGTAACGGCCGCGCTCTTCAGCCAGTTCGGTCGAGGCCAGGTAGGCGTAGTAGCAGACGGCTTCCATCGAGGTGTCCGCAAAGGCGACGGCCTCATTCGATGCAAACGGCACGCGCATCATGTGCAGGCAGTCCTGGAAGCCCATGATGCCCATCCCGACAGGGCGGTGGCGCATATTGGAGTTACGGGCTTTTTCGACGGCGTAGTAATTGATATCGATGACGTTATCGAGCATACGCATCGCGGTGCGGACGGTCTTCTGCAGCTTGACGTGGTCCAGCTTGCCCTCTTTCATATGGGCAGGCATGTTCACCGAACCCAGGTTGCAGACGGCGATTTCGCTCTCGTTGGTGTTCAGGGTGATTTCCGTGCACAGGTTCGAGCTGTGGACGACGCCGACGTGCTGCTGGGGCGAACGGATGTTGCATGGGTCCTTGAAGGTGATCCATGGGTGGCCGGTTTCAAACAGCATCGACAGCATCTTGCGCCACAGGTCCAGCGCGGCGATCTTCTTGAAGACGCGGATTTCGCCAGCGGCGGCTTTTGCTTCGTAGCCCGTGTAGGCGGTCTCGAAGGCCTTGCCGACCAGGTCGTGCAGATCCGGCGTTTCCGATGGCGAGAACAGGGTCCACTCGCCTTTTTCCATCACGCGCTTCATGAACAGGTCGGGAATCCAGTTGGCCGTGTTCATGTCGTGGGTACGGCGGCGGTCGTCGCCCGTGTTCTTGCGCAGGTCGAGGAATTCTTCCACGTCCATGTGCCAGGTTTCCAGGTAGGCGCAGACCGCGCCCTTGCGCTTGCCACCCTGATTGACCGCCACGGCGGTGTCGTTGACCACTTTCAGGAACGGCACCACGCCTTGCGACTTGCCATTGGTGCCCTTGATGTGGGCGCCCAAGGCACGCACCGGGGTCCAGTCATTGCCCAGGCCGCCAGCAAACTTGGCCAGCAGCGCGTTCTCTTTGATCGCGTCGTAGATGCCTTCCAGGTCGTCCGACACGGTGGTCAGGTAGCACGAGGACAGTTGCGAGCGCAGGGTGCCAGAGTTAAAAAGCGTTGGGGTCGAGCTCATGAAGTCAAAGCTCGACAGCAGGTTGTAGAACTCGATGGCGCGCGCTTCGCGGTTTTCTTCGCGCAGGGACAGGCCCATCGCCACCCGCATATAGAACGCTTGCGGCATTTCAATGCGCACATCGCGCACGTGCAGGAAGTAGCGGTCGTACAGGGTCTGCAGGCCGATGTAGCCGAATTGCAGGTCGCGGTCGGCGACGATGGCCTTGGCCAGCTTGGCCAGGTCGTAGGACGCCAGCACCGGGTCGAGCAGTTCGTTGGCGATGCCCTTGGCGATGTACTGGGGGAAGTACTCGACGTAGGCGGCGGCAGCTTTGGCCTGTGGCACTTCCTGGCCGAACACTTCTTTGCGGATGGTGTGCAGCAGGATGCGGGCCGTCACCTGCGAGTAGGCAGGGTCTTTTTCCATCAGCGCGCGCGCTGCCAGGATGGCCGACTTGTGCAGTTCTTCGACGGGCACGCCGTCGTACAGGTTTTTCACCGTTTCAGCCAGGATGGCGTCGGCATCGACGTGCTTTTCCAGGCCCACGCAGGCGGCGCCGATCAGGTCGCGCACTTCCTGCATATCGAGCGGACGGCGCTGGCCGTTTTCCGTCACGTGGATCTGGGGCGCGGCGATGTCGGCCTTGCCGCCGGCGGCTTCCTTGGCGGCACGGCGCTCTTCCATGTGCTTGGCGCGGTACAGCACGTAGCCGCGGGCGACGTCGTGCTCGCCCGAGCGCATCAGGGCCAGTTCAACCTGGTCCTGCACGTCTTCAATATGCACGGTGCCGCCGCCCGGATGGCGGCGCACCAGCGCGGCGACCACGCTGGCAGTCAATTGTTCGACTTTATCGCGGATGCTGGCCGAGACGGCGCCCTGGCCGCCGTGCACGGCAAGAAAAGCCTTGGTGACGGCGACGGCAATTTTCGATGGCTCAAAGGCGACCACGGCGCCGTTGCGGCGGATGATGCGGTAATCGCCGCTCGAGGCGATGTCGGCGGCGCTGGAGGACGGCGCGGCGCTGGCCGAACCTGGGGTGACCTGCGCGGGATTGGTAGAAATGTCTTGTGAAGTGTGCATTGAAGCTCCCCAGGTTGGCCGCTCTCGATGAGGGCCTTTGTTATCAAACGACAAGCCCGCGCAAACGGCAGCGGGACAAGCAAACGGGTACGGAAAAACGGAAAAAAAACGCGAAAAAACGCGGATTGACACGGTCGATCGCGTTGGCGGGACTTGACTTTTATACGGTGGGGACGTATGCCCGGGCTGCTGTTGCACTACCACCTGCACCACTACATCTAGTCATGAACGCCAACTTGAGACTAATTGTAGTACCTGCCTGCCAGGGCTGCAATATCTTTCAGATACGATAGCAAAGTAAATATTTAGCGCAAAAAGGGCGTCGGCCACTTGACTTTGCTCAGCTTGGCAAATACGCCATGCGGGCGGTTAGCATCCACTAACTTGGGGGCTGTGTGTGCCAGTTTTTCTTGCAGGCGGGACCAGTCGAAATGGGGCCCCGGATCCGTCTTGCGCCCGGGCGCCACATGCTCGTGGCCCGCGATCGCGGCGATGGGATAGCGCGCCAACAACACCGTGATCAGGTGAGCAACAGCGTCGTATTGCGCTGGCGAAAAAGCAACATGGTCACTGCCTTCGATTTCAATGCCGACTGAAAAATCGTTGCAATTGTCGCGGCCGTCAAATTGCGACAGGCCCGCATGCCAGGCGCGCTCTTCGCAGGAAACGAACTGGCTCACCCGGCCATCGCGGCGCACCAGGAAATGGCTGGACACTTCCAGGCCGCGCAGGTCGGCAAACGAGGCATCGGCCGTGAAATCGACCCGATTACTAAACAGGTCGGCAATGTGGGGACCGCCAAACTGCCCGGCCGGCAGGCTGATGTTGTGCAGCACGATCAGGTCGACGGCGCATCCCGCCGGGCGCGCATTGAAATTGGGCGACTCGTAGCGGCGCGCGGCGGGCCACCAGCCGTCGTCCCCGATCGCTTCGACATGCCGCTTCACTCCGGCTCCTGGATGTCCAGTTTTTGCATGGAATACCTGAGCTGGCGGAAGCTGATGCCCAGCAATTCGGCTGCCTTGGTGCGGTTGAACTGGGTCTGGGCCAGGGCGCGCAGGATCAGTTCGCGTTCGACCTGGGCCAGGTGCTCGGGCAGGTTTGATGGCAAGGCGTTGCTGCTGACTGGCGCCGGCGCAGGCGCGGGGACAGCCTCGGCCACGGCGACCGGCGCATGCACTACCGCCTGCGCCGGCGCCATCACCCGCGCCTGCTTCAACGATAAATCGGTCGTCTCGATGACGCCATCGTTGGCAAACGCCAGCGCCCGCTCCAGCACATTTTCCAGTTCGCGCACATTGCCGGGAAAGGGATAGGCGCACAGGGTGTCGAGCACGCCCGCGCCCAGCCGGGCCGGCGCGCCCTCGCCTGCCAGGCGCTGCAGGATGCCTTCGGCCAGCACGGGCAGGTCGACCAGGCGCTCGCGCAGGGGCGGCAGGGTCAGCTCGATCACATTGAGCCGATAAAACAAGTCCTGGCGGAATTCGCCGCGTTCCACGCAGGCCGCCAGATCCTTGTGGGTGGCGCTGATGATGCGCACGTCGACCGGTTCCTCGGCCGTGGCGCCGATCTTGCGCACCCGCCGCTCCTGGATCGCCCGCAACAGTTTGACCTGCATCGCCAGCGGCAGATCGGCCACTTCGTCGAGCATCAGGGTGCCGCCGTTGGCCGCCTGGAAAAAGCCGTCGCGCTCGTCGGCCGCGCCCGTGAAAGCGCCCTTGCGGTAGCCGAAAAATTCCGCTTCCATCAGCGCTTCGGGAATGGCCCCGCAGTTGACGGCGATAAAGGGGCGCGCGTTCCTGGCGCTCTGGGCGTGGATTTCGCGGGCGGCCAGTTCCTTGCCGCTGCCGGACTCGCCGGAAATGGCGATCGGCGCCATCGAGCGGGCCAGCCGGCCGATCTGGGCCCTCAAACCCTGCATGGCCGACGAATCGCCGATCAGGCGGCTGCCGTTCGAGCCGCCGGCCGTCCTGGCGACGCTGCCCGCTTCGGACGCGGGCGCCAGCCGCAGGGCCGAGCGCACCATCACCCGTAAATCATCGAGCACGACCGGCTTCGATACGTAATCAAAAGCGCCCGCTTTCAGGGCGATGACGGCGTTGTCAGCGCTGCCGTAAGCGGTGATGACGGCAATCGGCGTGGCCTTGCCGCTCGTTGCCACTTCGCGCACCAGTTCCAGGCCCAGGCCATCGGGCAGGCGCATATCGGTCAGCACCAGGGCATAATCGCCTGTCGCAAACAGACTGCGCGCTTCGCCCAGGGTGGCGGCGCAATCGACATCGAGCCCCATCCGCACCAGGGTGATGTCGAGCAGTTCGCGCAGGTCGGCCTCGTCGTCGACGACCAGGATGCGGGGCGCAGTCATAGTGGGACCATCATGGCAAAGTCTTTCCGCTGGCAAGCGAGAGTGTCTGGGCGAAGGAGATCACAAAGCGCCCGGTGGGTTTGCGCAGGCCGAAGTGGCCGGCGTCGATGCGGTATTCATAGTCGAGCATGGCGCCATTATTCAAGCACAGCTCGCGCGCCAGGTACAGGCCCAGGCCCGTGCCCTTGCTCGATGTCGTATAAAACGGCTCGAACAGGTGGGCCCGCACTTCTGGCGTGATGCCGGGGCCGTCGTCCTGCACGTGCAATTCCAGCCGCCCCGGCGTATCGGCCACCACGAACAGGCGGATCGAGCCCTGCGTGCCGCTGGCGTAGCGGATCGCGTTGGTGAGCAGGTTCACCACCACCTCGCGCAGGTGCAGGGGATCGAAGCGCACCGACGCGTGTCCGGCCGCCAGCTCGATCATGTGTGCCGGCAGGCCGTGGGTTTCCTCGAATTCGGCGGCCAGGTCGGCCAGGAAAGCGTCCAGCGCATGCGGTTCGGTCTGGGGCTGCACCTTGCGCGACAGTTGCAGGATGTCTTCGATCATGCGGTTGACCCGCGCCACATTGTCGCCAACGATTTTCAACAGGCGCACCTGGCCCTTCTCGTTCAGGTCTTCCGCCAGCAGCGAGGTGGCGTGGCCGATGGCGGACAGGGGATTGCGCACTTCATGGGCGATGCTGGCCGTCAGGCGTCCCATCGACGCCAGTTTTAATTGCTGGGCCTGGTTTTCAATGGCGGTGACGTCCTGCAGGAAAATCACGAAGCGCTCGCCGCCGTTGACCTGCGCCGGCCCGGCCACGCTGGCAAAGCGCAGTTTCAAATGGGCCGCCAGTTCAGGGCGCACGCTGCGCAGGCCCGAGGCATCCTGCTCCGGCTTGATGATGACAAAGGCCTCGCCGGCGCCGGCCTCGTCGGCGCCGCGCCAGGCCTCAAAAGCCTGAGAAATCGGCGCCAGCGTCGGCAGCGACAGGCCGGCGGCCTCCCCTTCCAGCCCCAGCATGCGGCGCGCCGCCGGGTTGCTGGTAAAAATTTCGCCGCTGGCGCCCACCACCAGGATGCCATCGCCCACGTCGGCCATGACGATGTGGTTGATGGCTTGCTGGACGGCCAGATCGGCGCTGTGGCGGGCGGTCAGCTCTTCCTGGCGGATCAGGCGGCGGGCCAGGCCGCTGACCACCAGCACCAGGGCGAAAAACATGCCGCCGTAGACACCCGATTGCAGCAGGTGGGCGTTTTCACCATCGTTGGCCAGCAGGTGCAGGGCGCTGTGGCCGATCACGAAGAGGCTGGCCAGGGCCGCCGCGAACAGGGCCAGCAGCAGCGGCGCCAGGATGGCCGCGCCCGCCAGCGGAAACAGGTAGAGGATGGCAAGACTGGAACGCATGCCGCCGGTGGCCGCGTACAGCACGGAAATGACGGCCAGGTCGAGCGCCACCTGGGCGCTCAGTTGCACCAGGAAATGGCGGCGCCGGTACACGGCCAGCATGGCAAACGCGCCGGCGATGATCAGGTAGGCCAGGCAGGTGTCGGCATACAGTTGCGGCGTACTGCGCGATGCGTCGTTGCCGAAATGCAGATACACCAGCAGCACCAGCGCAATCACGATGCGGGTGAAAGTGAGGGTCTGCAGGGAGCGCCAGAAAGCGGCGCGGGAGCCGGTGGAGAGCTGGTGCCAGCGCAGCATCTTACTGCGCCGGCAACCGGACGTGGGCCGGGCAGCAGTAGTCGAGGCCGTCGGCGTGCACCGCTTCGGAGGCCGGGAAATGCAGGCCGCAATGGGCGCAGGAAGTCATCGTTTCAACCGCCTCGACAGGCGGCTGGCGCGGCGTCTGGGTCGCCCCGGCGCGGCTGGCAAAATGGTCGCGCTCGGCGCGCAGGCGGGCCTCGCGTATTTTGGCGCGGATGGCAAACACCACCAGCACGCCAAGCGCCAGCCAGAACAGCAGCCGGCTCACAGCACCGCCCGGTGCAGCACCACTTCCAGCACGAAACGCGAGCCGACATAGGCCAGCACCAGGGTGGCAAAGCCGGCCAGGGTGAAGCGCAAGGCGGTCTTGCCGCGCCAGCCCTTCCAGCGCCGCCCCGCCAGCAAGGCGCCAAACAGCACCCAGGACAGCAGCGCGAACACGGTCTTGTGATCCCACTTGAGGGGCGCACCGAACAACTGCTCGGAAAACACCACGCCCGACAGCACGGTCAGGGTGAGCAGCACGAAGCCAATGCCAATCAGGCGGAACAACAGCTTTTCCATCGTCAACAGGGCGGGCAGCTGGTCAAGCGAGCGGCCGAACCAGCGGCTGCTCGGCGCCGGCGCGCGCGTGTGCAGGCGCGCCTCCTGCAAGGCCATCAACACGGCGTGAAAGGCGGCGATGGTGAGCGTGCTGTAGGCGAGCACGGCGACGGCGATATGCCAGCCAAAGGCAGGCGAAGCGCCCCGCATCTGGAACACGGAACCGGGAAATACGGCAGGCAGGGCGGCGGCCACGGCAGCGCAGGGCAGCACCATGCGGCGCAGGCCGTCCAGCGCGAAATTGCGGTTTTCCACCAGGTAGGCGGCCACCGACACCCACAGCGCGGCCGACAGCATCACGGCAAAGCCGATCCGCAAGCCACCGTCGGCGGCATGGACGTCGAACCACAATGCGCCCGCGTGCAGCAGCCAGGCAATGGCGGTGCCGGCCGCAACCAGGCCGCCCTGGCGCAAGGGCAACAGGGCGCACACGGCATACAGCAGCGCGGCGAGGTAAAAATAAGTGGTGTGCATCCGCATCAGTTTACACCATGGACGGCGCCGCGGGTGAGCCGGCGAAGGCCAGTCGCAATGCCCCGCGCCGCCCTGTGCGTGCACAAGCGCCGCGCGCCGGGTATCGACTATCGTAGCCGCGCGCCGTCTCCACCGGCCCGCTGGCGCAGGTCGCAATCGCCCGTTTCTTTAAGCTGAATTAAACCCAAACTGCTTGGGTTACTGATACCATGCCTACAGTGCTGAACATCTTTGGATTACGCGCCGTGATCTACCCCAACGACCACCGCCCTGCTCACGTGCATGTGCTCGGTCCTGGCTGCGAAGCGGTGTTTTTTCTTGCTTGTCCGGCCGGCCCGCCCGCGCTGCGCGAAAACTTCGGCTTCAGCAGCCAAATGCTGGGCAAGATTTCGCAGGCGCTGGTCGACGATATCCGGGTACTGTGTACACGCTGGAGAGATATCCATGAACATTGACGAGAGCATCATCGCCGCCGCCAACCGCCGCGGGGCGGTCCGCAAGGCGGCCACACCGGTCGTGGTGGCGGTGCGCTACGACGCTGAACGGGAGCGCATCGTGCTGACCCTGGGCACGGGCGTGGAAGTGGCCTTCGAGCCCCGCCTGGCGCAGGGTTTTGAAAAGGCCCGGCCGGCCGACCTCGACGTGGCCGAGATCAGCCCCTCGGGCCTGGGCGTGCATTTTCCCAAAATCGACGCCGACATCTATCTGCCGGGCCTGCTGGAAGGCCTGCTGGGATCGCAGCGCTGGATGGCGGCCCGCAACGGCAAGCTGGGCGGCAAAGCCAGCAGCCCCGCCAAGCGCCAGGCCGCCCGCGAAAACGGCAAGCTGGGCGGCCGCCCGCGCAAACCAAAATAAGCGCGCTTAGTCGACGGCCGCCATTTTCAGTTCGTCATGGTGATGGCGCTGCTGCTCTTCCATGACCAGTTGCCCCAGTTCGCGCTTCAAGGCGTTGAACTCGGGCGAAGCCGGGTCGCGTTCGCGCGGCAGTTCGACGATGATGTCGCGCTTGACGGTGCCGGGACGGTAAGTCATGACCACGATGCGGTCAGCCAGGTAAATGGCTTCCTCGATGCTGTGGGTGACGAACAGGATGGTCTTTTTCAGCTCGGCCCAGATGCGCAGCAACTCGTCCTGCAGGTTGCGGCGGGTCAGCGCGTCGAGCGCGCCGAAGGGCTCGTCCATCAGCAGGATGGGTGAATCGAGCGCCAGCACGCGGGCAATCGCCACCCGCTGGCGCATGCCGCCCGACAAATCTTTCGGGAAGCGGGAGCGGAAATCCGACAGCGACAGCATGGCCAGCAATTCATCGACCCGGCGCCGGATCTCGGCGCGCGGCGTGCCCTTGATTTCCAGGCCGAAGCCGACATTGTCTTCCACCGTCATCCAGGGAAACAGGGCATATTCCTGGAACACCATGCCGCGGTCGGGACCGGGCGCCGTCACTTCCGCGCCATCGACCTTGATGCTGCCGCTGCTGGGCGGGGCAAAGCCGGCGACGGCATTTAACAGCGTCGATTTGCCGCAGCCGGACGGCCCCAGCAGGCAAGTAAATTGCCCGTGGGGGATTTCAAGATTGATGTCTTTCAACGCGACCAGCTCGCGCTCGTCGGTGCGGAACACCTTGTTGACGCCGCTAATGACTATATGTGGTGCACTCATCAATTTTCCAGACCACGGTGCCAGCGCAGCAAATGGTTGTTCAGGCGGTTCATGCCGACGTCGATGGCCAGGCCCCACAGGCCGATGGTGATCATGCCGGCGATAATTTTGTCGGACCAAAAATATTCGCGCGCTTCCAGGATGCGGAAACCCAGGCCATTGTTCACCGCAATCATCTCGGAAACGATGACGACAATGAAGGCGGTGCCGATGCCGATGCGCACGCCAGCCAGGATATAGGGCACCGCCGCCGGCAGGATCACGCGTAAAAACATGGTGCGCTGGTTGGCGCCCAGGTTACGTGCGGCGCGCAAATAAATGCTGTCGACCTGGCGCACCCCCGCGATGGTGTTCATCAGCACGGGGAAAAAGGCGCCCAGCACGATCAGGAACACGGCCGGCGGATTGCCCAGGCCGAACCAGAGGATCGACAGGGGAATATAGGCAATCGGCGGAATCGGCCGCAGCAGCTGGAACAGGGGATTGAACCAGGCATAGACGCGGTTGCTCGCCCCCATCGCGAGACCAATCGGCAAGGCCAGCCCCGCCCCGATCAGAAAGCCCACCAGCACCCGGTACATACTGCCGATGGAGTCGATGATCAGTTCGCCCGAAAACATCCAGGCGAGCCGGCTGCCGCTGCCGTCGTAAGGCTGCATCGGCAACAGGTAGGCGATCCAGCGCTCCACCACCGCCACGGGCGACGGCAGGACCTGGGGATTGACCCAGCCCGCCATGGTGATGCCCTGCCAGAGCGCGATGATGATGGCGGGCACGATCAGGCCGATGCCCTTGCCCCGCAAAGCTGCTTTTTGCATGGGATGCCTGTCAGTTGACCTTGAGGGATTTCTTGGCGTCCGTCAGCAGATCGATCTTGACCCAGTCTTTCGCCACCGGCACCTTGGCCATCTTGCCCACGCCCGTCTTGGCCATGATGTCGGATGTCACCTGGATGTGCTCGGGCGTGATGTCGTAGGTGTACTCGGCATTGTCCATGGCGTCGTTAAAATCTTCGGTGGAGATCTGGCCCTTGAAGACCGTCTCGCGCACATATTTTTCCGCCATCGCCTTGTTGTCGATGAACATCTTGGTCGCTTCCACGAAGCAGCGCATGAATTTCTCCGCGACGGGGCGCTTCTCCTTGTAAAACTTTTCCGTCATGACCATGGTCCGGACAGGTTCGCCAATCGGGGTGTCATAGGGCTTGATCACTTCGACGCCGAATTTCTTGTTGATGGCCTGCGAGGACTGGGGTTCCGACTGCATCATGGCGTCGATGTTCTTGCCCAGCAGGGCGGCGTTCAGGTCAGGATAGGACAAATAAATCAGCTGGACGTCCTTGCCGGGATTGCTGTCGGCGCTCATGCCATATTTTTGCAGTTCGGCCATCAGAAGCACTTCCTGGATGCCGCCGCGGGTGACGCCGACTTTCTTGCCCTTCAAGTCTTTTACCGACTTGATGCCGAGGTCAGGCCGCGCCACCAGGCGGGCGCCGCCCTTGGCGAAACCGGCGACGACGTAGATGGGCGCGCCGCTGGCGCGGCCGGAAATGGCCGCCTCCGAGGCGGTGGTGGCGACGTCGAGTTCACCGGCGATGACGGCCTGCATGGCGTCGAGGCCCTTGGCGAAAATCTTTTCTTCAATCTTGATGCCGCACTTGGGGGCGATTTCCTTCATGTACGAGACGGCGCCGTAGTGGGCAAATTTCAGGTTACCGAGGCGAACCACTTCCTGGGCCTGGACGCTGCCGGCGGCCAGCGCGGCGGCGAGGGCGATGGCGGTGTAGGTCGATGTCTTCATGCTGTCTCCGTGAGTTTATTGGTATGGGTGCCTGCTGCTGTCATTATCCATATAATTTCTGCACTGAACAGCTTAGCGCTGCCAGTTTGACCATAAAGTTGCGCCGGCGTGCGACAGGACCCCGTTTATGCCCGCCAGCGCTTGGGTTAAAATGCCCGATTGATTGCCGGTGCGCGCCTTTGACGGAAGCGGCGCGGCGCGGCCTCCCCTTCTATATAGTCAGGACCACCATGTTAGATAACTTAACCCAACGCCTGGCCAAGGTCGTCAAGACCATGCGCGGCGAGGCGCGGCTGACCGAGTCGAACACGGCCGAGATGCTGCGTGAAGTGCGCCTGGCCCTGCTCGAGGCCGACGTCGCCCTGCCGGCCGTGCGCGAATTCATCAGCCGGGTCAAGGAAAAAGCCCTCGGCGAAGAAGTCATCTCCTCGCTCTCTCCCGGCCAGGCCCTGGTCGGCGTGGTGCAAAAGGAACTGGGCGCGCTGATGGGCGCCGATCTGGGTCCCGAAGCATCCCAGCTCTCGTTTGCCCAGCAACCGCCCGCCATCATCCTCATGGCCGGTCTGCAAGGTGTCGGTAAAACCACCACCGTCGGCAAACTCGCCAAGTATTTAAAGGAAGAGAAAAAGAAAAAGGTGCTGACGGTCTCGGCCGACGTCTACCGTCCCGCCGCCATCGCCCAGCTCGAGTCCGTCACCAAGCAGGTCGGCGCCGACTTCTTTCCCTCGAGCGCCACCGACAAGCCGGTCGACATCGCACGCGCCGCGCTGGACTGGGCCAAGAAGCACTACCACGACGTCCTCATCATCGACACCGCCGGCCGCCTCGGCATCGACGAAGCGATGATGCAGGAAATCTCCGCCGTGCACGCGGCCGTCAAACCCATCGAGACCTTGTTCGTGGTCGACGCCATGCTGGGCCAGGACGCCATCAACACGGCGAAAGCGTTCAACGACGCCCTGCCCCTGACCGGTATCGTGCTGACCAAACTGGACGGCGACTCGCGCGGCGGCGCGGCCCTGTCGGTGCGCCACATTACCGGCAAGCCCATCAAGTTTGCCGGCGTGTCGGAAAAGCTGGACGGCCTGGAAGCCTTCGACGCCCAGCGCATGGCCAACCGGATTCTCGGCATGGGCGACATCCTGGCCCTGGTCGAGGAAGCCCGCAAAGGCGTCGACACCAAGGCCGCGGCCGAACTGGCCAACAAGATCAAGGTCGGCGGCAAGTTCGACATGAACGACTTTAAATCGCAACTGGGTCAGATGAAGAAGATGGGCGGCATGGCCAGCCTGCTCGACAAGCTGCCAGCCCAGTTCCAGCAAGCTGCCGGCAACGCCAATATGGACCAGGCCGACAAGCAGGTGCGGCGCATGGTCGGCATCATCGATTCGATGACCCCGGCCGAGCGCGCCAAGCCTGAACTGATCAAGGCCACCCGCAAGCGCCGCATCGCCGCTGGCGCCGGCGTGCAGGTGCAGGAAGTCAATCGCATGCTGGCCCAGTACGAACAAATGAACGCCATGATGAAGAAATTCAAAGGCGGCGGCATGATGAAAATGATGCGCGGGATGAAGGGCATGATGCCCGGCATGCGCTAAAACGCCCATTAAGCGGCCCAGTAATGGCCGGCGGCAGGGGAAATCGACGCCCCGCCGCCGGCTTTTTTCATGGCTTTTACCTCTGGAGCGTTGCCAAAATCTCTGTTCTGACGGTTTCGAGTGTTTCCGACGCGAAAAATGTTGAAAAACACTTGCAACAACAGTAAAAGCCCACCAATATAAGCCGTGCGATGTATAGCGCAATTTCCCATTCTGTCCGTTCAGGAGGCTCGAAGATGGCAACAGCCAAAAAAACCCCAGCAGCAGCGCCAGCAAAAAAAGCAGCGGCCAAGCCAGCAGCAGCGGCCAAGCCAGCAGCGAAAAAAGCAGCTCCAGCCAAGGCCGCCGCGCCGAAAGCCGCCGCCGCCAAAAAGCCAGCAGCACCCCGCAAGCCAAACGCCGCCTTCATGAAGGCCATGACGCCATCGGATACCCTCGCCGGTGTCGTGGGCGCGACCCCGCTGCCACGCACCGAAGTGACCAAAAAAGTGTGGGAGTACATCAAGAAGCATGATCTGCAAGACGCCGCAAACCGTCGCATGATCAACGCCGACGACAAGCTCAAAGCCGTTTTCGGCGGCAAAGCCCAGGTGTCGATGTTCGAGATGACGAAGCTGATTTCCGACCACCTGAAGTGATCAAACAAAAGTAAAAACCTACTTTTGTTTGGGTCTGAATAGATAAAAAGCCCCCGGGAGACCCGGGGGCTTTTCAGTTTACGTAACCCCGATTCAGATCTGGGTTCGCCTCGGGGAATGGCGGTTGGTTATGCGAGATATTGCATAAAAACCGTAGCCGTCGTTGCGAAATCAGGCGGCGCCCGCAGCATCGGGGACTGGCGCCGAAGGTGCCTGTCCCCATTTTTGAATCCGCCGCGGTCAAGTGCCAGACCCCATCATTCGCATCGCGTCACACCAGCGCAGCATTGAACGGCTCTGGCCGGCGTGCAAGCAATTCCGACAGGCGTTGCAGGCCTGCCTGCAGGCGGGTGCGGTCCTTGATGCTGCCGAGGGAAATCCGGATGGCGTTCATGGAAACGCTGCCGGTGGCGAATGCCTCGGCGGGGGTGACGGCGATGCCCTCGCGGTCGGCGGCAAGGGCGAGTTGGGAGGGGTTCCAGTAGGTGGGCAACTCGAGCCAGACATGCAGGCCGTCCCCGGCGCCGTTGTAGCGTCCCGCCAGGATATCGCGCGCCATCCGGTGACGCAGGCGCGCTTCCTTGCAGACACCTTGCATCAAGCCGGCTGCCGAGCCGTCGAGGATCCACTGGGTGGCAAGCGCTGCCGTCAAGGGCGCGACCATCAGCGCAAAGGCTCTGAGCGCGAGCCGGAACCGTTCGCGTTCCTGCAGGTTGCGGATGAGCACGAAGGCGACACGTAACCCTGGCGTCAGGCATTTCGACAGGGTCGAGATGTAGACCACGTGGTCCGGCGCAAATATGGCGATCGGCGGCGGCGGGGCGTCGGCCAGCAGCCAGTAGGGATCGTCCTCGACGATGCGTATATTGCAGCGCTGCGCGACCCTGGCCAGTTCCTGGCGCCGGTGTGCCGGCATGGTGAGCGCGGTCGGGTTCTGCAATGTCGGATTGAAGTAGACCAGCCCCGGCTTGTGCTGGCGGCACGCCTGCTCGAGCATCGATGGCACCATCCCGTGCTGGTCGGCTTCCACCGCGACGATGCGCCGGCCGAACTGGTTCGCGGCGGCAATCAGGC
>JBJMVV010000306.1:0-5381 GCA_045810505.1 Massilia sp.
ACGCAGCAGACGCTCGCGCATGGCCGTCAGGGGATGGGTGGGCGGGGTCTCGTTGTCGCGGTAGGCGCCCAGCAAAAGGAGCTTGCCGCTGCCGCCTTCCGCGCCGCGCCTGACCAGCACTTCCAGCATGCGCAGGGTCGGCGCATCGGCCCACTGCAAATCGTCAAGGAACAACACCAGCGGGCGCCCGGGCGCGGCAAACACGTCAATCAGTGCGGGCAGCACGCGCGCCAGCCTGGCCTGCGCCTGTTCGGGCGGCAGCGGCGCCGGCGCCGGCACCGGCCCCACCACCAGCGCCAGCTCGGGAAGCAGCTCGACCATCACCGCCAGGCCCGCGCCCAGCGCCGCGCGCAGGCGCCTGCGGTGTTCGGCCAGCTGCGCTTCCGGCTCGGCCAACAGCTGGCGCACCAGCGTGCGCAAGGCTTCGAGCAGGCTGGCGTAGGGCACGTCGCGACGGAACTGGTCGAATTTGCCGGCCAAAAAAATCGCGCGTCGCGCCGTGATCGGTTTATGCACTTCGTTGACCACTGCCGATTTGCCGATGCCGGAATAGCCGCCCACCAGCAGCAGCTCGGTCCCGCCGGCGGCGGCCCGCTCGAAGGCGGCCATCAACATGCCCACCTCGCGGTCCCTGCCCACCAAGGCCGGCGGCATGATGAAGCGGGCGCCCCAACGGGCAGTCCGGCCGGCCAGCGACGTCGCCTGGGGCGGACGGGCGTCGCGCACGGCCGCCAGGTCGGCCGCCAGCGCCGCCACGCCCTGGTAACGCCGCTCGGCGTCCTTGTCCAGCAGGCGCCGGAGAATCGACGCCAGTCCCGCTGGCAGCGCCTGCAAGGCCGGCAGGTCCCAGTCCGGCTCGCGCGCGATGTGGCAGTGGATCAGCTCCATGGCGTCATCGACGACAAACGGCGGACGTCCCGCCAGCAGGTCGAACAGGGTGGCGCCGACCGCATACAAATCGGCGCGGTAGTCGAGCAGGCGGTTCATGCGGCCGGTCTGCTCGGGGGCCATGTAGGCCAGGGTGCCCTCCAGCGCAGCCGGATGCACCAGGGCCTGCGCTTCCTGCGGCAGCTCGCTGGCGATGCCGAAGTCGATCAACTGCAGCTGTCCCGTGCTGGCGTTCCACACCAGGTTCGATGGATTGATGTCCTTGTGGACCACGCCCTGGGCATGCACGGCGGCCACCGCATCGCACAATTGCAGGGCAATGCCGAAGAACTCGGCGGGGGTCAGGGCGCGCTGGCGCAGCAGCTTGTCGAGCGAGACGCCGCCGATGTCGGCAAACGTGATGGTCCAGCGTCCGCCCGCCTCGGCCAGCGTCAGGGGCGCCACCACGGCGGGGTGGGCGCAGCGGCGGGCGATCTCGAATTCGCGCCGGAAGCGCGCGTTTTCCTGAAACGAGGGGAATTCCTGGTTGGGCTGCTTGACGATCACCGCGGCGCCGTCCACGCCCGGCGCGCGCGCAACCCGCGAGCGGCGGCTGGAATGGAGTTGGACGAACAGATCGAAGTCGAGCGCCGCGCTCATGGGGAGGCGCCGCGGCTGGCGGCGCTGAAGTTATTGCAATATCACAAGTATAGCCGATCTGGGTGCCGGAAAAACCGCGCGGGCTTTACTTCGCGGTCGGGAAAAACAGTTGCTGCCCGGCCGGTTTGAACGCGGCGATGCGGGCCTGCCCCTCGGGCGAGGTGATCCAGTTGATCAGCAGGGTGGCGCCCTGGTAGTTGATGCCGGGGTGTTTGGCCGGATTGACGGCGATGATGCCGTAGGGGTTGTACATCGACTTGTCACCCTCGACCACCACCTCGAGCCCCGTCTTCGCCTTGTACGCCCCGTAGGTGGCGCGATCGGTCAGGGTGTAGGCCTGCAGTTCGGCGGCCATATTGAGTACTTCGCCCATGCCCAGGCCCGCCGAGATGTAGCTGGCGCCGGCGGGGGCGATGCCGGCTGACTTCCAGTAGGCCTTTTCCATGATGTCGGTGCCGGAGTTGTCGCCCCGCGAGATGAATTTGGCGCCGCTGTCGTGGATCTTGCGGAAGGCGGCCAGCACGTCGCGGCTGCCCTTGATGTGGGCCGGATCGGCCACGGGGCCGGCGACAATAAAATCGTTATACATGACGTCGCGCCGGTCGATGCCCCAGCCTTCGGCGACGAACTTGTCTTCGGCCGCCCGCGCGTGCACCAGCGTCACGTCCACATCGCCGTTCTTCGCCAGTTCGAGCGCCTTGCCGGTGCCGACCGAGATCACGTTGACCCTGGTTCCCGTCTTGGCTTCAAAGGCCGGCAGCAGCCAGCCGAGCAGGCCTGAGTTGTCGGTGCTGGTGGTGGTCGACATGCGGATCACGGCAGGTTTGGACGCCTGGTCGGCGGCGTGCGCGGTCAGTGCGGAGGTAAGCGCGGAGGTCAAGACAAGGGCAAGCAGGCTGCGGCGTTTCATGGGCGGTCTCCTGTAAATAATAAAAGTTTAACGGTATTCGAGGCGCCCGTCGCGCAACTTCATGCGCTGCACCCCGGGCAGTCCGATCAGATCGGAATCGTGGCAAGCCATGACGACGCTGCTGCCGGCCGCGATCAAGGTTGGAATCAGGGCGATCACCTGTTCGCGCGCGGCGCCGTCCAGGTTCGAGGTGGGTTCGTCGAGCAGCAGCAAGCGGGGCGAGAGCACCTTGGCGCGCGCCAGCGCCACCCGCTGCTTTTCCCCGCCCGACAGCGAGGCCGGATCGCTGTTTTTCAGATGGGCGACGCCGGCCCACTCCATCGCCGCTTCCACCTGGGCGGCGGCATCGCGCGCGGGCACGCCGCGCGCGCGCAGGCCGTAGCCGATATTCGCCGCCACGCTGGTGGAAAACATGATGGGATGCTGGTGCACATAGCCGACAGCGTCACGCAGGACGCGCGGATAAGGATCAAGCGCCAGGCGCTGGCCATCGAAGTCGACGGCCTGGGCCTCGGCCGGCTCGAGCCCGGCCAGGATGCGCAGCAGGGTCGATTTGCCGGCGCCGTTGACGCCCGTGAGCACATACGCAGTGGCCGCCTCAATGGTGAAGCGATCGATGGCGAACAGTTCGTGCGCGCGGGCGTGCCCCTTGGCGGCAAAGCGCTTGTGCAGTTTTTCAATCGACAGCAGGGCCGTCATAGCCGGCTCCGCGCGCCATGGGCATCGCCCTGCAGCAGCAGCAGCGCGCCATTCATCAGCAGGGCAATCGCCACCAGCACCATGCCCAGCGCGATCCCCTGGGAAAATTCGCCCTTGCTCGTCTCGAGCGCAATCGCCGTGGTGATGGTGCGCGTTTCACCGGCGATGTTCCCGCCCACCATGAGGGCGCAGCCGACCTCCGAGATCACCCGGCCAAAGCCGCTGATGATGGCGGCCATGACGCCGAAGCGCACCTCGAACAGCACGGTGCACATGATGCGCCAACGGGTGGCGCCATGGGCAAAGGCCGTCTCGGCGTAACGGGGATCGGCCGCCTGCACCGCCGCCAGGGTGAACGCGACCAGCACCGGCATGGCGATGATGAACTGGCCGGCGATCACCCCGGACTGGGAAAACAGCCACTGCAGGCTGCCCAGCGGGCCATGGCGCGACAGCAGCAGATACAGCACCAGGCCAATCAGCACGGTCGGCAGCGACAGGGCCGCCTGCGCCAGCCAGATCACTACGCGGCGTCCCCTGAAGCGGTGCGCGCCGATGGCGTAGCCGATCAAAACGGCGACCGGTGCGGCCAGTACCAGGCCGACCAGCGCAGTCTTGAGCGAGATCCAGATGATGCGCCAGAGGGCGGCGTCGCCCGCGAGGAACAGCGCAAAGGCGCCGGCAATGGCGTCCAGTAAAGACATCAGGGGCGCGGCTTCAAAGCCGGTTCACAGTCGATTAACATCGAGCGGACGCAGGTTCGGGTCCAGCAGGCCGTCCTCGTACACGATGCGCTCGTGGCCCGACAGCAGCAGGAAGTGCTTGCCCGAACAGCGCGCCAGTAGCGACATGCCGACCCGCCCGGCCACCATGTGCCCCATCTGCGTCGTGCCTGAGCGCGACAGCAGGAAGGGGATGCCCATCTGGGCGCCCTTCATCACCATTTCCGAGGTGAGGCGGCCAGTCGTATAAAACACCTTGTCGCCGCCGTCGATATCGTCGAGCCACATGCGCCCGGCGATGGCGTCGACGGCGTTGTGGCGGCCCACGTCCTCGAAAAAGTGCAGCAGCTCGCCCGTGTTGGAGAACAGCGCGCAGCCATGCACGGAACCGGCCTGTTTATAAATCGAATTCTGGGTGCGGATGGTGTCGACGATTTTATAGATCACCGACTGGCGCAGGCGGGCCTCGGGCGGCAGGCTGATTTTTTCAATCTCGTCCATCAGGCCGCCGAACACGGAACCCTGGCCGCAGCCGGTGGTGACGACTTTCTTGGAGGTGCGCTCTTCGACGTCGGCGATGCCGTTGCGGGTGACGACGGCCACCGCATCGACCGACCAGTCGACCTGCACCGACTCGATCTCGGCCACCTCGCGCACCAGGCGCTGGTTGCGCAGGTAGCCCAGGGTGAGCGCTTCGGGCGCCCCGCCCAGGGTCATCAGGGTCACCAGTTCGCGCTTGTCGACGTAGACCGTCAGGGGACGCTCGGCAGGAATCGCGATGGTTGAGCGCCGGCCGCGCTCATCAAGCACTTCGACATCATGGGTGAGCGGCGCGCTCGCCTGCGACAGCTGCGGGCGAAGTGAGGAGGGAGAGGACGTCATGGCATGATTGTGCCATAGCTGAAATAAGAGGGGGCCGGGCTGTTCGCCCGGCCCCCTGTTATGGAACGCTAATTTTAAGAAAAATGACCGCGGTCAGGTCAACGGAACAGCACCAGCGCCTTTTGCAGGGTGATCCAGATGCCGATCGCCAGCGGAATGCCGACCACCGCCCACGCCAGCGCCACCGTCACGGGCGAGGTGGTGCCGGTGCTGACGGCGCCGGCCGTGCCCGACGAGCCGCTGATGTCGCGGTCGTGCGCCAGGCGCTTTTCCTCGGCCAGTTCGGCGTCGGTCATGAAGTGCTTGTCGGCGATCGGGCGCACCATCGCGTTGCACAGCAGGCCAACGGCAACGATCCCGGCCAGCACGTACATAGTGATGTCGTAGACCTGCGCCTTCGGCACGCCGTGAGCGATCTGGTACTCGCGGATGTAGGCGATCAGCACCGGGCCAAACACGCCGGCGGCCGACCAGGCGGTGAGCAAGCGGCCGTGGATGGCGCCCACCATCTGGGTGCCGAACAGGTCGGCCAGATAGGCCGGCACGGTGGCGAAGCCGCCGCCGTACATCGACACGATGATGCAGAAGAAGGCGACGAACAGGGCCAGGTTGCCAGCGTGGGCCATGCTTGGAATCGATGC
>JBJMVV010000307.1:0-2576 GCA_045810505.1 Massilia sp.
CCCTCTTTAAGGTATATTCCTACGCGTTACTCACCCGTTCGCCACTCGCCATCAATACCAGCAAGCTGGTATCATGCTGCCGTTCGACTTGCATGTGTTAGGCATGCCGCCAGCGTTCAATCTGAGCCAGGATCAAACTCTTCAGTTCAATCTCTGTTTAATGTCGTTTCCGACAGATCGCTCACTCAAAATACTGACAGGCCACTATTTTCATAGCGCCTATATTTCTTTTTTGTGAACATTTGATAATTTAAGTATTCAAGACCGAAGTCCTGGCACCTTCATCAAACGCCCACACTTATCGACTGTTAATTGTTAAAGAACTTTGTTCGGGTACTGCTTGCAGCTTGCGACAAATCGTTTTGTTTGTCAGCCGCGAAGAAGAAAGAGTATGAAGCGTTTCGCTTGTTTCGTCAACCCCCTGCGGGGCTTCTTCTTCTCTCGCTGCACACTGCATTTGCATGCGTCGTTCAGCGAGGGGGCGAAGTATAGCAAGGCCTGCGGCGCGCCACAAGGCCCTTTCGTCATTGTTTTAAGGTCGTCACGCGATACGCCGGATCAGCCCGGATCTGCGATGGACTGAACGGCAAGCGGGGCCAGGATTTTGCCGCATACAGCGGCAGCTGATCCCGGTAATGTGGGGACGCCGGATCGACCGATTGCCCGTAGACCAGGATCCCCTGCGCCACCGGACCGGCCTCATCAAATGTCACGGTTTGCACGTAACTGGTGCCGTAAGCTACCTCCGTGTAACCTTGCTCCCCCATTGCATTCATGTGCAGGGAGTTATAGCCGCCATCCAGATCGCCGATGGCCCCGTGCAGAGGCGACCGGGTCCCCGCACGCGTATCTGCCTGGACATCACGGAGGCGCGCATCGGGCGCGAAACCGTGGTGCTGCATTTTCAAGACCGCGGCACGCAAGGCGGACAGCATGCCCGGCGCCGCCGCAGGCGCCAGGCCGCGCGGCGTGTGCACCGGATCGGCAGGATCGAGCGCCACTGCCCACCTGGCGCTGAGCGTCGACGCTACATTCCAGAATTCACGGAAGAGCACGGCGCCCCGGCTATCCAGATCAGCACGGCGGTCCCATGCCGCCAGCACCTGGCAGGCTGGCGTCAGCGCCGCGTCGCTTGCAGCGAAGCATGCCGGCAGGAACTCGGGCAGGATCAGCTCGGCCGCATGCACCCGGTTGGCATACATCAGGGCCTGCACGTCCTCGACGGCGAGCTTGGGCTTACGCGTCAGCATCTCTTCCAATTGCACGAAGCCGAGGCGGCTGCGCAACTTCTGCTCCACCCCGGTCTTGCCGTACAGGGGCGAAAATCCATACGGCGCCGGTCCCGTCAACAAGGCGCGCGGATTGTTGAGCCAATAGCTGTCATTGGAATTGCCGACATAATCCGTGCGCATTGCCCACGGTCCACTGGCGGGCGACTGGATGCCGCTGCCCCAGCCACATTTAGCGCGCGCGCCATCGAACGTGAGCAAAGCCGGCACCAGCAGGCAATCCGAGGCGAACATGTCGGCGTTGACCCTGGGCACCACGCTGGCGTCCGCATACAGCGCATTGCCGGCACGGTCAGCGGCGACGGTGTTGACCCATGGCAGGCCGATGACCTTGTCCAGCGCAGCCTTCACGCCCGTCACATCGCCTGCGGTAGCAATGCCAATCCATTGCTCCATCAACCGCGTGTTATAGCGGTTCGGATCGGCCAGCACGTAGGCGCTGCTGCGGCTCCAGTGCATGCCTGCCTCCGGCTTGACGATGATCGCACCCTGGGCGCTCGAATAAAAGGTGCGGGTCATGGGAGAGATGGCGCCGTCTGGCATGCGGCGCTCGATTGTCACCGTGCGCGCACTCATCTTGACCGGTACGCCATCGGCCAGATAGGTCGTGGCATCCGGGTCGCGCGGATCGACCTGCAGGCGGGCCGTGGTGAAGTGGACGGCCGTGGTGACGGTGTGGGTCCATGCCACATCCCGATTAAAGCCGATGACGATGATGGGCAGACCGCCCAGGGTCACCCCCATAGCGTCGTAGCGGCCGGGTATCGTCAGGTGCGCCTGATAAAAGCGGTCGGTGCTGGTCCAGGGATAGTGGGGATTGCCGAGCAGGATGCCCTTCCCTGTTATGGACAGCTCACGGCCGATCGCCAGGCCATTGCTGCCAAGCTTGCCAGCGCCCAGTTCTGTCAGGCGCTCTTTCAAGAATCCTGGATTGAGCCGGCCGGGACGGGCCACGGCAAGCGGCGGCGCCTGCCCCGGCGCCCGCGCCGCGTTGACGATTTCCTGCGCAAACACTTCGCCCGACGCGTGCAAGGCTTTTTCGGCAATCATCAGCATGACGTCCTCGACGCTGATGGGCTTGACCCAGGCGGCCCTGGCGCACGCGGCCGGATAGCGGCCGCCGCTGTCGGCCAGGTAGCGGTTGTACCCGTCGGCGTAACCGGCCAGCAGATCGCGCACCTCCTGCGAGCCGGCAGCGTAGCCGGCCTTGAGTTGCTCGATGTCGAGATAGCCCTTGAAAAACAGGTCGCTGTTTTCATTATTGAGCGATAAATACAGCACGCTGGC
>JBJMVV010000308.1:0-5396 GCA_045810505.1 Massilia sp.
ACGCAGCCTGGAAGCGAACAAGGCGGAGGCGCTGCGGCGCTTGCAGGAACTGGTCGACAGCGTGGCAAAGGCGCCGCTGGTCAGGCGCGCCACCAGGCCGACGTTCGGGTCGAAGCAGCGGCGGCTGGAGTCGAAGACGAGAAGTGGTGCGACCAAGGCTTTGCGTGGCAAGGTTCGCGATTAGCACCGGGGACTGGCACAAGCGAAGCGCAGATGCCTGTCCCCATTTTGACTTTGCATCGGATTCAAAAATGGGGACAGGCCTGCAAGGCCAGTCCCCGGTACTAACTACTCCACGCGACGCTGCCCTCCGCCCCGCTGAAAATCAGCTCCCCCGCAATCCCCGTGGCGCGCAAACGCGCCTTGATGTCCTTGGCCGGCAGATCATGCGGCGTGCCGTCGTGGAGTTTGAATTTCCAGGTGCGCACCGTGGTGTCGCCGTCGATGGCGGCGATTTCCACCTGCGAGGCGGTGTCGCAGCTGCGGCGTTGTTCGAGCAACTGGTCGACCAGGGCCTGGCCGGCGTCGCGCTCCGTTTCGGCCGCCTTCACGTCCAGCTGCACCTTGGCGATGGCTTTCAGCGCAGGGCCCACGGCCAGCGCCATCTTCTGGAACTGGGGCAGCTGTTCGGCCGTCAGGATCAGCTCCTTCTTGCGCACCTTGGACGCCAGCAGCACGTAGCGGCGCACTTCCGGTTCGGCGGTCATCGCTTCCATCTCGGCCTTGTGGCGCAGGGCGATGGCGGCGAAATCGTTCACGCGCGCCGACATCAGGGCGATCACGCGGTCGATTTCATCGCTGTCGGGACGCAGCGCGTAGAGCACCATTTCGGCTTGCTTGCGCGGGCCGACCTGGCTGGCGTTGATGCGGCGGGCGGCGATCGCACAGCCTTCGGCGTGGCCGATGCGCACTTCGTCGCCCATGATCTCGCAGTTGACGGCATGCTCGATGCGCACCCGGTTGCCCGAGATGACGCAGTTGTCGGCGCGCGCCATGTCGACGTCGCCGCGGCGCGACTGCACGATGGCGTTGGAGGCGATGCCGACAATGCGGATCAGGCCCACGGCATTGTGGGCCGTGCCGCCGACCAGGTTGCGGTTGAGGACCACGTCGCCGCCGCGCGAGACGATGTGCCCGTAGACGTCGCCGTGGATGGTGATGCCCTCGCCTTCGATTTCGCGCAGCTCCTGCACTTCACCGAATTCCTCGTAGTCGCCCGTCAGCTGCAGGTTGCCGGTGGTGCGCGAGGAGACGCCGTCGCGGCTGATGATCTTGTCGCCGATGGAGATCTTGCCACTGGCCGGATCGACGTCGAGGTAGCCGGTGCGCTGGGCCACCAGGAACTGGCCGTCGGCGCCGTTTTCAATGGCCGTGCCCTGCCCCACCATCGCGCCCAGATCGACGTCGCCCGGCGCGGCCGGCGCGATGCGCGCGCCGGAAATTTCGAAGCCGGCCTTGCCCGGCGTGGCCGGCAGCTTTTGCAGCAGGCGCGCGCCTGCCGTGATCTGCGGGAAGCGGTTTTGAAAAGCCATCAGATCGAGCTTGCCGTTGGCCAGCTGGCGCGGCGCATCGCTGCGGTGGATTTGCTGCGACACTTCGACAATGCGGGCGTCCTGTCCCGGCTCGGGCGGCAGGCGCCGTGCCACCGTTACTGTTTCGCTTTGTCCGCCCGCGATCGCCGCGCGCACGGCCGCAACGTCGACGCCGAAGCGCACGCCCTTCTGCCACAGGTGGGCGACCAGTTCGTCCACCGTCAGCGCCGCGCCCCCGCCGCCCGCATCGGGCGGCTCGAAGTGGTACAGCGCCGCGCCGTTGGCAAGCTTGACGTCCTTGAACATGGCGCGCCGGGCCGGATCGAAGCTTTCCACCCCGTAGGCCAGGCGCAGCATCGACTTGCCCGGATCGGGGCCGAGGTTATATATGGCCTTTAACAGCAGTGCGTAATCGAGTTCGGTAAAATAGTAATCGGCACGCATGAGGTGCTCGAAGGCGGCGAGAAACGGCGGGCCCAGGGTGCTGGGGTCGGCGTAGATGCCATCGTCCTGCCGATAGATGCAGTGTTCCAGTCCCAGCGCGTCAAGGCCGCCGATGGGCGGATGGGGAGAATTTACTGCAGGGGAAACAGTTGACACTTGGCGGCTCCGGGTACCACTTGCTTTTTCTTATCGTTGCTAGATACTTTTGCCTAGCTTTAGAGCGGCCCGCACATATCTCAGGCACGCTTAGTTTTCCTAGCGTAACACGGCACCCGCCAAAAATACACTAATGACAAGTTTGGAGCAACTTTGTTTGTGGTTTTACAACAGGGCGAGGACCGCCCTGCGGTGCCGGGACTTAGCGGCGCGGGGTGTTGGGATACAGGTCCATCCCCGCTTCATTGATCTGGCGGCGCAGTTCGCGGCGCTCGTCAGGCGTGAGCCTGCCGCCGCGGCGGCCGCCCGTGTCTTGCTGTTGCTGGGCTTGCTGGCGACGGGCTTCGTCGAGGCGCATGTCGTAGGCGCGGGTGTCAAAGCGTGCGTCGGCACGCTGCTGGGGCTGCTCGCGCTGTTGCTCGCGGGGCTGGGGTTGCTGCTGCGGCTGCTGCTGGGGATGGGGGCGTTCGCGCTGATCGGCCCGGCCGTCGTTATGATCACGCTGATCGCGCTGGTCGCCACGGTCGCGCTGGTCACGATCGCCCATTGCCGCGGCGGGAACGGACGCGCAGGCGCCTGCCAGGACGGCGCTTGCCACCAGTACGCGGACCAGCACCGCCCCAAACATGCGGCCGTGCTTGCCGGTGCGACCGGATCGTGCTGCTGCAGAGATGTCAGTAGGCGCGATATTCATGGGTGTCCCTCTTCCGTGATGCCGTAATACCAGATAAGCTTCATTTCGCTTGAGACCCCAGTGTATGGGGATTCGATTCCAGGCATAAGACAGTTTGGGTAAAGTTTGTAACAGTATGTAATGACTTGAAAGCAACGCTGTTTGCACAGGGATAAGACGTTACCATAGCAATATCAATATGACAAACCCGGCCAACCTATGACAATCAATCAAACCACCGCGTCTGGCAATAACGCAACAGCAGCACCAGGCGGCCACTCCGCCAAGATCATGGTGGTCGATGACGACGTGCGCCTGCGCGACCTGCTGCGCCGTTATCTGACCGAACAGGGCTTCGCCGTCGTCACCGCCGAGAGCGCCACTGCCATGAACAAACTGTGGCTGCGCGAGCGCTACGACCTGCTGGTGCTGGACCTGATGCTGCCCGGCGAAGACGGCCTGTCGATCTGCCGCCGCCTGCGCGGCGCAGGCGACCAGACCCCGATCATCATGCTCACCGCCAAGGGCGAAGACGTCGACCGCATCGTCGGCCTTGAAATGGGCGCCGACGATTACCTGCCGAAACCGTTCAACCCGCGCGAACTGGTGGCCCGCATCGGCGCCGTGCTGCGCCGCAAGGGTCCGGACGAAATCCCCGGCGCGCCGTCGGAAACCCCGCAGACCTTTGAATTCGGCCAGTTCGTGCTCGACCTGGGGACCCGCACCCTGAAAAAAAATGGCGAGACGGTGCCTTTGACCACCGGCGAATTTTCCGTGCTCAAGGTATTTGCCCGCCATGCACGCCAGCCCCTGTCGCGCGAAAAGCTGATGGAACTGGCGCGCGGGCGCGAATACGAGGTGTTCGACCGCAGCCTGGACGTGCAGATCTCGCGCCTGCGCAAACTGATCGAGCCGGACCCGTCCTCGCCGCTCTACATCCAGACGGTGTGGGGCCTGGGCTATGTGTTCATCCCTGAAGGCCAGCCGCGCTAGTGTTGGCCGCCCCCGCCAACGGCGCAGCGGCGCCCGCGATCAAGCCCCAGCGCCTGAGCTGGTTCAAGAGCGGCCTGTTCTGGCGCACCTTCTTGCTGCTCGGGCTGCTCACGACCATCTCGATGGGCTCGTGGATCGCCATGATCAACGCCGTCCAGCGTGGCCCCCAGGTCAAGCAGACGGCCGAACTGGTCATCTCCGTCGTCACCATTACTCACGCCGCGCTGACCCACTCGGCGCCCGACCTGCGCACGGAATTGCTGTTCGAACTGGTCAGCAACGAGGGCATCCGCATCTTCCCGCTGGTGCCCACCGACGACGTCGATCCGCCGCCGGACAGTCCCCTGATGCCGGAAATCGAGGCGCTGGTCAAGGAAAAGCTCGACAAGGACACGCGCTTTTCCAGCCGCGTCAACGGCGTGCCGGGCTTCTGGGTCAGTTTTAAAATCGATGGCGATGCCTACTGGCTGATGCTGGAACGCGAGCGCCTGTCGGGGTTGACTGGCGTGCAGTGGCTGGGCTGGGCCGGCGTGGTGGGCATGCTCTCGCTGATCGGCGCTGCGCTCATCTCCAGCCTCATCAACCTGCCGTTGCGACGCCTGACCGCGGCCGCGCGCGCCATCGCCCAGGGCAAGCACCCCACGCCCCTGCCTGAAAAAGGCGCCCAGGAGATCATCGAAGCGAACCGCAGTTTCAACCAGATGGTGGACGACTTGCAGCAGGTGGAAACCGACCGCGCCCTGATCCTGGCCGGCATCTCGCACGATCTTCGCACCCCGCTCACCCGCATGCAACTGGAAGTGGAGATGGCGCACCTGTCGACGGAAGCGCGCGAAGGCATGCAGTCCGACATCGCCCAGATGGACGCCATCATCGGCCAGTTCCTCGACTACGCGAAGCCGACCGAGGCATCGAGCTTCGTGCCGGTCAATATCAGCGAACTCTTGCTTGACGTCGCCCGCGCCACCGAGCGCATCCCTTCGATGCGGGTGCGCACCGACATCGAGCCCGATGTCACGGTGATGGGAAATGAAACGGATTTGCGGCGCGTCTTCAACAACATCGTCGAAAACGCCCGCCGCTACGGCACCACGCCAGGCGCCAGTTATACCGAGATCGACCTGGCCTGCCACGCCCGCACCATCAATGGCGCCAGGCGCGCCGTGATTGAACTGGAAGACCACGGCGCCGGCGTGCCGGCAGCGCAGATCGAGCAGCTCCTGAAACCTTTTACGCGGCTCGACACGGCGCGCGGCCAGGCCAATGGCGCGGGACTGGGTCTGGCCATCGTCGACCGGGTCGTGATGCGGCATAATGCGACTTTGGCTGTGCGTAATCGCGATGGTGGCGGTTTGCATGTCGAGTTTGCGATGGCGGTTGTCTAATTTCTCGCCGTTCTGACGCGCTGTAAAAAGCTCTAATTTTGACCCATGACACTTCAATTTTCCGACATCCAGGCCGCAGCCACCCGCATCGCCGGCATCGCCCACCGCACTCCCGTACTCACTTCGCGCACAGCCGACGCAGCCACCAACGCCCAGCTGTTTTTCAAATGCGAAAACCTGCAGCGGGCGGGCGCCTTCAAGTTTCGCGGCGCG
>JBJMVV010000309.1:0-33263 GCA_045810505.1 Massilia sp.
ACCCCCTACTTTCAAATCGGCGAGTCAAAATACGGCAAACCGATACTGGACCGTGTCATCACGCCGCAAACGGCTTTGGACGAAGCGGCCAAGTGCGCCCTGATTTCGATGGACTCCACCCTGCGCTCGAACATTTCCGTCGGCCTGCCGCTGGACCTGCTGGTGTACGAGGCGGACAGCCTGGCCGTGACGCGCTTTACCACCATCGACGAGCACAACCAGTATTTCCAGATGCTGCGCTCGAGCTGGGGCGCCCAGCTCAAAGCCGTGTTTGAAGGTATCGCCGATCCTGTCTGGGACGCGGCGCCTGGCACCACCGACAATGTCCTGTGCGCCGCCAACGGCAAAGTCGCACCGCTGCGCGTGCCCGTGCCGGCGGCCATCAAGCACGACGCTGTCGCCGCGCCCCTGCAATCGGTGGCGCAGGATTTCAAAGTGGGACACGGCGACCCGCACGCCTGAGTGCGACGCAGCAAAGTTGCCAAAGTTGATGTAGGATCGCCAACAGCTTTCTGTCGATCAACTCTTCCAAGGACAACAATGAAACGATTCGCGCTCTCCACGCTGGCTGCGGCCCTGTTTGCGGCCGCCGTTGCCGCTCCCGCCATCGCCGCCGCGCCCATGGTCAAGACCAGCGCCCCCGGCTTTTACCGCATGATGCTGGGCGACTTCGAAGTGACCGTCATCAGCGACGGCACCAATCCCCTGCCCGTCGATAACCTGCTGCAAGGCATGAATAAAGCCGACATCACGGCCAAGCTGAAGAAAAACTTCCAGGCCGCGCCACTGGAAACCTCCTTCAACGCCTTCCTGATCAACACTGGCAGCAAACTGGTGCTGGTCGACACGGGCGCCGCCGGCCTGTTCGGCCCCAACCTGGGCAAGTTCGCCGCCAATCTGAAAGCGGCCGGCTACACCCCCGACCAGGTCGATGAAATCTACATCACCCACATGCACCCCGACCACGTGGGCGGCCTGATGGCGGGCGAACAGCGGGCATTCCCCAACGCCGTCGTGCGTGCGCAAAAGCAGGAAAGCGATTACTGGCTGAGCGAAGCCAATATGAACAAGGACGCCAGCAAAGCCGACTTCTTCAAGGGTGCCATGGCGTCCCTCAACCCTTACGTCAAGGCTGGCAAATTCAAGCCTTTCGAGGGCGACGTCGAACTGGTGCCGGGCGTCAGCTCCCACTCGGGCAAGGGTCACACCCCGGGCCACGCCACCTACGTGGTGGAAAGCAAGGGCCAGAAGCTGGTGCTGATTGGCGACCTGATCCACGTCGCCGCCGTCCAGATGGCGCATCCTGAAGTGACGATCGGTTTCGACAGCGAACCGAAGGAAGCGCTGGCGTCACGCCGCCAGGCTTTCGACGCCGCCGCCCGCGCCGGCTACCTGATCGGCGGCGCCCACCTGGCGTTTCCGGGTGTGGGCCACTTGCGCAAGGATGGCAAGGGCTACGATTTCGTGCCGGTCAATTACGAAGTGTTGCACTAAGCAGCAAGGGGGACTGTCACTCGCTGACTGTCCCCGCCTTTTGCGCCTTTTGTTTACGCTAAACAAAAACGGGGACAGACACCTACGGCGTCAGTCCCCGATACTTTTGCGGCCGATGGTTTTAAACGCTGAATGACGGAAACGCTTGCCTCCGAGGCAAAAAAAGCATCCCATCGGGTTTGCGTCCCCTATTTTTTTCCTGGCTCCGCCAGGGAAAAATTCCACTTCAGCCCGCAAAAAAGTAGGTGTGTACTTTTTTGCGATTCTTTATTGTCCGCGGGGGCCTTTATCGGCCCCCTTATGATCCTTCTGCCCATCCTGCTTATGCCGCCCCGTCACTTCACGGGCCTCGGCCTTCTGCTGGTTCATGGCGGCCTCCTGCTGGGCTTGCTGGGCTTCGCGCTGCATTTTTTCGCGGGCGTCGGCGGTGCTCTTGCTCATGGCGGTCTCCTCTGATCAAAGAAGACCCCAGCCTACGCCCCCGCGCCGAACGCGACTGTTCGGCATTGCACACACCAATCAGATCTTGATGAAGTGCTCGCGGTAGTACTTCAGTTCTTCAATCGACTCGATGATGTCGGCCAGCGCCGTGTGCTTCTGGTGCTTTTTGAAGCCGCCCACGAGTTCGGGCTTCCAGCGGCGGCACAGCTCTTTCAGGGTGGACACGTCCAGGTTGCGGTAGTGGAAGAATGCTTCCAGCTTCGGCATGGTGCGCACCATGAAACGGCGGTCCTGGCAAATAGTATTGCCGCACATAGGCGATTTACCCGCCGGTACGTACTGACGCAGGAAAGCAATCAGCTCGGCCTCGGCCTGCTCTTCGCTGACGGTGGAGGCGCGCACGCGGTCGATCAGGCCGCTGCGGCCATGGGTGCCCTTGTTCCAGGCATCCATCTTGTCGAGCGTTTCGTCCGACTGGTGGATGGCGAACACGGGGCCTTCGGCCACCAGGTTCAGGTGCATATCGGTGACGACGACGGCCACTTCGATGATGCGGTCCGTATCGGGCTCCAAGCCGGTCATTTCCAGGTCGACCCAGATGAGGTTCATTTCATTGGGGCGAGCCTGGGCGGCGGGGGCGGTGCTAGCAGTGTCTTGTGACATAATTCTCTCTTGGCCTAATCAATCCTGCATTTTCTCACAGGCACAGAATGTCTTCACTCGTGTTTTCGTTTTTGTTCATTGCATTCCTGATCCTGACGATCGGACTGCGCTTCTGGCTGTCCGACCGCCACATCCGCCACGTGCTGGCCCACCGCGCCGCCGTCCCGGCAGAATTCGCCGAACGGATTCCCTTGCCAGCCCACCAGAAGGCGGCCGACTACACGGTGGCCAAGACCCGGCTCGGCCTGTACAGCTTGCTGTTTTCCAGTGTCGTGCTGATCGGCTTCACCTTGATGGGCGGCTTGCAATGGCTGGCCATCCAGATCACGCCCCTGGCCGGCTTCGGCATCAAGGGCCAATTGCTGCTGCTGGCAGCCTTTGCCGTAATCTCCGGCCTGCTCGATCTGCCGTTTGACTATTATCGCCAATTCACGCTCGAAGCGCGCTTCGGTTTCAACAAGATGTCGAAGAAATTATGGCTGGCCGACCTGGTCAAGGGCGCCGGACTGGGCGCGGCCATCGGCCTGCCGCTGGCCTGGGTGGTCTTGAGCCTGATGGAAAAATCGGGCAGCCTGTGGTGGCTGTACGCCTGGCTGGTCTGGAGTGGCTTTCAATTGTTGATGATGGTCCTGTTCCCCACCGTGATCGCGCCCCTGTTCAACAAATTCAACCCGCTCGAAGACGCCAGCCTGAAAGCGCGCATCGAAGGCCTGATGGCCCGCGCCGGCTTCGCCTCCAAAGGTTTGTTCGTGATGGATGGCTCCAAGCGCAGCGCCCACGGCAACGCCTATTTTTCCGGCTTCGGCGCCAATAAACGCATCGTGTTTTTCGACACCCTGCTCGAACGCCTCGCGCCCGCCGAAATCGAGGCCGTGCTGGCCCACGAACTGGGCCACTTCAAACTGAAACACATCGTCAAGCGCATCGCCGTCATATTTGCAATATCGCTCGGATTTCTCGCCCTGCTGGGCTACCTGAAAAACCAGACCTGGTTCTATCAGGGTCTCGGGGTCGACCCCATCCTGGCCAGCGACGCCATGGCCCTGATCCTGTTCGTGCTGGCGCTGCCCGTGTTCACCTTCGTGCTCTCGCCCTTGAGTTCGATCACTTCGCGCAAGCACGAATTCGAGGCCGACGCTTTTGCCGCCACCCACGCCAAGGCGGGCGACCTGGTCTCGGCCCTGGTCAAGATGTATGAAGACAATGCCTCGACTTTGACCCCCGACCCCCTGCACTCGGCCTTTTATGATTCGCACCCGCCCGCGTCGGTGCGCATCGCTCACCTGAACCTGGCGGCAGCATGAGCCTGTTGACCACACAATCGAGCGACGGCGCGCCTGCCCTGGACGAAGCCAGCATCACCGCGCTGCTGCCCCAGGTCCCGGCCTGGAGCGTCACGGAGGCAACGCTGCGCCGCCGTTTTACTTTCCCCAACTGGCAGGCGGGCCTGGCCTTCGCCAACGCCGTCTCCGTCATGATCGAACAGCAAAACCACCATCCCGTGCTGACCCTGGCTTACACCTCCTGCGAGCTGGCGTTCACGACCCACTCGGCCGGCCACCAGATCAGCCTCAACGACTTTATCTGCGCCGCCCGCGCCGATGCCATTTACGCTGGGCACATGCATGACTGACGCATTAACAGGAACCATCGTTGCCGCACACGGCCGCCACTATCTGGCCGACGTCGCCGGCCGCAAGCTGCAAGCCGTCACCCGCGGCAAGAAAACCAATATCGCCGTGGGCGACACGGTCAAGCTGAAAATGACCTCGGAAGACCAGGCCGTCATTGAATCGATCGGCGAGCGCAAGACCCTGCTGTACCGCTCGGACCAGTACAAATCGAAACTGCTGGCGGCCAATCTCACCCGCCTGTTCATTGTCGTCGCCACCGAGCCCGGCTTTGCCGACGACCTGATCTCGCGCTCGCTGGTGGCGGCCGAAGCGGCGGGCATCGATGCCCACCTGATCCTCAACAAGACCGACGTGACCGAGTCGCTCGAAAAAGCGCGCGAGCGTCTCAAGACTTACACTTCACTGGGCTACTCCCTGCACGAAGTGTCGGCCCGCACCAGGCCGGAAGAAGCGGTCGCGACCCTGCTGCCGCTATTGAGCGGCCAATCCTCGATCTTCATCGGCCAGTCGGGCATGGGCAAGTCGTCCCTCATCAACCTGCTGGTGCCGGACGCCGAGATCGCCGTGCGCGAAATCTCCGCCGCCCTCGACACGGGCAAGCACACCACCACGTTCACGCGGCTGTACGATATCCCCGGCGTCGGCTCCATCATCGATTCGCCCGGCTTCCAGGAATTTGGCCTGTACCACCTGAGCGAAGGCATGCTCGAGCGCGCCTTTGTCGAGTTCAAGCCGTATCTGGGTGGCTGCAAGTTTTATAACTGCCGCCATTTGATCGAGCCCCAGTGCGCCATTCTCACGGCCGTGGCCGAGGGCAAAATCGCCAAATTCCGTCACCAGCTGTACGGGCAACTGCTGCACGAATCAGCCCAGACACTCTACTGATATCAGGGCTTGGTGGCCGCGGCTGCCGCGTTCTTGCGGAACTGCGCCGCCTTGAAGCGGTTGCCGCACACCGCCATGCTGCACCAGCGCCGGCGGTGGGCCTTGGTGCGATCGTAAAACCACTGGATGCAGTCGGGGTGTTCGCACTGCTTGACGAGGGCAAACTCGCCTTCGCACAGTAACTCGGCCACGCTTTCGGCAAGCGCTCCCAGCAGCTGGGTGGCAGCATCCGCGCGCGCAGTGCGCACCAGGCGCGCGGCGCCGTCGCTGTTCTTCACCACCGCACGCGCACTCAAATTCGCCGCCAGATACGGGTTCAATCGGGTCGCATCGCCACCCTGCCCCGCTTTCTCCGCCTCGATCAACTGGCGGGCAATCGCCCTCAATTGGTGCGCGGCGCCCAGCAGGGCGGCCTGATCGTCCAGCGAACTGTCGCGCGCCGGCGCAATGCCGTTGGCGCGGCACCATGCCACGACCTGCGCGCCGGTCTGCCACAACTCCACTTCCGCTTCACCCATGCCTGACTGCGTGTTGAGCAGGTCGAGCGCCAGGTGGTCACCCACCAGCACATACGCCCCGTTCGCGGTTTCTTCGTTTCCCATGGTGCTGTTCCTCATCGCATAGATAACCGTTGAAATGATACTTGACAGGTTAGTAGATAGCCGACATACTGGCGTCAAATAACCTCTATAAATCAATTATACAGGTTAATCAGACGACCCGAAACGCTTCACAGGAGAACATCATGCACACCGCTATCAAGGCCATCGCCGCCGCAACCATCATCAGCGCAGCCGCCCCGTCGCACAGCGCCAGCCGCATCGAGCAGGTGCACTACCACACGGTCCAGATCCAGGGCGTCGAGGTGTTTTACCGCGAAGCCGGTTCGCCCCAGGCGCCGACGGTGCTTCTGCTGCACGGCTTTGGCGCATCCTCGTACATGTTCCGCGAACTGATGCCCAAGCTGGCCGCCAAATACCACGTGATCGCACCGGACCTGCCCGGCTTCGGCCAGACGACCGTCCTGCCAGGGACAAAGTTCGACTACACCTTCGACAAACTGGCATCGGTCATCGACGACTTCACCATCGCCAGGGGCATCGACAAATACGCCATGTATGTGTTCGACTACGGCGCCCCGGTGGGCTGGCGCCTGGCAGTGAAGCATCCGCAGAAAATCACCGCCATCGTGTCGCAGAATGGCAATGGCTATGAGGTCGGCCTGAGCGATGGCTGGGCCGATCCGCGCAAGGCCTGGGCCGATCCGAGCCCGGCCAACCGCGCCGCGCTGGCGAAGTTCAATTCGCTGGAAATGACGCGCTGGCAGTACACCGAAGGCGTCAGGGATGTTTCGACGGTGGCCCCGGAAGGCTATCAACTGGCGGTGGCGGCCACCGAACGGATCGGCGTCGAGCACCAGATCGACCTGCTGGTCGACTACCGCAACAACATCAAGCAGTATCCGCAGTTGCACCAGTACTTCCGCCAGTACCAGCCGCCCACCCTGCTCATCTGGGGCGACAAGGACCCGTTCTTTCTGCCAGCCGGCGCCGAGGCATTCAAGGCCGACAACCCCAAGGCCGAAGTGCGCTTCCTCGACACTGGCCACTTTGCGATTGAAACCCACGGCGCCGAGATTGCCGACGCGATGCTCGAATTTCTCGACCGCACGGTCAAATAAGACCGGGCTCGGCGGCGCCAGTGCCGCCCAACTTTCAATCGGAAAATTAAAACATCTTTTAATATCGTGGCTCCTGCGCACTGATTACCGGCGCCTCGCGCGGCATCGGCGCCGCCTTTGCCGAGCAACTCGCCGCACGCGGCATGCACCTGATGCTCCAACGCCAGTTTCCAGCCCCTGCCCGCCATGGCCACCCACGCGGCGGCGAAAGCGTTTGTGTTGCACTTCAGCGTAGCGCTGCAGCAGGAAGTTGCGGCAAGCGGCGTGCGGGTGATGGCGTCCTGCCCCGGCCCGACCGCCACCGGTTTTTTCGATGGCACCCCGACCACCCTGTCGGCGCGCGACCTCGACAGCTCGGAGTCGGTGATGCGCAATTGCCTGGCCGCCTTTGATGCCGGCAAGGCAGCTGCCGAGCAGACTGGTATAGACAGGAAGTGTTGCCACAAAACGGGCCTACGTTTCCGTAGTAACACTTCTTCGCCTATAATTACCAGTTAGCCGCTCTCAAAGTTGCCCAGCATGACTTCCGCCAAGCCCATCAAGCACTTCCTCCAGTTTTCCGACTTCAGCCTTGCCGAATTCGAGTACGTGATCGAACGCGCCGCCATCATCAAGCGCAAGTTCAAGAACTACGAGATTTATCACCCGCTGATCGACCGCACCCTGGTGATGGTGTTCGAGAAAAATTCAACCCGCACCCGCCTGTCCTTCGAGGCCGGCATGCATCAACTGGGCGGCGCCGCCATCTACCTGAACACGCGCGACAGCCAGCTCGGCCGTGGTGAACCTGTGGAAGACGCCGGCCAGGTCATGAGCCGCATGTGCGACATCATCATGGTGCGCACTTTCGGCCAGGAGATTATCGAGAAATTTGCCGCCAATTCGCGCGTGCCGGTGATTAATGGTCTCACCAACGAGCACCATCCCTGCCAGGTGCTGGCCGACGTCTTCACCTTCTTTGAGCACCGCGGCTCGATTGCCGGCAAGACGGTGGCCTGGATCGGCGACGCCAACAATATGCTGTATTCCTGGCTGCAGGCGGCCGAAGTGTTCGGCTTCCACCTGAACGTGTCAACGCCCAAGGGCTACGATATCGACATGGCCCAGGTCGCGACCAAACGATTTACCCAATTCGACAATCCTGCCGATGCCTGCGAAGGCGCCCACCTGGTCACGACCGATGTGTGGACCAGCATGGGCTTTGAGAAGGAAAACGCAGAACGATTGAAGGCGTTTGACGGTTTTATCGTCGATGCGCCCAAAATGGCCCGCGCCAGCGCCGATGCCCTCTTCATGCACTGCCTGCCCGCCCACCGCGGCGAGGAAGTGGCGGCTGAAGTCATCGACGGTCCCCAGTCGGTGGTGTGGGATGAAGCGGAAAACCGCCTGCACGTGCAAAAGGCGCTGATTGAGTACCTCTTGCTCGGCAAAATCGCTGGCAAATAACACCTCAGTTTTTAGTATTTCATCGGAAGATCATCATGAGCGACATCAAAAAAGTAGTTCTTGCCTATTCAGGCGGCCTCGACACCTCCGTCATTCTCAAATGGCTGCAGGACCACTACCAGTGCGAAATCGTCACCTTCACGGCCGACCTGGGCCAGGGCGAAGAACTGGAACCGGCGCGCGCAAAAGCCATCAAATTCGGCATCAAGCCGGAAAACATTTATATCGATGACGTGCGCGAAGAGTTCGTGCGCGACTTCGTGTTCCCGATGTTCCGCGCCAACACGGTGTACGAAGGCGAATACCTGCTGGGCACCTCGATTGCCCGCCCCCTGATCGCCAAGCGCCTCATTGAAATCGCCAACGCCACCGGCGCCGACGCGATCTCGCACGGCGCCACCGGCAAGGGCAACGACCAGGTACGTTTCGAACTGGGCGCGTACGCCTTGAAACCCGACGTCAAGATCATCGCGCCGTGGCGCGAGTGGGATTTGCTGTCGCGCGAAAAACTGCTGAAATACGCGGAAGACGCCGGCATCGCCGTTGATATGAAGCACAAGAACGGCGGCGCGCCCTACTCGATGGACGCCAACCTGCTGCACATCTCGTTTGAAGGCCGCCACCTGGAAAACCCCAGCGCGGAAGCGGAAGAATCGATGTGGCGCTGGTCGGTCAGCCCGGAAAATGCACCGGATGCGGCCGAATACCTCGATCTCGAATACGAAAAAGGCGACATCGTGGCAGTCAACGGCGTGAAAATGTCGCCGGCACAGGTATTGACCGAACTGAACCGCCTGGGCGGCAAGCATGGCATCGGCCGCCTCGACCTGGTGGAAAACCGCTACGTCGGCATGAAGTCGCGCGGCTGCTATGAAACCCCGGGCGGCACCATCATGTTGAAAGGCCACCGCGCCATCGAGTCGATCACGCTGGACCGCGAAGTGGCCCACCTGAAAGACGACCTGATGCCGCGCTACGCGTCGATGATTTACAACGGCTACTGGTGGTCGCCTGAGCGCGTCGCCATCCAGACCCTGATCGACCACACGCAGGCCACGGTCAACGGCTGGGTCCGTATCAAGCTCTACAAGGGCAATGTGATCGTGGTCTCGCGCGATTCGAAGACGGATTCCTTGTTCGACATGAACATCGCCACGTTCGACGAAGACGGCGGCGCCTACAACCAGGCCGATGCGGGCGGCTTCATCAAGCTCAACGCCTTGCGCATGCGTATTGCCGCCAAAGCAAGGACCAAGCGCGGCCAGTAATCGTATCGGCGTATCGGGCGCCGCGCGCTCGGGAATCTCTTATCGTTGTAGAACAGTTGCTGGATTGAAGTGATATCAGGCATCATGCATGCATGATGAGTAACTGCGCTACCTCGAAGGGATTTACATGCTGAATAACGTGAGCGTCAAGACCAAGCTCTACCTGGGCTTCAGTCTGATCGTGCTGGTCCTGCTCCTGTTGCTGACGGTCGCCTACAACAATTTTGTCAAGGTGACTGAAGCGAATCGCTGGGACAAGCATTCCACCGATGTGCTGCTGGCAATTGAACACCTGAGCAGCAGCCAGATGGAGGTGCAGGTGGAGGCGCGCGGCTACTACCTGACAGGCAGCGAAGACCGCCTGGCCCGCATCAACAAGGAACTGGACGACATCCCACCACAAGTGGCGGCGCTGAAAGAACTTGTCAAGGACAATCCCGGCCAGACGGCGCGCGTGACCAGGCTCGACAGCGAAATCCGCAATTGGGTCGAGCAAGTGGTGCGGCCACAGATCGCCAAGCGGCGCGACCTGGGCAACACGCCCGGTGCAGCTGACACCATCGGCCAAACCACCCAGTTTCGTCAGGGCAGCCCGGTCGTCAAGGGCATCAAGGATCTGACCGCAGAGACATTGAATGAAGAAAACCGCCTGCTGCGCGAGCGCAGCGAGGCGCTCGCGCAATTGCAACGCAATATGGTGGTGGTGCTGGTGGCAGGGTCACTGGCCTGCGTCATCTTTGCCCTGGGCATTGCCGTTTTCCTGTCGCGCTCGCTGCTGCGCCCGATCGACCGGCTCACTTTCGCCGTGGGACGGATTGCCGGTGGCGAGCAATCGGCACGCGCCGAGGTGATTGCCAATGATGAACTGGGCAAGGTATCGCTGGAATTCAACCGCATGGCCCAGGCCATCCAGGACAGCCAGGCCAAGGAACTGGAGACGACCAATATCCTGCGCGCCAAGGTCGACAGCCTGCTCGACGTGGTCTCGAAGGCCGCCTCGGGCGACCTGACCGGCGCCATCACGGTCGAGGGCGAGGACGCCATCGGCCGCCTGGGCAATGGTTTGAAGCGCATGTTCGACAACCTGCGCGGCCTGTTGAACAACGTGCAGAAAGCCGGCATCCAGGTCACCACCTCGGCCACTGAGATTGCCGCCTCCGCCAAGCAGCAGGAAGCCACCGGCATCGAACAGGCCCAGACCAGCGTGGAGATCCTCTCGACCACCAAGGAAATCTCGGCCAACACCACGCAGCTCTTGCGCACCATGGAAGAAGCGACCGCGGTGGCCGACTTCACCACCAGCGCCACCGCCGAAGCGCAGACCAATCTGCGCCGCATGGACCTGACCATGCAGCACATGGTCGCCGCGACCGACTCCATCAATGCCAAGCTGGCCGCCCTGTCGGAAAAAGCCAGCAACATCAACGGCGTGCTCATTACGATCACCAAGGTGGCCGACCAGACCAATATCCTCTCGCTCAACGCCGCCATCGAAGCGGAAAAAGCCGGCGACGCGGGGCGCGGTTTTTCGGTGGTGGCCACCGAGATCCGCCGGCTGGCCGACCAGACCTCCGTGTCGACCTGGGACATCGACCAGATGCTCAAGGAGATGCAGTCGGCCGTATCGGCGTCCGTCATGGGCATGGACAAATTTTCGGAAGAGATCCGCCGCAGCGTGGGCGAAGTGCGCCAGGTAACGGAGCAGCTCTCCTCCGTGATGGACCAGGTGCAGAAGCTCGCGCCCCAGTTCGACATGGTGCTGCAGGGGATGCAATCGCAGGCCGTGGGCGCTTCGCAAATTTCCGACACCATGCTGCAGTTGAACGACGCCACCCAGCAGACGGTCGAATCGCTCAAGGCGACCAGCGAAGCGGTCCACCAGCTGCAGTACGCGGCAGGCGACCTGCAGTCTTCGGTGGCCACCTTCGCGGTGGCCAACTAGGCCGCCTGTTCACGCTCAGCTCAGCTTACCCTGCCATGAAAGCGCTGGTGTTTTCCATCGGGTCTGACCGCTACGGCTTGCCGTTGCGCTCGATCGCGCGCGTGCTGCCGGTGGTGGCCTTAAAACAGATCCCGCTGGCGCCCGCATTTGTCGCCGGCCTGATGGACCTGCATGGCCAGCCGGTGCCCGTGATCGACCTCTCGCGGCTGGCCGGCATTGCACTGACACAGATCTGGCTCGATTCGCGCATCGTGCTGGTCGATTATGTGGCCGATGGCCTGCCGGCGCGGCCCCTCGGCCTGCTGGTGGAACACGTGACCGGCATCGAGACCGTGCTTGATGCCGCCCTGTCCGATCCCGGCATCGACGGCGCTCCCTTTCTGGGCGCGGTAGCCGGATCGCTGCAGCTGGTTGAGGTGGACGAGCTGCTGGCGCCTGACGTGCGCGCGCTGCTGTTTCCCCGTGATGGCGCGGCCAATGGCACAGAACTTCCGAAGGAGGACGCCGATGGCCGCTACTAGCGTCGAAGCTGTCGCCTGGGGCGCCCGCGCGCGCATCTTGCTGCGCGCGGCCAGTGGCCTCGACGTGAGCGAGGCAGCGGCCGAACGGGCCGTGCGTGAACGCCTGATCGGGCGTGGCTACCTGCCTGGCGCCCCCCTGCAGGACGTGGCTGAGGCCTACCTGGCCAAGCTCACCCCGGCCGAGACGGCCGCCCTGATCGAACTGGTGGTGGTGCCCGAGTCGTGGCTGTTTCGCGACCCGGACGCGTTTGCCGCCGCCACCGCCTTCATCCAGCGCCGCCTGCAGCAGGCGCCAGAGCGTCCCCTGCGCATCCTGTCCCTGCCCTGCGCCGGCGGCGAGGAGCCGTACACGATGGCGATGGCGCTGCTTGACGCCGGCGTGCCCGCCTCAAGCTGCCGCATCGACGCCATCGACCTGTCGCAAGTCGCCCTGGCGCGCGCCCGCACCGGCTGGTTCAGCCGCAACGCCTTTCGCGGCGCCGACCTGGCCTTTCGCGAGCGCCACTTCGTGCCGGCCGGCGCCGGCTACCAGATCAGCGAGGCCCTGCGCGGCCAGGTCAACTTCAGCCAGGGGAACATCCTCACCATCGACTGCGCCACGCAGGCCGGGCGCTACGACGTCATTTTCTGCCGCAACCTGCTGATCTATTTCGATGAGCCCACCAGCGCCGCCGCAGCGGGCGTGCTGCGCGCCCTGCTGGCCGACGACGGCATGCTGCTTGCCGGGTATGCCGAAGTGCCGACCTTCTGCGCCAACGGCTTTCATGCCCTGCGCATGCCGGGCGCCTTCGCGCTGCAAAAAAATCCCGCGCCGGTTGCGCTCACTGCGCCCGTTCCAACGGCAGCGCGCGCGCCCGTGCGTGCGCCGGCGCCCCGCCTGGTCAAGTCGCGCCCCGCTGGCCCAACGCCCCCTCCAGCGCCACCCGCCGCCAGCGCCGCCCAAATGCTCGCCGATGCACAGCGCCTCGCCGACGGCGGCGACTACCCTGGCGCGGCCAGCATCTGCCGGCGCCTGCTGCAACTTGACGCCGGCGCTGAAACAGCTGACGCCTACTATTTACTGGGCCTGATCGCCGACCTCGAGCACCAGCCGGACGCCGCTGCGGGCCACTGGCGCCGCTGCGTTTATCTGCGCCCCGATCACTACGAGGCCCTGTGCCAGCTTGCGATGCTCGCTGAACGGACCGGCCAGGACGACGCCACCAGCCTGCGCCAGCGCGCCGCGCGGGTCTACCAGCGCCGTCAAAGCGGCGCGGATACGCCATGAAGCCGACCCTGCCCACCATCGACGACTGCTGGAATCGCATTGGCGTCAATGGCGACCAGAGCTGCCCTACCCTGCCGGCCGTGATCCACTGCCGCAACTGCCCCGTGTACGCCGACGCCGCCCAGCGCAATCTGCAGCGGCCCGTCAGCGAGGACTATCGCAGCGAATGGGCGGCCCACTTCAGCGCGCCGCTGGACCAGGCCGCAGCCACCGATCACGCCGCCCTGGTGTTCCGGCTGGGACGCGAGTGGCTGGCCCTGCCGGTCGCCAGCATCGACGCCATCGCCCCGCTGGCGCCCGGCCACAAGCTGCCGCACCGCGCCAGTGCCGGCCTGCTCGGTATCGTCAACGTGGCAGGCAAGGTGACGCCGTCGATTGCGCTCGACGCCATCCTCGGCGTTGAAACGGCCGACGATACGATGGATGACGCCAGCCGCAGCCGCCACATTTTCGCGCGCCTGCTGGTGCTGCGGGTCGACAGCCAGCGCTACGCCATGCGGGTCGCCGAACTGCACGGCATCGCGCGCTACGCGCTCGCTTCGCTGGCGGCGCCACCGGCGACGGTCAACAAGGGACTGGCGCGCTTCATTACCGGCGTGCTGTCGATCGATGCATTGCGGGTGGGCGTGCTCGATAGCGCCCTGCTGGGCGAGCAACTGGCGGAGTGTTTGCGATGAGCCAGGGGGGCGATCTCAGTAATTTCAGCATGCTCGACCTGTTCCGCCTCGAGACGGAGGGTCAGGCGCGCGTCCTCACCGACGGCCTGCTGGCCATCGAAGGGGGCGCCGCGGCAGCAAGCGGCGCCACAGTGGAGAGCCTGATGCGGGCGGCCCACTCGATCAAGGGCGCCGCCGCCATCGTCGGCCTCGACGTGGTGGTGCAACTGGCGCATGGCATGGAAGACGCTTTTGTCGACGCCCAGCATGGCCGCCTGCAACTGACCCAGGCGCGGGTCGACGTGCTGCTCGGCGCCGTCGACCTCATCGTCCAGGTCTCGATTCAGACCGAAGAGAGCGTGGCGGCGTGGCTGGGCCAGAACGCTGCGCGCATCGGCGCCGTGATGACGGCGCTGGCCGGGCTGGGAGAGTTGCAGGACGCAGCCGCTACGACAGCGCCGTCCGCGGCTGCACCGGCGCCTGAGCTTGCGCCAGTGCCCGATCTGCCGGTCGCCGCGGTGCAGAAAAACTACGACCAGCTGCTCGCCCTGGCCAGCGAAACGCGCATCAACGCCCACCAGTTGCAGCCGGTGCTGGCGCGCATGCAGCGCTTCAAGCGCCACCAGGCGAGCCTGTTCAAGGCAGTCGAGCAACTGCATGAGGCGCTGCTGCGCACGGGCGACGCGGCCCTGATCGAGCAGGCCGCGCTGGCCCTGCAAAAAACCCACCCCCTCAAACAGGACCTGCACGAGCACATCACCGAGATCGACAGTTACGAGCGGCGCGTGCTGACGGTGTCGAACAACCTGGTCGACGAAGTGCTGGCGCTGCGCATGCGCCCCTTCGGCGACGGCGTGCACATGTTCCCGCGCATGGTGCGCGACCTGGCGCGCAGCCTGGGCAAGGAGGCGGCCCTCACCATCATCGGCGAAGACACTCTGGTCGACCGCGACATCCTGGCGCGCATTGAAAGCCCTTTGAATCACATGCTGCGCAACGCCGTCGATCACGGCATCGAAGCCCGAGCCGCACGCATTGCGGCCGGCAAGAACGCGCTGGGGGCCATCACGCTGGAGGCGAAACACCGCAACGGCATGCTCTCCATCGTCATCAGCGACGACGGCGCCGGGGTCGATCTGGAGCGCATCCGCGCCGCTGTCGTGCGGCGCAAGCTGGCCAGCGAAGCGATGGCCGCCGCCATGTCCACGCCGGAGCTGCTGGAATTCTTGTTCCTGCCTGCCTTCAGCCTGAAGGAAACCACCAGCGCCATCTCCGGACGGGGCGTGGGCCTGGACATCGTGCAGCAGGCGATCCGCGCCCAGAACGGCAGCGTCAGGCTTGAGACCGATCCGGGGCGCGGCATGCGCACCCTTATCACCCTGCCCCTGACCCAGTCGATCGTGCGCGCGCTGGTGGTGGATGTGCAGGGCGAGGCCTACGCGATCCCCATCGTCAAGGTCGAGCGGGTGCTCAAGGTCGCGGCAAGCGCCCTGCATACGCTGGAGAACAAGCAGTTTTTTGAACTCGCCGGCGAACATCTGGGCCTGGTGTCAGCCGCCCAGGTGCTTGAACTGGGCCAGCTGGCGCCCGCCGCTGGCGAATTGCCGGTGGTGGTGATCGGCGAAGGCAGCCGCCGCTACGCGCTGGTGGTGGACGCCATCGTCGGCGAGCAAAGCCTGGCGGTGCAGCCGCTGGAAGCGATGTTCGGCAAACTGCGCGACATCGCCGCCTGCGCCCTGCTCGACGATGGCGCCCCCGTGCTGATTCTCGATACGGCCGACCTGATGGTCTCGATTGACAAGCTGCTGGGCGAAGGGGGACTTCACCAGCTGGCCCAGGGGCCTGACGGCGAGCGCCGCCAGGCCAAGCGGGTGCTGGTGGTGGACGATTCGCTGACGGTGCGCGAGATGGAAAAGAAGCTGCTGCTGGCGCGCGGCTACCGGGTCGACCTGGCCATCGACGGCATCGACGGCTGGAACGCAGTCCGCGGCGGCAGTTACGATCTGGTCATCACCGACGTCGACATGCCGCGCATGGATGGCATCGAACTGGTGACCCTGATCCGCCAGGATCCGCGCCTGCACAAGCTGCCGGTGATGATCGTATCGTACAAGGACCGCGCCGATGACCGCGCGCGCGGCATGACGGCCGGGGCGGACTATTATCTGACCAAGGGCAGTTTTCATGATGAGACCCTGCTCGACGCAGTGGTCGACCTGATTGGCGCGAGCGACGCCGGCGAAAGGACAGTCGCGTGAAGATCGGCATCGTCAACGACATGGCCATGGCGGCCGAAGCGCTGCGCCGGGTGATCGCCGGCAGCCGCGAACACGAGGTGGTCTGGCTGGCGCGTGACGGGCGCGAGGCGGTCCGCATGTGCATCGAAACCCGCCCGGACCTGGTGCTGATGGACCTGGTGATGCCGGAACTGGACGGGGTTGAGGCGACCCGCCAGATCATGCAGCAGGCGCCCTGCGCCATCCTGATCGTCACCGCCCAGCCGCAGGACAATGTCAGCATGGTGTTCCGGGCCATGGGCGCAGGCGCGCTCGACGTGACAGCCACGCCTTTGCTTGGGGCGCACGGCGGCGCCGAGGGCAAGGGTGAGGAAGATTCCCAGCTGCTGGCCAAGATCAAGACCATCGGCAAACTGCTGCGCATGAGCGCCGGCGAAGCTATGCCGGCGCCGCTTGAGCCGGGCCCGCGGGTCGGCGTCAAGCACTTGCTGGCGATTGGCGCCTCCACCGGCGGGCCGGGCGCCGTTGGGCGCGTGCTGGCCGGCTGGACCCCGGCGCCAGGCGTGGCCATCGTCGTGGTGCAGCACATCGACGCCAATTTCGCCGGCCCGTTTGCGCGCTGGCTGGGCGACCAGGTCAGCATGCCGGTGCGCGCCATCGACAGCGGCGATGTGCTCGAAGCGGGCGTGGTGCATGTGGCGCGCACCAATGACCATCTGGTCATGGATGGCCGCCAGCGCCTGCAATATGATGCTCAACCAAAGGCCTATCCTTACCGGCCCTCCGTCGACGTGTTTTTCCGTTGCGTGGCGGCGCAGTTTGCGGGCGAGGCCACCGGGGTGCTGCTGACGGGGATGGGGCGCGATGGCGCCGAGGGCCTGCTGGCCATGCGCCGCGCCGGCAAGCTCACCATCGCCCAGGACCAGGCCAGCAGCGCCGTGTACGGCATGCCGCGCGCGGCGGCCGATATCGGAGCGGCCGAACGGATTTTATCGCTCGAACAGATTAATGCCGCCTTGCGCACCCGCCTCGGCACACACGGAAAATAGAACAAGAAAAAGCTCAGACCATGAAAAAATCTTACCCATGACAGATACCACCGATTCCGTTTCCGCGTCCGTTTCGTCAATCGACGATCCAGGCGTCACCCAGTTCAAGGTGCGCGTGTTGCTGGTCGACGACCAGCTGATCATCGTCGAAGCGATCCGCCGCATGCTGGCCGACCAGCACGACATCGAATTCCATTATGTGACCAACCCCGCCGCCGCCATCGCCACTGCCCACCAGCTGCAGCCGACCGTCATCCTGCAGGACCTGGTGATGCCGGAAACGGACGGCTTTACCCTGATCCGCGAATACCGCGAAGACAAGGGGCTGGCGCAGGTGCCGGTGATTGTCCTCTCGGCCAAGGAAGACCCGAAGCTGAAGGCGCACAGCTTCGGCGTGGGCGCCAACGATTACGTCGTCAAGCTGCCCGACCGCCTGGAACTGCTGGCCCGCATCCGCTACCACTCGGCCGGCCATATCTCGCGCCTGCAGCGCGACGAGGCGTTTGCGTTTCTGCGCGCCAGCCAGAAAAACCTGGCCGACGCCAACATCGAACTGCAAAAGCTGGCCGCGCTCGACAGCCTGACCGGCATCGCCAACCGCCGCAAATTCGATGACGTCATGCGCGCCGAATGGCAGCGCGGCCAGCGCGATAAAAAACCGCTGTCGCTGCTGATGTGCGACGTCGATGCCTTCAAGGCCTACAACGACAGCTTCGGCCACCTGGCCGGCGACCTGTGCCTGAAAAAATTCGCCGCCATCCTCACCGCCCAGCTGAAACGCCCGGCCGACCTGGCGGCCCGTTACGGCGGCGAGGAATTCGCCATCGTGCTGCCCGATACCGACATCGAAGGCGCCGAGCGCGTGGCCGAAGCCTGCCGCGCGCAACTGGAAAACCTGGCCATTTCAAACCCGGATGCCGCGGGCGGGATCGTGACGATGTCGATCGGCGTGGCCAGCGTGGTGCCGTCGAAAGACAGCACGCCCGAGGTGCTCATTGGCGCCGCGGACGATGCGGTGTATGCGGCCAAGCGCGCGGGGCGTAACCGCGTCGTTTGCGCTTGAAGGGGTGGCGCTTAAACAAATACTGGCTCAGTCTCCAGCACCACCCCATACTTCGCCTTGACATCAGCCGCAATCGCCCGCGCCAGCGCGACCACGTCTGCGCCGGTCGCGCCGCCCTGATTGACCAGCACCAGCGCCTGTTTCGCATACACCCCTGCCCGGCCCAGGCTGCGGCCTTTCCAGCCGCACTGGTCGATCAGCCAGCCGGCGGCCAGCTTTTCGCTGCCATCGCTTTGGGCGTGGTGCACCAGCGCCGGGTAAGACGCCAGGAGTGAGGCGCAAACGGCTTTTGGCACCACCGGATTCTTGAAAAAACTGCCCGCATTGCCGATCACGGCGGGATCGGGCAGCTTGCGGCGGCGGATGGCGATGACCAGGTCGGCCACCTGGCGCGGCGTGGGCGAAATCAAGCCGGCGTCGGCGACGGCGTTGGCCAGTTCCGCGTAGCCCAGTTGCGGCGACCAGGCCGTCGGCAGCGCGAACGTCACATCCAGCACGATCAGGCCCGCGCCTTCCGGCTGCTTGAAGATGCTGTCGCGGTAGCCGAAGCGGCAGTCTGCCCCGTTCATGATCCGCACCCTGCCGCTGGCGCTGTCGTACACCGTCACCTGATGAAACACGTCTTTCAGCTCGACCCCGTAGGCGCCGATGTTCTGGATGGGCGAGGCGCCCACGGTGCCGGGGATCAGGGCCAGGTTTTCCAGGCCGCCCAGGCCCTGGGCCAGGGTGTATTCGACCAGGCCGTGCCAGGACTGGCCGGCGCCGGCCCGCACCAGGGTGCGGCGTGGCACGCTGGTATCTGGCAATGAGTTTGACAATGAGTTGGGCAAAACCTCCTGCCCGGCAATGGCCATATGCAGCACCAGGCCATCGAAGTCGCCGGTCAGGACGATATTGCTGCCCCCACCCAGCACCAGCCGCGGCAAGGCGGCCAGCGCGGGGTCGGCCAGGGCGGCGCGCAGCACCTCGACACTGGTGACGCGCACATAATGGCGGGCGCGGGCGGCGATGCCGAAGGTGTTGCAGGCTTCGAGCGAATAATCGTGGGCGATGGCGAGGTCGGGATGCATGGCGGCAAGAGAGTTTTTGCGCCGATTATACCGGCGCCGCCCCTGCCGGCCCAAGACGCTAGGGCGGCGGGCGGTTGTCCGTTAAAATATCGGCATTCATCATTTGCAGCCAAAGGAACAACATGCCATCGTTTGATGTCGTCTGCGAAGCAGACATGGTCGAAGTAAAAAATGCGGTCGAGCAATCGAACAAGGAAATCACGACCCGCTTCGACTTCAAGGGCAGCTCGGCCAAGGTCGAGCAAAAGGAACACGAAATCACCGCCTTCGCCGATGCCGAATTTCAGCTCGACCAGGTGCGCGACGTGCTGACCAACAAGCTGACCAAGCGCAAAGTGGACGTGCGCTTCCTCGACGAGGGCAAGGTCGAGAAGATCGGCGGCGACAAGGTCAAGCAGGTCATCAAGGTCAAGAACGGGATTGAATCGGACGACGCCAAGAAAATTGTGCGGGTCATCAAGGACAGCAAGATGAAGGTCCAGGCCAGCATCCAGGGCGACGCCGTGCGCGTCACGGGCGCCAAGCGCGACGATCTGCAGGCCGCCATGGCCATGCTGCGCAAGGATGTGCAGGATTTGCCGCTGGAATTCAATAACTTCCGCGATTAAAGCGGTTCAAGCAGCTTGCTGACGCCGCCCGAGCGAATCCGGCGGCGGCGTCCTTGCGTATAAACCCTAGCGAATCAGTGGGTTGCTTAAGGTAGAATTGAGCCTGCGCAAACTCGATTTTAAAAACCAAAGTAGGCGCCAGTACAACCGGTGTTTTAAGGATAGCAATGAAACGTGTTGATGATTTCCGCCTGCGTCTGGGCAACAAGGAGTTGGTGCCCATTATGATCGGCGGGATGGGTGTCGACATCTCGACCTCGGAACTGGCCCTGGAAGCGGCCCGCCTGGGCGGCATCGGCCATATTTCCGACGCGATGGTGCAGGACGTGTCGGACCGCAAGTTCGACACCAGCTTCGTCAAGGAAAAAACCAAGACCTACAAGTTCAACATCAACAATATGGACAAGGCGGTGGTGCAGTTCGACCTGGCCCGCCTGGCCGAAGCGACCATGCTGCACGTGGGCGCCACCATGGCTGCCAAGCAGGGCGATGGCATGATTTTCGTGAATTGCATGGAAAAGCTGACCATGAATTCGCCGAAAGAAACCCTGCGCACCCGCCTGTCGGCCGCGCTCGACGCCGGCATCGACGGCATCACCATGTCGGCCGGCCTGCACCTGGGCTCGTTTGCCCTGATCGCCGACCATCCGCGTTTCCGCGACGCCAAACTGGGCATCATCGTCTCGTCCGTGCGCGCGCTGCAACTGTTCCTGCGCAAGGTGTCCAAGCTCGACCGCCTGCCCGACTACATCATCGTCGAAGGCCCGCTGGCCGGCGGCCACCTCGGATTCGGCCTCGACTGGGCCGACTACGATCTGCACACCATCATGGACGAAATCCATGCCTTCATGCGCACGGAAGGCTTGACGATTCCCCTGATCGCGGCCGGCGGCGTGTTCACCGGCACCGACGCGGTCGAGTTCCTTGAAAAAGGCGCGGGCGGCGTGCAGGTGGCGACCCGCTTCACCATGACCCACGAATGCGGCCTGCCTGATTCTGTCAAGCAGGAATACGTGCGCGCCACGGAAGACGACATCATCGTCAACGGCATTTCACCGACCGGCTATCCGATGCGCATGCTCAAGAGCACCCCGGCCATCGGTTCGGGCATCCGTCCCGGCTGCGAGTCTTACGGCTACCTGCTCGATGCCACCGGCAACTGCTCGTATATCAATTCCTATAACCGCGAAGTGCTGGCCAATCCGGACACGAAAAACATCGTCGTCATGGACAAGACCTGCCTGTGCACCCACATGCGCAATTTCAATTGCTGGACCTGCGGCCAGACTACCTCGCGCCTGAAGGACACCACGCATAAACTGGCCGACGGCAGCTACCAGCTGCTCAGCGCCGAGCACGTGTTCAAGGATTACCAGTTCAGCGTGGATCATCAGATTGCCTTGCCGGAGAAGCAGGAAATCGTTGCGGCCTGATTGTTAAGCAATACTGTTTGGAAAATGGGGACAGGCACCTTCGGCGCCAGTCCACCCTGCTATATGCGCCATCGTGATGCAGGCAGCAGGGGGACTGGCGCCAAGGGTGCCTGTCCCATTTTTTGCTGCCCTGCACCGCCAATATTGCAGCCTGTCGCATAGATACTGCATCCCCCGCCGCAAGCAGGTACAGTTGCACCGTACCAATTTGAAATGACACGGATCAGCATGCAATCTCGGCGCACCCTTCCTCCCGCTGTGAACGGCCTGTTCGGATGGCTGCACCGGCTGTTCGACGCCACCGCCACCTGGGTCAGTCAACTGTCCTGGTGGAAGTTCTTCCTGTTCGCAGCGCTGGCCTTGATGGCTGGAAAAATCCTGCAGGACGAGCTGTTTTCGGGCGCCAGCGAAGAAATCGTGGTGCGCTCGGACCGCCGCGCCAAAAAGGCGCCGGAATCGAATATCCAGATTGACGAGAGCGGCATCCGTTTCAATCCGCGCGGCAAAGTGAAGTCGGGTGCGGCAGTCGCGCCCGAGCCGCCTGCCGCGCCTGCCGCGCCTGCCGCATCCGCTGCCCCCGCTGCGCCTGCCGCTCCGGCCGCCGAACTGGACGATGAGGACGAAGCGCCGCCACCAGTCCCGGCCGCCAAGGCCGGCAAGAACGGCGCCAAAAACACGGCCACGGCCAAGGCCGACGCCAGCGACGAAGTCCACATCGCCCTGCCCCCGCAGATCGGCGAGGAGTTGTCGAACGCGATCGAGGAAGCGGTCGACAATGCGGCCGAAGCGAAAGTCTCGCGCTACCACAAGCAGGCCTCGACCTGGTTCAAGAGCTTCGTCACCCTGCTGGTGCTGGCCCTGTTCGCCATGAAAGCCCTGGTCGGCGGCAAGAAGCGGGCGGAGGCGCAGACCCAGACGGCCAACGCGGCCGCCGAACGCGAATCCATGCAGCGCCAGTTGTCGGAAACGAAGATGCAGATGATGCAGGCCCAGGTCGAACCGCACTTTCTGTTCAATACCCTGGCCTCGGTCGAGCACCTGATCCAGGTCGATCCGCCGCGCGCCTCGGCCATGCAGCGCAGCCTGATCCAGTACCTGCGCGCCGTGTTGCCGCAGATGCGCGACAACGCTGTCGTCACCAACCTGGGCCGCGAGGTCGACATGGTCAAGGCCTACCTGAACCTGCTTAAAATGCGGATGGAAGAGCGCCTGACGGTGGACCTGCGCATTCCCGACGAACTGCGCAGCGCCGAATTTCCGCCCATGATGCTGCAATCGATGGTCGAGAACGCCATCAAGCACGGCCTCGAATGCAAGCCGGAGGGCGGCAAGCTGAGCGTGGTGGCCAATGTGGAAGGCAGCAAGCTGCGCGTGACCGTCAGCGACGACGGCGTCGGCTTTGGCGTCATGCCCAGCGACGGCACGGGCCTGGGCCTGCCCACCATCCGCGAGCGCCTGAAACTGCTGCATGGCGAACAGGGGCAACTGCATATCGCGGCCAATTCGCCCAGCGGCGTGATCGCGACCATCGAAGTGCCCTACTACGTTGCAAAGGCCTGAACGGGAGATTGCTTAAAGCGCCGATGTATTGAATAATTGGCACACCTGTAATTGCGGCCACGCGCCCATCGACCACATGCCTACTGCCATTATTGCTGACGACGAGAGATTGATGCGCGACCAGTTGCGCATGCGCCTGGGCCAGGTCTGGCCCGAACTGGACATCGTGGGAGAAGCAAAAAATGGCGAAGAGGCCGTCGAACTGGTGCGCCAGTTAAAACCCGATCTGACCTTCCTCGACATCCGCATGCCCGGCACCAACGGCATGGATGCGGCGCGCCAGATCGGCAACCAGAGCAATATCGTCTTTGTGACCGCCTACGACCAGTACGCCGTGGAAGCGTTCGAGCGGGGCGCCGTCGATTACGTATTGAAGCCGCCCGAGCAGGAGCGCCTGCAGGTGACGGTGGAGCGCCTGAAGGAAAAGCTGGGCAATCCCAAGGCCGTCATCAACGACAGCGTCACCCAGATGCTGTCGCAACTGGCCGAGAAAATGGCGGCGCCGAAGCCGGCCTATCTGCAGTGGATCCAGGCCAGCATCGGCCAGGACCTGCGCATGATCCCGGTGGAAGACATCCTGTTTTTCCGTTCGGATGAGAAATACACCAGCGTGCAAACGGAAAAATTCGAGGCCCTGATCCGCAAGCCCGTGCGCGACCTGGCCGAGGAACTCGATCCCGCCCTGTTCTGGCAAATCCACCGCGCAACGCTGGTCAACGTCAACGCCATCGAGGGCGTCACGCGCGACTTGCGCGGCCGCCACCTGGTGATGATCAAGGGCCGTTCCGACAAGCTCGAAGTGAGCCGCAGCTTTTTGCACCTGTTCAAGCAGATGTAGCAAGGGCGCGCGTCTGAGCGCGCTCAATTGGCCGAACCGGCAAGCGTCAACAATGGTGGCATCGCCTCCACATCGTGATGCACCATGCCGCGCCAGCGCACCAACTCCCTGCTGTCCTCCACCGCCCTGCTCGGGCTGGGCGCAGCCGCGGGCTTTACACTCGCGCGGCGGCAAGGGCGGCAATGGTGCGCGGGGCCTGCCGGTGCGGCCGCGAACGGCAACGACATCATCGCCAACGCTTCCGAAGCAATCATTTCCACCGATAACAAAAACACGATCCTGATGGCCAACCCGTCGGCCGCGGCCATGTTCGCCACCAGCGTCGAGGCCATGCAGGGCGTGCCGCTGGCGCGTTTCCTCTCGCCATTGCCGGTCAGCGCGGACGGCCCGCCGCCCTACTTTGGCGACAGCGGCCGGGTGGGCCGGCGCGCCACCGATTATTCCGTCTCCGGCATCCGCGCCGACGGCTCCGCCTTCCCCATTGAAGGCTCCGCTTCCACCGTGCTCGAACACGGCGCAGCCATCCACACCATCATCCTGCGCGACGTCACCGACCGCCAGGAAGTGCACGAAAAGCTGTCGCGCTCGCACACCCAGTTGCGCCAGCTTTCCAGCGCGCTGCAAACCATCCGCGAAGAAGAGCGCGCCCACATCGCGCGCGAGTTGCACGATGATCTGGGGCAGTTGCTGGCGGCCTTGAAGATGGATCTGACCCTGTTGCGGCAGGATCAGGGCAGGGACGGCCTGGGCGGCAATGGCGGCAATCAAGCCAAGGCGGTCAAACTCATCGACGGCATGGAGCAGAACCTGCTCACCGCCATCACCTCGCTGCGCCGCATCGCCACCAATCTGCGCCCCCGCTCGCTCGATGAAGGCGGACTCTTCTTTGCTTTGCAAGGTCTGCGCGATGAATTTGTCAAGCGCTACGCGATTGCCTGCACCCTGTACGCGGACGAGGCGGAACTGCGCCTGGGCGACACGGCAAGCACTGCAATATTTCGCATCGTGCAGGAAGCGTTAACCAATATTGCGCGGCACGCCAATGCGGCCAACGTCACCATCACCCTCTACCGCGTGGACCACGAAGTGCTGCTGACCGTACGCGACGATGGCCGCGGCATCCAGCCCAGCGACCTCGACAAGGCGGCCTCTCTGGGGCTGGTGGGCATGCGCGAGCGCGTGCTGGCTTTGAACGGCGACATCACCATCAGCGCCGACGAACCCAGCGGAACCCGTATTGACATCGTCTTGCCGCTATTGGTGCGCACAGACTGATTGAAATTGCTGACTGTCATTTTGTCATGCGGATGACATACTGAACAGGTATCATCTCGGTCGATCTCGGGTGCTCACTGTGAACCACCCGCATCAATACTGGAGAATTCTATGCAAATGAAACGCCTGGCAATCGCCATCGTCGCGTCGGCCCCCCTTCTGGCCGCAGCCCAATCCAATGTCACCATCTACGGTTTGCTTGACGCATCCATCTCGCGCGAAGACACCGGTGCACCCGGCGGCAGACTGCCGGTGCAGATTGCTTCGGGCAATCAGTCGAGCAGCCGCTTTGGCTTCCGCGGCAGCGAAGAACTCGGTGGCGGTTTGAAGGCAATCTATAACCTGGAAGCAGGTTACGCTCTCGACACGGGCGTGGGCGATGCCGCCGGCCTGTTCCAGCGCCGCTCCGTGGTCGGTCTCGAAAGCGAGTACGGCACCCTTACCCTGGGCCGCGAATATTCGCCAATCGCCCAGGTTGCCGCTGCAAGCGATGCACTGGGCCAGGGCTTCTACGGCACCAACCTGTCCGCCTTCGGCACCAACCGCGTGACCCGCCGCCTGTCGAACTCGGTCAACTACAAGAGCAATGTCTACAGCGGCTTCTCGGTGCTGGCAGCCTACTCCGCTGGCGAAAAAACCACCGGCCCCAGCGGCGACCTGCGCGGTATCGGCCTGCAGTACGCCAACGCCGGCCTGTATGTCGGCGCGGCTTACCATGAGTTCAAGCGCCTGGCCAACGACGTCGACAAGGAATACACCTTGGGCGCCGGCTACAAGTTCGGCGACTTCGAAGTCAAGGGCGGCTACCTCGCTGCAGACCAGGCCGGCCCGAACAACAAGTTCGAGCAGTACAACCTGGGCGGCATCTACTCGCTGGCAGCCCACAAGTTCTACGTGAACTTCCAGCAGGACCGCAACCAGGCTGGCGGCGCCCGCGGCAATGGCGGCACCCTCGCCTACAGCTACAGCTTCTCGAAGCGTTCGAATGTCTACGCCTCGTACGCCAAGCTGAACAACAACAAGGCCGGCGCCTTCGGCATCAACTCCGCCAGCAACAACATCACCCCGCCAGCAACGGCGCTGGGCAGCGATCCATCGGCGCTGACCGTGGGTATCCGTCACTCGTTCTGATTGATGGCTTGAAAAAAGCGGGGACTGTCCCCGCTTTTTATTTCAGCCGGCAGCTAAGCAGCCAATAATATTCCAACCGCGTGATGCGAATCTCGCGCGTCGCATTCGCCAGCCGCTTCCTCAGCGCACTGTCCGACGGATAGGTCTTTGGAATCTCATAGCGCTCCCCATCGGGCGCCGTTTCAATCTTGTAGGTATTGCCTTCCAGATCGGTGCGGGCCACCGTGGGGCTGCTGCCTTCGACGTAGACATCGTCGAGCAGCACCAGCAAAGTATCCTTGCCGAAACGCGCGCGCAGTTGCGCGAGGAATTTGTCTTGCTGGTCGCGCCGGATGTGCGACCACCAGAAGCCGATGAAGACGGCCGTGAAATCGCCCAGGTCGGCCGGCAGATCAAAGGCGTCGACCTGGCGCCACTGCACCTTGTCGGCTGGCAGGCCGCGCGCCTGGCCCAGCGCCAGCAACTCTGGATTGATGTCGGTGGCCAGCACCCGCTCGGCGCTTTCAGCCAGCACGGCGGTCCAGTAACCGGTGCCGCATGCGAGTTCAAGGACGGTATGGCCGTCGAGCATGGCGGCGACCCGCTCGATCATTTCTTCCAGGTCATCCTGGCGTTCGGGCACATCGTAGATGGCGTCATTGAGGGCGGCGCTCTTGGCGTAAAACTGGGCGGATTGTTCTGTGATCATGGTGTGCAAGCTTAAAGCTCGTAGGTTTCCTTGGCGCCATTCATGGCGGACTCGACCATCTTGCGGTTCAGGGTCGGCGCCAGTAATTCAATAAAAGTATAGATGTAGCTGCGTAAATAGGCGCCCTGCTTGATGGCCACCCGCGACACATTGGTGCCGAACAAATGGCCAACAGAAATGGCGCGCAGGTTCTTGTCGCGCTCGCTGTCAAAGGCCATGCCGGCAATCACGCCCAGGCCCATGCCCAGTTCGACATAGGTCTTGATGACATCGGCGTCGATGGCTTCGAGCAGCACGTCGGGTTTGAGACCCCGCAGACTGAACGCGTGGTCGATTTTGTTGCGCCCGGCGAAGGCGGAATCATAGGTGATCAGGGGATAGCCGGCAATTTCTTCCAGCGACACGGCCTTCGAGTTGAGCAGCGGATGTTCCGGCGGCACCACCACCACGTGCTCCCACTGGTAGCAGGGCAAGGTGATCAGGCCGTCAATATTGGCGATCGATTCAGTGGCGATGGCGAGATCGGCCTGGTCGCTCTTGACCATGTCGGCGATCTGACGCGGGTTGCCCTGCAACAGCGACAGGCGCACCTTCGGGTACTTCTGCATGAAGGCCTGCACCACTTTCGGCAGGATGTAGCGGGCCTGGGTGTGGGTGGTGGCTATGGTAAAACTGCCACTGTCCTGGGCGGCGTATTCCTTGCCGATGCGTTTCAGGCTGTCGATTTCCTGCATGATCAGCTCGACCGACTCCAGCACCAGGCGACCGGGCTCGGTCAGGCCCCGGATGCGCTTGCCGTGACGGGTGAAAATGTCCACCCCCAACTCTTCTTCCAGCTCGATGATGGCCTTGGACACGCCCGGTTGCGAGGTGAACAGGGCCTTGGCGGCGTCGGTCAGGTTGAAATTCTGCCGCACCGCCTCGCGCACGAAGCGCAATTGATGAAGATTCATGTTGTTTTTCTGTGTAGTGCTGCTGGTAAGGTATTTTATAAGAATGCTTATGTCATTTACGAATATAAGCAAATAAATTCTCAGTCCTTTGGAATAAGCACGGCCCTCCTTATCATGGGGCTTAGTGTGGGACCACCCTTAGCCAGGACAGTTTATGTACCGTTACGACCAGTTTGACCATCTCATCGTGCGCGAGCGCATTGCCCAGTACCGCGACCAGGTGCGGCGCCGTCTTGGCGACGAACTGAGCGAAGCCGAGTTCTTGCCCCTGCGCCTGCAAAACGGCCTGTATCTGCAGCGCCACGCCTACATGCTGCGCATCGCCGTGCCCTACGGCTTGATGAATGCGAAACAGATGCGCATGTTCGCCCAGATTGCCCGCAAATACGACCGCGGCTACGGCCACTTCACCACGCGCCAGAACATCCAGTTCAACTGGATCGAACTGGAGCAGACGCCCGACATCCTGACCGACCTGGCCTCGGTGGAAATGCACGCCATCCAGACTTCCGGCAACTGCATCCGTAACATTACGTCGGACGAGTTCGCCGGCGTGGCCGCTGACGAGATCATCGATCCCCGTCCCTTCGCGGAAATCCTGCGCCAGTGGTCGACCTTCCACCCCGAATTCATTGCCCTGCCCCGCAAGTTCAAGGTCGCCATCAACGGCGCCCTGGAAGACCGTGCCGCCATTGCCGTGCACGACATCGGCCTGACCGTCGTCAGGAATGAGGCTGGCGAAATCGGCTTCAAGTTCATGGCCGGCGGCGGCATGGGCCGCACCCCCATCCTGGGCAGCGTGATCCGCGAATTCCTGCCCTGGCAGCACCTGCTGACCTATACAGAAGCGCTGATGCGCGTCTACAACCAGCATGGCAGGCGCGACAACAAATACAAGGCCCGCGTCAAGATTCTGTTGAAAGCGCTGGGCGTGGAAGAGTTCACCCGCCAGGTCGAGGCCGAGTGGGCCGACCTGAAAGATGGCGCGGAAACCCTGACCGAAGCGGAACTGGCGCGCGTGGCGGCCTATTTTGCCCCACCGGCCTACGCCCAACTGGCCGACATCGACCCGCGCCAGCAGCATCCGGAAAAAGCCTTCGCCAACTGGCTGGCGCGCAATGTTCAGCCGCACAAGATGCCCGGCTACGCCGCCGTCATCCTGTCGCTGAAGAAAACCGGCGTGCCGCCGGGCGACGCCACTGCAGCGCAAATGGATTTCGTGGCAGACATGGCCGACAAATACAGCTTCGGCGAACTGCGCGTCACGCACGAGCAGAACCTGGTGCTGGCCGACGTCGAGCAGGAACGCCTGTTTGATCTGTGGACGGAAATCAAGGCGCGCGGCCTGGCTACGCCAAATATCGGCCTCTTGACCGACATCATCTGCTGCCCCGGCGGCGATTTCTGCTCGCTGGCCAACGCCAAGTCCTTGCCGATCGCGGCCGCCATCGCGGAGCGTTTCGACAACCTCGATTTCCAACACGACATCGGCGACATCGAACTGAACATTTCCGGCTGCATCAATGCCTGCGGCCACCACCACGTCGGCTCGATCGGCGTGCTGGGCGTGGACAAGGATGGCAGCGAGTTCTATCAGGTATCGATTGGCGGCGCCCAGGGCAACAACCCGGCCATCGGCAAGATCATCGGCCCCTCTTTCTCGTCCCTGCAAATGCCGGAAGTGATTGACCGCCTGCTGCAAGTCTATGTGCGCGAACGCCACGAAGGCGAGCGCTTTGCCGAGACCGCCCAGCGCCTGGGGATTGCCCCATTCAAGGAATTCGTCTACGCCACGCCGATTGGCGGCGGCAGCCTCGTCGGAGAAGATCACTATGCTTGAGCATCACCCCCGCATCATCAAGGGCCACACCATCGCCGCTGACGACTGGCGCGTGCTGCGCCTGGACGAAGGCCAGACCGCCGAGCAGGTCGAACTGCCCGAAGGCAAACTCATCGTGCCGCTGGCCGTCTGGACCGCGCGCCAGGCTGAACTCGCGCCGCGCGCCGACGTGGGCGTCTGGCTGGCGCCGGACGAACAGGCCAGCGTGCTCAAGGCGGACCTGGACCGGGTCAAGTTGATCGCCATCGACTTTCCAAAGTTCACGGACGGCCGCGGCTATTCTACCGCCTTCAATTTGCGCAAGCGCCTCGCTTACACGGGCGAACTGCGCGCCATCGGCGACGTGTTGCGCGATCAATTGTTTTCCATGCGCCGGGTCGGCTTTGACGCCTACGCCGTGCGCGCCGACCGTTCCGTGGACGACGCCCTGAAAAGCCTGACCGATTTCACGGAAACCTACCAGGCCTCGGTCGACCAGCCCCTGCCCCTGTTCCGCCGCGCCGAGCGCAAGGTCGAACAGAGCATCGAAGCCGGCGACATCGGCTACGGCATCTAGCCAGCCATTTGGGAACCACTATGTCCGATCTGCACACCCGCGTTGCCGATACCAGCGCCATTCTCGAACAGGTCGCGCGCGATTTTTCGCCCGCCGTGTTTGCCTCCAGCCTGGCGGCTGAAGACATGGTGCTGACCGACCTGATTTTAAAAGCCGGCCTGCCGATCGGGATTTTCTCGCTCGACACGGGGCGCCTGAATCCCGAGACGGTGGCAGTGATCGATGCCGTGCGCGAACGCTATCGCTACAACATTGCCGTCTTCCATCCGCAAGCCGAGGCGGTGGCGAACTACGTCGCCAGCAACGGCCTCAACGCGTTTTATGACAGCATCGAGATGCGCCGCGAATGCTGCCGCATCCGCAAGGTCGAGCCGCTGGGCCGCGCCCTTGCCGGCAGCCGCGCCTGGGTCACCGGCCAGCGCCGCGCCCAGTCCAGCACCCGCGCCGAACTGGCCGTGCAGGAAGACGATGCGGCCCATGGCAACGTGAAATTCAACCCGTTGGCGGACTGGTCCGAGCAAGACGTCTGGGACTATATCCGCGCCAACAATGTGCCCTACAACGCCTTGCACGACCAGGGCTTTCCCTCGATCGGCTGTGCGCCCTGCACCCGCGCCATCGAGCCGGGCGAGGATGTACGCGCCGGACGCTGGTGGTGGGAAAACCCCGACCAGAAGGAATGCGGCCTGCACATGGTCGACGGCAAACTGATTCGTATTAAATCTGTCGCGGCATAAGCCGCAAAGGCAATCATGAACACCCTGAGCGATCTGTCCCCTCGCGTCCTCACCGACGTCAACGCGCGCCATCTCGACGCGCTCGAGTCCGAAGCCATCCACATCCTGCGCGAAGTGGCCGCCGAATGCACCAATCCCGCCCTGCTCTTCTCCGGCGGCAAGGATTCGGTCGTGCTGCTGCGCCTGGCTGAAAAAGCCTTCAGGCCAGGCAAGTTTCCCTTCCCCCTGGTGCACATCGACACGGGCCACAACTTTCCCGAAGTGATCACCTTCCGCGACCAGCGGGTGGCCGAACTGGGCGAGCGCCTGATCGTGGGCTCGGTGGAAGACTCGATCAAAAAAGGCACGGTGCGCCTGCGCAATCCGGCCACGGACTCGCGCAACGCGGCCCAGGCCGTGACCTTGCTGGAGACCATTGCCCAACACGGTTTTGACGCCTGCATCGGCGGCGCCCGCCGCGATGAGGAAAAAGCCCGCGCGAAAGAGCGCATCTTTTCCTTCCGCGACGAATTCGGCCAGTGGGATCCGAAAGCCCAGCGTCCGGAACTGTGGGACCTGTATAACACCCGCGTCCATCCGGGCGAAAACATGCGCGTCTTCCCGATCTCCAACTGGACCGAACTGGACGTGTGGATGTACATCCAGCGCGAACAACTGGCCCTGCCGCCGATTTATTTTGCGCACGAGCGCCAGGTGATTCCCCGCAATGGCCTCTTGGTGCCCTTGACGGACCTGACCCCGCCGCGCGAAGGCGAGACGGTGCAGACCCAGGTGGTGCGTTTCCGCACCGTCGGCGATATTTCCTGCACCTGCCCCGTGTCGTCAAGTGCGGCCAGCGTCGAAGCCATCATTGCCGAAACGGCCATCACCCAGATCACCGAACGGGGCGCCACGCGGATGGACGATCAGACCTCCGAAGCCTCGATGGAAAAACGTAAGAAAGCAGGGTATTTCTGATGAACGCATTTGTGGAACCCATCGCCAAGCAGGTCGACGACGACGCCAGCGCCGGCTTGCTGCGCTTTATCACGGCCGGCTCCGTCGACGATGGCAAAAGCACCCTGATCGGCCGCCTGCTGTTCGACAGCAAGGGCATCTTTGCCGACCAGCTCGACGCCATGTCGCGCTCGAAACACAAGCGCACCGTGGGCGACGCGGTCGACCTGTCGCTGCTGACGGACGGCCTGGAAGCCGAACGGGAACAGGGCATCACGATCGACGTGGCCTACCGCTATTTCGCCACGCCCAAGCGCAAATTTATCATTGCCGATACGCCGGGCCACGAGCAGTACACCCGCAATATGGTGACGGGCGCGTCGACCGCCGACGCCGTCATCATCCTGGTGGACGTCTCGAAGGTGAAACTGAAAGACGATGGTAGCGTCGAGTTACTGATCCAGACCAAGCGCCATTCGACCATTGCCCACCTGCTGCAGATCGAACACGTCATTGTCGCCGTCAACAAGATGGACCTGGTCAACTACGACCAGGCCGTCTACGAGCGCATCGTCACCGCTTACGGCCAGTTTGCCGCCAGCCTGGGCCTGAAGGACGTCACCGCGATTCCCCTGTCGGCCCTGTCGGGCGACAACGTGGTCGAGCCCAGCAGCAAGATGTCGTGGTACCAGGGTCCAACCCTGATCACCCTGCTGGAAAATCTGACGGTGCAGGAAGCCTCCCACCACGCGCCCTTCCGTTTTCCGGTGCAACTGGTAGCGCGCCACAATGGCCATGAAGCCAATGATTTCCGCGGCTATATGGGCCGCATCGAAGCGGGCAAGGTGTCGGTGGGCGACAAGCTGGTGGTGCAGCCCTCGGGACAATCAGCCACCGTCAAGGACATCGTCACCTTCGACGGCTCGCACGCTTCCGCCGTGGTGGGTCAGTCGGTCACCCTGCTGCTCGAAGAACACCTCGACATTTCGCGCGGCGACATGCTCTCGTCCAGCGCCGCGCCTGCCGCCCTGCTGAAGAACCTGGTGGCCGACGTCTGCTGGATGGCCGACGAGCCGCTCGATACGCGCCGCAAATACTGGCTCAAGCACGGCACCCGCCAGACCGCGGCCAAGGTCACGGCCGTGTCGAGCATCCTCGACATCAACACGCAGCAGCGCCATCCAGCCGATGGCTTGAAACTGAACGATATTGCGCGCATTGCCGTCACCGTCCAGCAGCCGCTGGCGGCCGACGACTATTCCGCCATCCGCGCTACCGGCGCCTTCATCCTGATCGATGAAGTCACCCACCAGACGGTGGCGGCCGGTATGATTCGCCTGGACCAGTAAGGAGTCTCGCATGCAAGGCAAGGGAAAAGTCGTGTTGATCGG